>NZ_JACZDT010000001.1:0-345537 GCF_015903855.1 Fictibacillus sp. 18YEL24
CGATTCCAGACTTTTATGAGCGATTCCAGACTTTTATGAGCGATTCCAGATTTTTATGAGCGATTCCAGACTTCGAAGCTGTACAAGCTAGAAGATGTAGCTTTCAACTTTTTTACGCTATTTCCTTAAAAATAGGGAAATTAGTTTAGATTTCAGGATTTATGTGCTAAAATATAAGAACATGTGTACAGTTTTTCACAATATCGTACAATTAGCGTATGACCCGTTATTCCATTTGGCTAGAATAGTAGCAGGTTAGGGGCGTTTGAAGATGAAATTAATTAATATTGGGTACGGAAATATTGTTGCTGCTCACCGAATTATTGCGGTAGTCAGTCCTGAATCTGCACCGATTAAACGATTAATCACGGTCGCACGAGAAAAAAACATGCTGATTGATGCTACATATGGCCGTAGAACGAGAGCGGTTGTTGTGACTGACAGTGATCATGTCATCTTGTCAGCTGTTCAGCCTGAAACAGTAGCTCACAGACTGATGTCGGTTGATGAGGGCTCAGAAGAAAGTTAGGTTGTGGAGGTTTTTATGGAAAAAGAAAGAGGCATTCTGTTTGTTCTTTCCGGTCCGTCGGGTGTTGGAAAAGGAACGGTGTGTAAAGCACTTCGTGAACAAAAGCTGGACATTCAATATTCCGTTTCAGCAACGACTAGAAAGCCGCGTGAAGGCGAACGGCATGGGGTAGAATACTTCTTTAAAACAAAAGAAGAGTTCCTTGATATGATTGAAAATAAACAGCTGCTCGAGTGGGCAGAATATGTTGGCAACTATTATGGAACACCGATTGAATATGTGAATAGTACGCTTGATGAAGGTAAAGACGTTATCTTAGAAATCGAGGTACAGGGTGCACTTCAAGTTAAAAATATTTTTCCAGAAGGTGTGTTCATCTTTTTAACACCGCCTAGTCTGGATGAGTTAAGAAGTCGTATTGTTGGACGCGGTACTGAGACAGAAGATTTGATCAACAACCGCATGTCTGTAGCTAAGGAAGAAATCGAACTCATGAGACACTATGATTATTCTGTAGTGAATGATGAGATCGATGCTGCTTGCAATCGAATCAAAGCAATCATTACCACGGAGCATTGCCGAGTAGACCGAGTTCGTCCAAAATACGAAAAAATTTTAGGAGATGACAAATAATGCTATATCCATCCATCGATTCTCTTATGGAAAAGATCGATTCAAAATACTCATTAGTTACTCTTAGTTCTAAGCGTGCTAGAGAGATTCAAAAATACGATAATCAACAGATCGCAAAACCTGTATCACACAAGTTTGTCGGTAAAGCACTTGAAGAAATTCAATCCGGTATACTGATGAAAGTCGGAGAAACACCAGAAGATTAATAGAACAAGCGAAAAAATATACAACCTTGACTAAAGGTTGTTATTTTTTTGTTCTCGACAGATTTCAATACATTTTTTAATACATATAAATGCTGTAAAATAGAGTTAGCATGTATAAGTCATGAGCGGCGGAAGGGGTTCATTATGGAAAAGAAGAAAATATTGCTAGCTGTTTCAGGCGGAATAGCTGCATATAAAGCGGCGACAGTCGCAAGTAGATTATTTCAAAATGGATACGAAGTTAAAGTGATCCTTACCGAATCTGCACAAAAGTTCATCACACCACTTACCTTTCAAACGCTGACAAGAGAAGAAGTTTATACAGATACGTTTGAGGAAAAAGATCCTGCAGTTGTTAGTCACATCGACCTTGCAGACTGGGCAGATCTTGTTCTGATCGCTCCAGCGACAGCAAACTCGATCGGAAAGCTAGCTAACGGAATCGCAGATGACATGCTCACAACAACATTGCTCGCAACAAAAGCTGACGTTTTGATCGCACCTGCGATGAATGTAAACATGTTTAACCATCCTGCAGTTAAAAAGAATATGGAAACATTAGCTTCATTCGGATGGCGTTTCATCGAACCGAATGAAGGGCTCTTAGCATGTGGATGGATAGGTAAAGGAAGACTTGCAGAACCAGAAGAATTGATAGAATCTGTTCATGCTTATTTTAATGAAGATAAGGCTTTAGATAAGCCGTTAACAGGGAAAAAAATACTCGTAACAGCTGGTCCAACTAGAGAAGAATTGGATCCTGTTCGTTACTTTACAAACCACTCTTCAGGCAAGATGGGATATGCGATCGCATCAGTTGCAAAAAAACTAGGTGCAGATGTGACCCTTGTTACAGGTCCAACCGCATTACCAGAACCCGAAGGCATTACTATTGAAAGAATAGTTTCCACTAAAGATATGTTTGAAGCGACAATGTCTCGTTTTCATGAACAAGATGTGGTTATTAAATGTGCTGCTGTAGCAGATTATACACCCGTCACGGTTCATTCAAAGAAATTTAAGAAGAAAGAAGATCTTTGGACGATCGAGATGAAAAAGACGATCGATATCCTGCAGTCCCTTGGCGAGAAAAAAGAGCATCAAGTATTAGTAGGATTTGCGGCAGAGACAGAAAATCTTGAGAACTATGCAAAAGATAAGATGATTCGTAAAAATCTAGATATGGTTGTAGGTAATGATGTGTCGAAAGAAGGCTCAGGTTTTGGAAGCGACACGAACGAGATCATAATGATTAAGAAGGATGGATCTAAGAAGGTACTGCCGATTCTGTCAAAGGAAAATGCAGCACATGAAATATTAATAGAAGTTATGGAATTGATGAAAAGATGATCGCGGCAGTCGTAGTTGACATACCTTCTGGAAGTGTAAACAAAACCTTTGACTATAAAATTCCAGCTGCTTGGGAAAAGTGGGCAGAACCGGGAATGCGTGTGATCGTCCCTTTTGGACCGAGAAAGCTTCAAGGTTTTATCTTAGAGGTGAAATCAGCATCTACGGTAAAAGGAATGAAAAACATTACGGAGATTCTGGACCCGTTACCTGTGTTAACGTCCGAACTGATCGAGTTAGGAAGTTGGCTGGCTGAGAATACACTTAGTTTTTACATTACGGCTTATCAAGCTATGTTGCCAGCTGCGATGAAAGCCACTTATGAAAAGTCATTTCAAGTGATAAAATCTGATAAACTTCCTGATTCGATACGTCCCCTTCTTTCAGTCAACAACGAGATTCACGTTAGTGATGTGACAAAATCAAATCCTGATCTGTTACCACTTTTGCAGTCGTTAGCGAAAGAAGGAATTTTTGAAGTTGTTTATAAAGTTAAAAATAAAGCGAATAAAAAGAAGCAAAAATTCGTTTCTATAAGAGACCGGGCTATAACTGAAGAACAGGTTCAAAAGCTGAATAAAAATGCTGAAAAGCAAAAGGCGATCCTTTTAGAACTCTTACATCGGCCTGATGGAGAGTACCCTCTGCAGGAGATTTTAAATGAAACAGGAGCTACTCTCTCAACATCACAAACACTATCGAAAAAAGGAATTCTTTCTATAGAAGAAAAAGAGGTCTATCGTGACCCGTTTCAAGGCCGTACTATGAAACGAACACAGCCTCTTGCATTAACTGAAAACCAAGGAAATGCGATTAAACCGATTCTTCAAGCTATCGAGAACAATGAACATAAAACGGTCCTTCTCCATGGTGTAACAGGAAGTGGGAAAACAGAGATCTATCTGCAGTCCATCCAAAATGTACTGGATAAAGGAAAAGAAGCTATCGTACTCGTACCTGAGATCTCTTTAACACCGCAGATGGTAAACCGCTTTAAAGGTCGTTTCGGTAGTGCAGTTGCGGTTCTTCATAGTGGATTATCAATTGGAGAAAAATATGATGAATGGCGAAAGATTCTTAGAAAAGAAGTTTCCGTCGTTGTTGGAGCGCGATCCGCGATCTTTGCTCCGTTTCAAAACTTAGGAATCGTCATCATCGATGAAGAGCACGAAACAAGCTATAAACAAGAAGATCACCCGCGCTATCACGCACGAGATGTGGCGATATGGAGAGGAAACTATCATTCGTGTCCAATCGTCCTTGGAAGTGCAACACCGGCACTTGAAACATATGCAAGAGCTCAAAAAGGAAGGTATCAATTAGCGGAGCTAGCTAACCGCGTACATGCTAATCCGATGCCAGAAGTCACCATAGTAGATATGAGAGAGGAACTGAAGAACGGGAACCGCTCTATGTTTTCTCTTGCTCTGATGGACAAGCTGAAGAACGGACTTCAAAAAGGAGAACAGTCGGTATTGTTCTTGAACAGAAGAGGCTATGCTTCTTTTATTCTTTGCAGAGATTGTGGCTATGTAGCACAATGTCCTCACTGTGACATTTCTTTAACCTACCATAAACGTTTTGGTGAATTAAAATGCCATTATTGCGGTTATAAAGAGAGTACACCTTCTGTTTGCCCTAGTTGTACTTCCGAACATATCCGTTTTTTTGGAACAGGAACACAGAAAGTTGAAGAAGAACTTGCAAAAGTACTTCCTGAAGCACGCGTGATTCGGATGGATGTTGATACGACTTCAAAGAAAGGCAGTCATGAGAAGTTGTTAACGGCCTTTGAAAATGGTGAAGCTGACATCCTGCTCGGTACACAGATGATCGCAAAAGGGCTGGATTTTCCAAAAGTAACATTAGTAGGCGTTTTGGCTGCAGATACGATGCTTCATCTTCCAGACTTTAGAGCTTCCGAAAAAACCTTCCAGCTTCTCACACAAGTGAGTGGCCGTGCAGGCAGACACGAACTTGAGGGAAAGGTTATTGTACAAGGATATGATACTCAGCATTACAGCATTCAATTAGCAGCCAAGCACGATTTTCACACCTTTTATAATCAAGAGATGCAAACGCGGAAACTTCATCAGTATCCACCCTTTTATTATTTAGGTTTGTTAACGTTCAGTCATCTAGACCTCATGCAAGTGGTTGAAGCGAGCGAGAAAGCAGCAACCTACCTATCGAAGAGGTTATCACCGGAGAGTCTGCTTCTTGGACCTGTAACTTCACCCATTGCACGCGTGAAGGATAGATATCGCTATCAGGTCATGATAAAATACAAAAATGAGCCAGAGCTAAGAACCTGGTTTGAAGAGATTATTGCTCATTTTCAAAAAGATAAAGAGATCAAAGATCTTCAGATAACGGGTGATTTAAACGCCCAAACACTTATGTAGCTAGTTAAGGAGATACAAAATGACCATTCTTAAAATTGTAGAACATCCACATCCAGTGTTAGAGACAGAATGTGAACCAGTAAAAACATTCGATAAAAAGTTAAAGAAGTTAGTTGAAGATATGTTTGAGACGATGTATGAGGCAGAAGGAGTTGGACTCGCTGCACCACAGATCGGAATTGCAGAACAGATCGCAGTTGTAGATATTGGAGACGAAACGGGTCAGCTTGTTCTAATAAACCCAGTTATTAAAAAAGCTTCTGGCAGCCAGAGTGGCCCTGAAGGCTGTTTAAGTTTCCCAGGATTATTTGGTGAAGTCGAACGACCTTTTGAAGTTACCGTTACAGCTTACGATGTAAACGGAAAAGAGTTTACATTAAAAGCAAGTGATTTTCTTGCTCGTGCCATCCAACATGAAATCGATCACCTGCATGGAATCTTGTTTACATCAAAAGTAATCGAATATTACGAGACGGAAGAACTGGAGGGATAAACATGAAAGTATTATTTATGGGAACACCTGATTTTTCCGTACCTGTTCTTCGTCAGCTCGTTGAAGATGGCTACAATGTCGTTGGTGTTGTCACACAGCCTGACAAGCCAGTCGGCAGAAAAAAAGAAATCAAGCAGACTCCTGTTAAAGAGGAAGCTTTAAAACATGGAATTTCTGTGTATCAGCCTATTAAACTGCGAGAAGACTATGAAGACATCATCGCTCTTCAACCAGACTTAATCGTCACAGCAGCATATGGACAGATTTTACCAAAAGCGATTCTTGAAACACCTCAGCATGGATGTATCAATGTTCATGCATCATTGCTTCCAAAGTATCGCGGAGGTGCTCCGATCCACAAAAGTATCATGGACGGAAACACTAAGACGGGGATCACAATCATGTATATGGTTGAAAAATTAGATGCAGGTGATATACTTACCCAAGTTGAAGTTGAAATCGAAGAAAATGATCACGTTGGTTCGATGCACGATAAGTTGAGTGCAGCAGGCGCAAAGTTATTGTCTGAAACCATTCCTCAACTTGTTGCTGGAAAACTAGACCCTGTGCCACAGGTAGATGAAGAAGTTTCATTTGCTTGGAACATCACTCGTGATCAAGAAAAGATCGATTGGACAATGTCTGGTGAAGACATTTATAACCACATTCGTGGGCTACACCCATGGCCGGTTGCTTATACGTATTTGAACGGACAGCCGCTTAAAGTATGGTGGGGTGAAAAGAAAGAAACAAGTACTGATGGTGATCCTGGGACTGTAATCGGTGTTCACGAAAAAGGTCTTCAGGTCGCAACAGGAAACAAAACAAGCATTATCATTACAGACTTGCAGCTTTCTGGAAAAAAGAGAATGTTAGCAAGTGATTATCTTAAAGGAGCAAGCATTTCAAAAGGCTTGAGATTAGGTGAGTAGAGTTGGATAACAACATTAGGGCGATCGCCCTGGACGTTTTACTAAAAATAGAACAGAACCAGGCTTATAGCAATTTACAATTGAATCAAACATTGCAGAACTCGAACATGAAGAGTGTAGATAAAGCACTACTGACAAATATCGTGTACGGAACGATACAACGAAAAAACACGATTGATTTTTATATGGATCAATTGTTGAACAAACCGATAAAGAAAAAAGACCGTTGGGTTCTTTCTTTACTAAGACTATCTATTTTTCAGATGTTATATTTAGATAGAGTTCCTGATCATGCGATTATTCATGAGGCTGTAGAGATAACGAAAGAACGCGGAAACCAAGGGCTAGCCGGTCTCGTAAACGGAATTTTACGTAAACTTCAGCGAGAAGGAACAGAAGCCATGGATAAGAAAGCTTCAGAAGGTGCTGAAAAAGAAGCTCTTTCTTACAGTATGCCTCAATGGTTGTTTGATCGCTGGAGAGATCAGTTCGGACAAGAAGATGCGGAGAAGATGGCACAATCTAACTTACTAGCTTCTCCCGTGACTGCAAGAGTAAACACGAAGAAAAGCAATAGAAAAGACGTTTTGGAGCTTCTCTTAGAAGAAGGAATTGTAGCAGAAGAAGGAGAATTGTCTCCTGAAGGTATCATCGTTAAGGAAGGCTATCTTCCAGCAACTGATGTATATAAACAAGGTCTCGTAACGATCCAAGACGAAAGTTCAATGTTAGTGGCACGGGCCGTTGATCCTGTTCCTGGAGAAACGATTCTTGATACTTGCGCTGCACCTGGTGGAAAGTCAACACATATGGCAGAACTGATGCAAGGAGAAGGAAAGGTTGTTTCCTTAGACCTTCATGCTCATAAGATTGACTTGATCAAAAGACAAGCAGAACGTCTTGGACTTGAAAATATTGAAGCATCCGTGTTAGATGCACGAAAAGTATCTGATCAGTTTGAATCAGGAACATTTGATAGAGTTCTTGTAGATGCGCCTTGCAGCGGTTTCGGTGTTATTCGTAAAAAGCCTGATCTCAAATGGTCAAAATCAGAAGAAGATGTGACGAGATTGACGAACATTCAAAGAGATATCTTGCATGCTGCTTCAGATATGGTCAAGGATGGCGGACTGCTCGTGTACAGTACGTGTACAGTTGATAAAGAAGAAAACGATAACGTTGCAGATTGGTTCTTAACAAACCATCCAGATTTTGAGTGGGATTCCCAATTTGCGGAAAAAATGCCGAATAACATAAAATCCTATATAATAGATGGTAGGTCAGATATTCAGATCATGCCTCATTATTTTAATAGTGACGGATTCTATATAGCAGCATACAGAAAAAAGACAACAGGTGGTGAGAAACATGCTTAAACCTTTAACAGAGAAACAAACAAAACCAAATATCAAACCTTCTATCTTTTCTTTAGAACTTCATGAGTTAGAAGCGTGGCTTACTGATATAAGAGAACCAAAGTTCAGAGGAAAACAGATCTTTGAATGGCTGTATAAAAAACGTGTGTCTTCTTTTGAGGAGATGACGAACCTCCCATTAGGTCTTCGTGAGAAGCTGGAGAAAGATTTTTATATCAAACCATTAAAAGAAGTTGTCCGTCAGGAATCTTCTGATGGCACGATTAAATTTTTATTCGAGCTTCAAGACGGTTATTCGATTGAAACAGTTCTTATGAGACATGAATATGGAAATAGTATTTGTGTAACAACTCAAGTAGGGTGCCGTTTAGGTTGTACGTTCTGTGCTTCTACATTAGGTGGACTGAAACGTAATCTACTAGCTGGTGAGATCGTAGCTCAAGTTCTTCAAGTTCAGCGCGCACTTGATGAAACAGAAGAAAGAGTAAGTTCAGTAGTTGTTATGGGGATCGGTGAGCCTTTTGATAACTATGAAGGACTGATGTCGTTCCTAAAGATTATCAACCACGATCAAGGCCTTAATATCGGAGCCCGACACATTACGATCTCAACAAGTGGTGTTGTACCATACATCTACAAGTTCGCCGACGAAGGAATGCAGATTAATTTCGCGATTTCTTTGCATGCGCCGAACACGGAGACGAGAAGCCGATTGATGCCGGTAAACAGAATGTATCCGTTAAATGAATTGATGGATTCTATTCGTTATTACATTAAAAAGACGGGACGACGTGTGACGTTTGAATACGGTCTGTTCGGTAAAGTTAACGATTCTGTAGAACACGCGAATGAGTTAGCAGATCTGATCAAAGATATTAAGTGTCACGTAAACCTTATTCCTGTAAACTATGTACCAGAAAGAGACTATGTCCGAACACCAAAAACACAAATTTTTAAGTTCTTAGAGACGTTAACCTCAAGAGGCATTAATGCCACCATCAGAAGAGAACAAGGTCATGATATTGATGCTGCATGCGGTCAGCTGCGTGCGAAGGAACGTAAAGAAGAGACGAGGTGACGGGAAGATGCAAATTGCCTTTCAAACAGACGTTGGAATGGTAAGGAAGCATAATGAAGACAGCGGGGAAGTGTTCACAAAGGGTGAACACTTTCTTGCAGTTATCGCAGATGGTATGGGTGGACATAAAGCTGGTGATATCGCTAGCCAAGAAGCCCTGAAAGTGATGAAAGAAGCATGGTCTCAATTTGAAGAAAATATGGAAAACGTAAAAGATTGGATTCAGAATGTTTTAAAAGACACGAATAAACATATCTTTGATTTTTCTCAGGAGAATCCTGAAACGAGAGGTATGGGCACTACAGTTGTGGCTGCTTTAGGTACGAACAAAGAGATTACAGTCGCTCATATCGGTGACAGCCGATGTTATCTGTATTCAAATGGTGAACTGAAACGAGTGACAGATGATCACTCACTTGTCCAAGAATTGGTGAAATCCGGTCAGATTACTGAGGATGAGGCAGAGATTCATCCGAGAAGAAACATGATCATGAAAGCTGTGGGTACTGATGTAACCGTTGAAGCTGAGTTAAACACGATCACTTGGCAGAACGGTGACTATCTTTTGCTTTGTTCGGACGGTCTATCAGATAAAGTATCGTCCAAACGTATACAAGAAGTATTTCAAGATCCTATGGAATCTGTTACTGAGAAGGTAGAACGATTGATCACTTGGGCCAAAGATGCCGGTGGAGAAGATAACATTACTGCTATCCTTATACAGAATAGTTCTGACACAGAAACAAAAGGGGAAGCAATAACATGATAGGAAAAAGAGTCAGTGGCCGCTACAAGCTTTTAGAAGTAATTGGTGACGGCGGAATGGCCATCGTTTATCGAGCAAAAGATTTAATTTTAGATAGAGATGTGGCAGTAAAAGTTCTACGTTCAGAGTTTAATAAAGATGAAGATTTCATCAGACGATTTAAAAGAGAAGCTGAATCAGCAACAAGTCTTAACCATCCGAACATCGTGAGCATCTATGATGTTGGAGAAGATGAAGAGATCTATTTTATCGTGATGGAATATGTGCAAGGAAAAACACTAAAGCAATACATAAAAGAACATGGAAAAATATCTGTAGAAGAATCTTTGCATATTATGAAGCAGATCGTTTCAGGGATGGCGGTCGCTCATGATCATGGAATCATACATCGCGATATTAAACCGCATAATATATTAATTACAGATAACGGTACAGCTAAGTTAACAGACTTTGGGATCGCGCTCGCCATTACTTCAGCTACGATCACGCATACAAACTCTATTCTTGGTTCTGTTCATTACTTTTCACCTGAACAAGCAAGAGGGGGGATCGCTAACGCAAAATCGGATATTTATTCATTTGGAGCTGTACTCTACGAAATGGTTACAGGAAGAGTACCGTTCGTTGGAGATTCACCGGTTTCTGTTGCGTTAAAGCACCTTCAAGAAAACGTGATCGAACCGCGAAGGTTGAACCCTGAGATCCCACAAAGTGTAGAGAACATCGTCTTGAAGTCGTTAGCCAAAAACCCATTAAGAAGATATAACAGTGCTGATGAACTGTTGAACGATATGAATTCGGCATTAGATCCAGACCGTATGTATGAACAAAAGTGGAACGAAGAAAGCGAGGAAGATGAAAAAACAAAGTACATTCCTCCTATCGTCGTACCACCTGTCGAGACACCGGTAAAGAAAGTGGAAGCTGAAGGAGAAGAAATAAAAGAAAAAAAGCCTGAGAAACCTAAGAAAAAACGAAATTGGTGGCTTATTATACTTATCTCACTCCTTTTATTAGGTGGTGCTGGAATTGCTGCTTTTACGATGATGCCTTCAATCTTTTATGTTGAAGAAGTGAGTGTTCCTGATGTAGCGGGAGAAGAATATGTCGATGCTTTCGATAGCTTGAGAGCTGAAGGTCTTGAAGTGAAACGGCAGGAAGTATTTGATCCCGAGATTGAAGAAGGTCTTGTAGTAAGACAAGACCCATCTCCTGGAACAAAAGTAAAACAGCAGGCAATCGTCACGTTATTCGTATCAAAAGGCCCTGAAAAGGAAAATATGCCTGATGTAGAAGGGTATAATATAGAAGATGCGAAAGAACGTTTGAAAGAAGATGGCTTCTCACAGATCAATATCAACTATGAAGAGTCAGACTCTGAACCTGAAGGTACCGTGCTCGAACAAAGTCCTGATCGCGATGAAAAAGTAACACCTGCAGAAACGGAAGTTACACTAACCGTTAGTTCAGGAACTCCGTCGGTTCAAGTTGAGAATTTGATCGGTGCATCTGAACAAGATGTAAAAACATTTGCCGACAATGCTGGTCTGACAGTTGAATTTTCAAAAGAGTTCTCTGATACAGTCGAAAAAGGCAGAGTAATCTCGCAGGATCCTTCGCCTTTTACACAAGTAGAAAAAGGAGCAACGATCTCTGTAGTTCTTTCTGATGGTCCTGAAACAGTAGAAGAAGAACCACCGCCAGCTGAAGAAGAACCACCAGCAGAAGACCGCACGATAACGAAAGATATTGAAGTTAAGGTAGATAAAAAGGACAAAAGAGAACCCGTTACAGTTAAGATTGTATATTCGGATAAGAACGCCTCAAATGAAGTGTTTGTGGAAGAACAGATTACAGACAAAAAGAAATATAAGCTGCCATTAACGATCGCTGAAGGTGGCTCTGCTTCATACGTTGTGTATATCAACGGAGAAGAAGAGGAATCTGAGACGATCAATTATGATGACGCTAGAGGTGCTAGTGGACGGATGAGTAGAGATGATGAGGAAGGGGACGATGGTGATTAAGCATGCCTGAAGGAAGAATTGTTAAAGCGCTAGCCGGTTTTTATTACGTTAAGGAAAATGGAAAAGCTGAAGTTTTCCAATGCAGAGGAAGAGGAAATTTCCGCAAAAAGAAAGTAAATCCGTTAGTAGGGGACTGGGTAGAATACGAGTCAAGCAATATAACAGATGGATACATTCTTGATGTGAAGGAACGCAGAAACGAATTAGTTCGTCCTCCTATCGCGAACGTAGACCAAGCTATTCTTGTTTTTTCAGCTACTGAACCTGATTTTAGCACGCTTTTATTAGACCGTTTCCTTGTTCACATCGAAGCGAACGATATTTTGCCTGTTATTTGTATCTCGAAAATGGACCTTATACAGAAAGCTGATGATATTGAGGAGATCAACCATTATATTGAGGCGTACAAAACACTAGGTTACGAAGTCATTCCAACTTCGACGAAAACAGATGATAGTCTTGAAATGTTTTATCCGCTTTTCAAAGATAAAGTTACCGTCTTTGCAGGGCAGTCTGGTGTAGGTAAGTCTTCCCTTTTAAATGCGATCAATCCAGAGTTAATGCTTGAAACAAACGAGATCTCAAGCCATTTAGGCCGAGGGAAGCACACGACTCGTCATGTGGAACTCATTCTTTTCGGTAATGGGTTAGTTGCTGATACGCCTGGGTTCAGCTCATTAGACTTCTTAAACATTGAAGCAGAAGACTTATCGATGTACTTTCCAGAGATGAACGAGCTTCGCGGAGATTGCAAGTTCAGAGGGTGCTCACATACGTCGGAACCAAAATGTGCAGTTAAAAAAGGGGTAGAGGATGGAGTCGTTCCAAAGTTCCGCTATGACCACTACGTAAGCTTTTTACAAGAAATTAAAGATCAAAAACGGAGGTACTGATGATTAAAATAGCTCCTTCCATTCTTTCCGCTGACTTCTCAAAGTTAGGCGATGATATAAAAGCTGTTGAAGAAGCAGGTGCGGATTATATTCATGTTGATGTGATGGATGGCCATTTCGTACCGAACATCACGATCGGACCACTTGTTGTTCAAGCGATTCGACCAATTACGAAGCTTCCATTAGATGTACATCTTATGATAGAAAATCCAGATCGATATATTGAAGAATTCGCAAAAGCAGGTGCAGATATTATTTCTGTACATGTAGAAGCATCACCACATCTTCATCGAACGGTGCAACTTATTAAACAACATGGAGTAAAAGCTGGAGTGGTTATAAATCCAGCTACTTCAGTAGACTCTATCAGACATATACTTCAAGATGTTGACCTTGTATTGTTGATGACAGTAAATCCTGGTTTTGGAGGACAAGCGTTCATTGAGAGTGTGGTTCCTAAGATTAAAGAAGTATCTGATCTCGTAAAAACACAAGGATTGAATGTTGAGATTGAAGTTGATGGTGGAGTGAATCCAAAAACCGCTCGTCTTTGTGTTGAAGCAGGTGCGAATGTATTAGTTGCTGGTTCTGCCATTTATGGGAAGAAAGATTTAAAGGGTGCAATAGAAGCCATTCGTGGTGTATAATTGATTACAGAAAATAAAATAAGCAACCACAGGGGGAGTCCTTTAAAGGGCTGAGAGGGGAGTGTTCTCCCGACCCTTTGAACCTGAAGCTGGATCATACCTGCGTAGGGATGTGGAGTCGTATGACTTTTTGAATGTATATCTCAAAAGCAACCGAGCTCACATGCCGGTTGCTTTTTTTGTTTTTATTCGATCGACTTACTAGGGGGAGTATTAATGAACAATGGTAAAGTACTATTAATGGCTGAAATTGCGATCATGGCTGCACTTTCACTCATTTTAGGATTGATCAGCTTCAAAGGGATTTGGCCACAAGGTGGATCGGTGTCTCTCGAAATGGTTCCTATTTTTCTATTAGCATTTAGAAGAGGTTTAAAAGCAGGGGTTTTTACCGGATTAGTCGTTGGGTTGTTACAACTTCTTATCAATCCTCAAATCTATTATTTTGCACAAGTTATACTTGATTATCCGCTTGCTTTTGCTTTAGCGGGAGTAGCAGGTGCATTCGCACCATCACTTGCTCAAAATAAATCAAAAAGAACAGCTTTAATGGTTCTTGGGATTTTTGTAGGATGTACGTTAAGGTTGATTTCACATGTGTTATCTGGTGTTATTTTCTTTAGTGAATTTGCTCCAAAAGAAATGAATGTTTGGCTTTATTCGTTCTTATACAACGGATCATTCATGGTTGTTATTTTTGCGATTACGGCGCTAGTTGTCATTCTATTAACGAATACAGCACCGAAACTACTACATGCCGCACGTAATGGTCATCACCAAGCAGCATGAAGATAAGCATCGTCGCAGGTGGTCCTAAACATCTGATCCCTGATCTAAAGCCCTATGATTTCAAAAGGAATCACAATTGGATCGGAGTCGACAGAGGAACGCTCTTTCTATTAAAAAATGGCATCTTCCCACAGCATGCATTTGGCGATTTTGATTCTGTTTCTGATGATGAGAAAAAAATTATTTTAGACTCATCCATAAAAGTGAATCAATATCAATCAGAAAAAGATGCAACAGACATGGAGCTCGCACTAGAGTGGGCGTTGAAACAAGATCCGGAACAAATACTCATATTCGGCGCTACTGGCGGAAGGTTAGATCACGAATTAATGAACATCCAATTATTATATCGATCTCTGAGAGTACGTACAGAAGTTAAAATTATTGATAACAGGAATGAAATCTCTCTACATTTACCGGGATGCTATGATATTGAGCAAGATCATAGATACTCATATGTCTCATTTCTGGCTCAAAGTGAAGAAGTGACAGGCATAACTCTAGAGGGATTTAAATATCCGTTAGAACAAGCTAAGCTTCAGGCTGGATCATCATTATGTGTTTCCAATGAGCTTGTAAATAAAAGTGGTACTTATTCTTTTGACTCCGGCATAATATTGATGGTAAAGAGCCGTGATTAAAAAATCACGGAATACAGGCCCCCAAAGCACCTTTTTATAAAAGGGGAATAAAGTATTTATGTTTAGCTCTTATCATTTTTTATGGGCCTGGAGGAGGGGTAAGATGAAATTTTATACCATTAAACTTCCTAAATTCTTGGGAGGCTTCGTACGTGCCGTCTTAGGTTCTTTCAAAAAAGGATAACAAACAAAAAAAGCGCTTGTGCGCTTTTTTTGTTTGGTTTTTATGAATGATTGCTTACGTTTATAAGTGGGGGTTCTTTGAGAGTAGTTGATTTCCGGTGCAGGTTGCACCCTTCCCATGAATGGAAGAGAAATATTTTAGGAAGGATCTTTGTATATAATAAAATACTGTCCGGTTTTAAAGATTTACTGTCCAGTTTAAAGAAAATACTGTCCGCTTTCAGCTTTTTACTGTCGCCTTTTTTAAAAATACTGTCCACTTGAATCTATTTTGGTTATCAAAGCGCTTTTTGGACAAAGAAAAAAACAGCAGCGGCTGCTGCTGTTTTTATTTATACACGTTCAACTTTGCCAGATTTAAGGGCACGAGCAGATACGTATACGCGTTTAGGCTTTCCGTCCACAAGAATACGAACCTTTTGGACGTTAGCTCCCCAGCTTTTCTTTGATTTGTTCATTGCGTGAGAACGCTTGTTACCAGTTTTAGGTCCTTTTCCAGTAATAAAACATTTACGAGCCATGTAGGTGAACCTCCTTTACAGCAAAAAAGCTTTGCATCAATTCAATCGTATGTTAAATACTAAATAATATTAGCATGACTTCAGAAGCAATGCAACATATTCGTAAAAGGTTTTCAAGTAAATTTCCTTGACAATACTATTTACATAGTGTGAAATGTAGTAGTCCTTTCAAAATAGGCTGATATATAGTAAAATATTTGTTAGCCATTTAACAAATTAAAGGGGGATGTAAGCATGTCCATTGAAATGAAAACAACCTATGGTCAAATTGATATTTCTAATGAAGTAATTGCAACTATCGCCGGTGGAGCCGCAATTGATTGTTACGGAATTGTTGGCATGGCATCAAGGAAGCAATTAAAGGATGGAATAACTGAGCTTTTAGGACGTGAAAATTTCTCCCGAGGGATCGTTGTTCGACAAGAAGAAGATGAAGTACATATTGATATGTATATCATCGTTAGTTATGGAACAAAGATTTCTGAAGTGGCTCATAACGTTCAGAACAAAGTGAAATATACCCTGGATCAAATGCTTGGTTTGGCGGTTGACTCAGTCAATATCTACGTTCAGGGTGTCAGGGTGACAACCCCTTAGTTAGGAGGAAGTTTTGTGTCTTTAAAAGTATTAGATGGAAAAAAGTTTTCAAAAATGGTACTCGAGGGTGCTTCAAATTTAACAAGAAATGCAGCAATGGTCGACGCACTTAATGTTTTCCCTGTACCTGATGGTGATACAGGAACGAACATGAATTTAACGATTACTTCTGGTGCAAAAGAAGTAGAAAAAAACACGTCTAATCAAATTGGCGCTGTTGCCAGTGCTTTTGCAAAAGGCTTACTTATGGGAGCACGCGGAAACTCTGGTGTTATCCTTTCACAATTGTTTAGAGGATTCTCTAAATCAATCGAAGGAAAAGAAACCATTAACGCTGCTGAATTTGCCAATGCATTTGATAAAGGTGTTGAAACTGCCTACAAAGCTGTTATGAAACCAGTAGAAGGTACGATTCTAACTGTAGCTAAAGACGCTGCAAAAAAGGCAGTTAAAGAAGCTAAAAAATCAGACGATATTCTATACATTATGAAAGAGCTTGTTAAAGAATCGAAAGCTTCCTTAAACCGTACGCCAGATTTACTGCCAGTTCTGAAAGAAGTCGGCGTTGTTGATTCTGGTGGACAAGGGTTAGTCACTGTCTATGAAGGGTTTTTGGCTGTACTAGAAGGCAAAGAACTGCCAAAGGTTTCAGTAAATGCTCCTTCGATGGGTGAACTTGTTAACGCTGAGCATCATAAAGCACAGATGCACATGAAGACGGAGGATATCCACTTTGGATATTGTACAGAGTTCATGGTAAGGTTCGAAGATAAAAAGATCAAAAGTAATCCATTCGATGAGATCAACTTCCGTAATGAGTTAAGTCAACATGGTGATTCCTTACTGGTCGTTGCTGATGAAGACGTAGTAAAGGTTCACATCCATACGGAACAACCTGGTAACATGCTAACACTTGCACATCGTTATGGCAGCTTGATCAATATCAAGATCGAAAACATGCGTGAGCAGCACTCAGCGATCCTAGAGAGCGAGAACGAAGTAATCCCTTCGTACTCACAACCTACTTCTGAGAAGAAAAAGGAATATGGTATCGTTACAGTTGCAATGGGTGAGGGAATCGAAGAGATGTTTTCATCGATGGGCGCATCGGTTATCCAAGGTGGACAAACGATGAACCCAAGTACAGAAGATATCGTAAAAGCAATTGCTGAGGTAAACGCTGAGAAAGTGTTCATCCTTCCGAACAATAGCAACATCATCATGGCATCTGAACAAGCTGCAAGTGTTGTTGATGAAAAAGTTGTAATCATCCGCACAAAAACAGTGCCACAAGGTATCGCTTCTATATTAGCTTTCAATCCTTCAGCTGATATGGCTGAGAATGAAAAGAAGATGAACGAAGCTGTTACTTCTGTAAAGTCAGGTCAAGTTACTTATGCAGTTCGTGACACATCGATCGATGGTGTTGAAATTGCAAAAGGTGATTTTATGGGAATATCTGAAGGGAAAATTCTAACTTCTAAGAAAGACAAACAAGAAGTTACAAAAGAACTTCTCTCCAACATGCTCGATGAAGATTCAGAGATCGTTACGATCATCTATGGTGAAGATAGCTCTGAAGAAGAAGCTCAGGAGCTTGCTGAATTTATTGAAGAAAAGTATCCTGATGCGGAAGCTGAAATTCATAATGGTAAGCAACCGATCTATTCATTCATCTTATCAGTAGAGTAAAAAATGAAAAGTATTCTCTCTTAAACTTTAAAGTATGATAAAGTTAAGAGGGAATACTTATTTTTATGGGAAAAAACGCAACTTGAAGGAGAACGTCATGAAATATAAAAGTGTATTTGATATTATCGGTCCCATTATGATTGGGCCTTCTAGTTCACATACAGCCGGCGCGGCGCGCATCGGTCGAGTAGCGAGAAGTCTTTTCGGCAGGAAACCTCAATACGCAACCATATCGTTCTATGGCTCTTTTGCAAAAACCTATCGTGGTCACGGAACGGATGTTGCGATCGTTGGCGGAATCCTAGATTATGACACGTTTGATACTCGAATAGTGGATGCGCTTACAATAGCGAAGCAAGAGGGTATCGAAGTAAAGATGACTGCCGAAGATGCTATAACTGACCACCCTAACACAGCTCGTGTCATCATTGGAGATGAGACAGACAGAATCGAAGTTGTCGGAATATCAATTGGTGGCGGAAAAATAGAGATTACAGAGCTTAATGGGTTTGAACTGCGTTTATCTGGAAATCACCCAGCTCTTTTGATCGTTCATAATGATAAATATGGAGCGATAGCAGGAGTGGCAAATATATTAGCTAAGCACGAGATCAATATTGGTCATATGGAAGTATCAAGAAAAGAAAAAGGGAAAGAAGCTTTGATGGTTATTGAGATCGATCAGAATGCAGATGAGATCATCATAAACGAACTAAATTCTCTCCCGATTGTTCAACAAGTAGTAAAGATACACGATTAAGAGGTGAGAAGTATGTTTCGTAATGTAGCTGAATTAATAGAATTAGCTGAGTCGAAAAATTGTAAGATCTCAGAGATTATGATACAGCAAGAAATGGATGTTACTGGGCGTTCTAGAGAAGAAGTTCTAGGGTTCATGGATCGAAATTTAAGAGTGATGGAAGAAGCCGTCATGCGAGGGATTACAGAAGATGTGAAATCACATTCTGGTCTAACCGGAGGGGACGGAAAGCTTCTTCAAACGTATATTAAATCTGGTAAATCTCTATCAGGCGAACTTATGCTTGATGCCGTAAGCAAAGCCATGGCAACAAATGAAGTGAACGCGGCAATGGGTACGATTTGTGCAACGCCTACTGCAGGTTCTGCAGGAGTCGTTCCTGGTACTCTGTTTGCGTTAAAAGAAAAATTAAATCCTACCCGAGAACAAATGATTGAGTATTTGTTTGCTGCAGGTGCGTTTGGTTTTGTTGTCGCAAACAACGCTTCAATTTCTGGAGCAGCAGGTGGATGCCAAGCTGAGGTGGGTTCTGCTACTGGTATGGCAGCAGCGGCGATCGTCGAACTTGCAGGAGGATCACCTTCGCAATCAGCCGAAGCGATGGCGATCGCACTAAAGAACATGCTAGGACTTGTTTGTGATCCTGTCGCTGGATTAGTAGAAGTTCCTTGTGTGAAACGAAACGCGATGGGTGCAAGCAATGCTATAGTAGCGGCTGATATGGCACTTGCTGGGATCGTAAGCCGTATTCCTTGTGACGAAGTGATCGATGCGATGTACAAGATCGGTCTCTCAATGCCATCTGCTCTCCGTGAAACAGCTCTTGGAGGCTTAGCAGCTACACCAACAGGAAGAGAGCTTGAAGCAAAAATATTCGGCATTCCGTTGAACGAGAAATAACGATGCTGAATCAATCAATAACAGCAGTAAACGGTATTGGAGAGAAGAAGGCTGAAAAGCTGGCTAGCATGGGTATTCATTCAGTTGAAGATCTTTTAGAATATCTACCCTACCGGTATGAAGATTACCAAAAGAAAGATCTTGCGGAGATTGCGCATGATGAAAAAGCAACGATTGAAGGGAAGGTTCATTCTGAACCTTCTCTGCGTTATTTTCCGAAGAAAAAATCCCGTTTGACATTTAGGATGTTGATCGGTAAATATTTGATCACTGCGACAATCTTCAATCGACCTTTCTTAAAGAATCAGATTGCTCTAGGACAAACACTTACCGTAACAGGTAAATGGGACCGAAATAAAATGACGTTAACCGTCAGCGATGTTCATTTTGGAACATTCAGTGATGATCATAAGATTGAACCAGTCTATTCGGTGAAAGGTTCTTTATATGGCAAAACGATGCGTAAGATTATTGATTCGGCATTTCGCCAGTTCTCTGGTGCGATCGAGGATCCACTTCCTCAAGAGATCCGTGAATCTTATCGACTTCCCGATCGAGAATCAGCTCTTAAGATGATGCATTTTCCTGAAGATTTTAAGGCGTTAAAAGCGGGAAGAAGAAGGCTTGCGTATGAAGAATTGTTGTATTTTCAATTAAAGATGCAGATCTTTAGAAAATGGAACAGACAGCAATCTAAAGGAGCAGCTTTAAAGTTTGATCGAGATGAAGTAAACACATTCATTCGTTCTTTACCTTTTCAGCTAACCGAAGCACAGCAGAGGGTGGTCGATGAGATATTAAAAGATCTCTCAGATACTAGCCGGATGAACAGGCTGCTTCAAGGGGATGTTGGTTCTGGTAAAACAGTAGTGGCAGCTGTAGCGTTATATGCAGCAGTTACAGCTAACAGACAAGGTGCGCTGATGGTACCAACAGAAATTCTGGCGGAACAGCATTTTCAATCGTTAAAAGAGCTTTTTGCTCCGTTTGGAATTACAGTAGCTCTTTTAACTTCCTCTGTTAAAGGGAAGATGCGGAGAGAAACGTTAAACCTTTTACAGCAAGGCGAGATCCAGATCATGGTTGGTACACACGCCCTTATTCAAGAGGAAGTAAATTTTAATAGCCTTGGTCTAGTGATCACAGACGAGCAGCATCGGTTTGGAGTTAACCAAAGAAGAGTATTAAGGGAAAAAGGTGAGAGTCCAGATGTTCTCTTTATGACGGCAACACCTATACCTCGTACTCTTGCGATATCGGCATTTGGAGATATGGATGTATCAACGATTGATGTGATGCCAGCGGGAAGAAAGCCGATCATCACGCAT
This sequence comes from Fictibacillus sp. 18YEL24, assembly GCF_015903855.1. Taxonomy (GTDB): domain Bacteria; phylum Bacillota; class Bacilli; order Bacillales; family Fictibacillaceae; genus Fictibacillus; species Fictibacillus phosphorivorans_C. The sequence goes on from NZ_JACZDT010000001.1 coordinate 20,747, forward strand.
TGGGCGAAACATGGCATGTTAGATCGTGTTCTTGATTTTATAAAAAAAGAAATTGAATCTGGAAGACAAGCTTATGTGATCTGTCCATTAATCGAAGAATCAGAAAAAATAGATGTGCAGAATGCGATTGACGTTCATGCGCAGCTAAGTGCTTATTTCCATACCTACCAAGTAGGTCTGATGCACGGAAGATTGCATTCGACAGAAAAAGATGAAGTGATGAGAAAGTTTGCAGAGAATGTTTGTCAGATCCTCGTCTCTACAACGGTTGTAGAGGTCGGGGTAAATGTTCCAAACGCTACTATCATGGTCATATACGATGCAGAAAGATTTGGGCTCTCACAATTGCATCAGTTAAGAGGACGAGTTGGGCGCGGCAGCGAACAATCTTATTGTGTACTCATCGCAGATCCGAAGTCTGAAGAAGGTCAAGAGCGGATGAGGATTATGACGGAGACAACAAATGGCTTTGAGCTTTCGGAAAAAGATCTTGAACTTCGTGGGCCAGGTGATTTTTTTGGAAACAAGCAAAGCGGTGTTCCAAACTTTAAGGTAGCTGACCTCGTACATGATTATCGAATACTCGAAACAGCTAGAAACGATGCGGCTAGACTCGTTCAATCAGAAGAGTTCTGGAAAGATGAGACGTATCGATCGATTCGAGAAGTTTTAACAAGGCAAGGTGTGCTCGACAAAGAAAGACTAGATTAATCTTGAAAGAAGAGTGTTGATACTATATACTACTATTAGTACCAGCTCTTAATAGCAGAAAGATAAATAGCAGGTACGCTGTAATGGCGTTACCTGCTTTTCTACGCACTGCATCTTTACTCACTATCTTTCTCATATATGAGACCTTTGTATGGAAGAAGGAAGAAACTATGAAAAAATCAAAAAAAGAGAGACAAGAGCTGTTAAAGGAAACGATTAAGTTAACCCCTTTTATAACAGATGAAGAATTGGCAGAAAAGTTTAGTGTCAGCGTTCAGACGATTAGGCTTGACCGTTTGGAACTTTCCATTCCAGAGCTAAGAGAAAGAATAAAGTCTGTGGCAGAAACTAAACTGGATGATGTAAAAGCACTGCCGCTTGAAGAGGTCATCGGAGAAATCATTGACTTACAGTTAGATGAATCCGCTATTTCTATATTAGACATAAAAGAAGAACATGTATTTTCTCGTAATAAGATTGCAAGGGGCCATCACGTTTTCGCTCAGGCGAACTCGTTGGCAGTAGCGATAATAAATGATGAATTGGCATTAACCGCCAAAGCGAACATTCGGTTTTCTCGACCTGTTAGAGTAGGAGAGAGAGTGGTTGCAAAAGCGAAAGTAAAAGAGACCACTCAAGAGAGAACTATTGTAGAAGTTACTAGTTATGTAGAGAATGAGCCTGTTTTCAAAGGTGAATTTACCATGTATAGATCTGCACAAGATACAAAGGAAGGAAGTTAAATCAGCATGAATATCGCAATAGATGCAATGGGTGGCGACAATGCACCAGCAGAAATCGTTAAAGGTGCAATTCTAGCGAAAGAACAATATCCAGAGCTTTCGATTACGTTAGTTGGAGATCAGGATCAAATCGTAAAACATCTACCTGAAAAGCACGCGTTTACGATCATCCATACCGATGAAGTGATCGAAACATCAGAGGAGCCAGTTCGAGCAGTTCGTCGAAAAAAGAATGCTTCGATGGTAGTAGCAGCAAACGAAGTGAAATCAGGTAAAGCTGATGCATATATTTCTGCTGGTAACACAGGGGCATTGATGGCCAGTGGGTTGTTTTATGTAGGCCGTATAAAAGGCATTGATCGTCCAGCGCTTGCTCCGACACTTCCGACTTTAAACGGTGATGGATTCTTGTTCTTAGATGTAGGCGCTAATATGGATGCGAAGCCAGAGCACCTCTTACAATATGCATTGATGGGTTCTGTGTATTGGAAAGAAGTACGAGGTGTTGAAAAACCGCGCGTAGGATTACTAAACGTTGGAACAGAAAGTGAGAAAGGAAATGCTTTAACGAAAGCTGCATTTTCACTTTTACAGGAAGCAGATATTAATTTTGTTGGGAATGTTGAAGCAAGAGATCTCTTGATGGGAGCAGCGGACGTAGTTGTGTGTGATGGATTTGCTGGAAACTTGGTTCTTAAATCGATCGAAGGAACTGCTATGAGCATGTTTTCAATGATTAAAGAACAGTTAACATCAAGTTTAACTTCAAAACTAGCAGCTGGAGTATTAAAGCCGAAATTAAGAGGCATAAAAGATAAACTTGACTATACAGAGTATGGAGGAGCTGGTTTGTTCGGACTAGCAGCGCCTGTTATTAAAGCTCATGGTTCCTCAAATGCGAATGCTATGTTGAATGCAATCAGACAAACCAAAAGTATGGTAGAGAAGAACGTGGTACCAACCATTCAGAATCATGTACAATCCCAAGATAACAAGGAGGAGTAAGAGATGGGGAAAATTGCCTTTCTTTTTCCTGGACAAGGCTCTCAAGCAGTAGGAATGGGTAAAGAGCTAATATCACAGGAAGCATCAGCAAAAACTATTTTTGATAAAGCGGATGAAAAACTTGGTATGAAACTGTCAGATATTATCTTTGAAGGACCGGAAGATGTTCTTAAAAGAACAGAAAACACACAGCCGGCATTATTAACGGTCTCGACAGCGGTTCTTGAACTGCTAAAAGAGCGTGGTATTCAAGCAGACTACGTAGCAGGTCATAGCCTTGGCGAATACTCTGCACTTGTTGCAGCGGGCAGCCTTTCTTTTGAAGACGCGGTTTATGCGGTTAGAAATAGAGGATTGCTTATGGAAGAAGCAGTTCCTGCAGGAGTAGGGACGATGGCAGCTGTGATCGGGTTCGATCAAGAACGATTAGAAACAATTACGAAGGAAGTCTCTAACGGTGAAGAGAGCGTTCAGATCGCTAATCTTAATTGCCCAGGGCAGATCGTTATTTCTGGCACCGTTGGTGGAGTTGAGAAAGCTAGTGCCCTTGCCAAAGAAGAAGGAGCCAAAGTGATTCCACTTCAGGTAAGCGGACCGTTTCATTCTTCCCTTATGAAACCAGCGGCAGATAAATTCAACGAAATTTTAGATCGAATTGTGATAAATGATGCAAACACTCCTGTAATTGCTAACGTAACGGCGAAAGCTATTACCGATCGTGATGATATTAAAGAAAAGTTGATCGAACAACTATACTCGCCAGTTCGTTGGGAAGAAACGGTTCGTGAGTTAATGGACCTAGGTGTTGATACGTTTGTTGAGATCGGACCAGGAAAAGTTCTCTCAGGGTTAGTTAAAAAGGTGAATCGAAGAGCTAACGTAATAGCTGTAAGTGATTTAGAGACGATTAACATGGCAGTTGAGAAACTAAAAGGAGAGTCTGTGGATGCTTAATGAAAAATCAGTTTTAGTAACAGGTGCCTCTCGAGGAATCGGACGAGCGATCGCTTTGTATTTTGCTAAAAATGGCGCTAAAGTTGCGGTGAATTACTCTGGAAGTGAAGAGAAGGCAAATGAAGTCGTAAAGGAAATAAAAGAAAACGGTGGAACTGCTTTTGCGATTAAAGCGGATATCTCTTCATCAGAAGATGTTACGAACATGGTAAAAACAGTTGTTGATGAGTTTGGAAGTCTCGACGTTCTCGTTAATAACGCAGGAATCACGAGAGATAACCTTTTGATGAGAATGAAAGAAGAAGACTGGGATGCGGTTATCAACACGAATCTTAAAGGAGTCTTCCTGACTACAAAGGCTGTAACAAGACAGATGATGAAACAAAGAAAAGGTCGTATTATTAATATTGCCTCTATTGTTGGTGTATCTGGAAACGCAGGGCAAGCAAACTATGTAGCAGCTAAAGCTGGTGTAATTGGCTTAACGAAAACAGCAGCTAAAGAACTTTCTTCTAGAGGAATCACGGTTAATGCCATTGCACCAGGTTTTATCGAGACAGATATGACTGGTAAACTAGAAGAAGGCATTAAATCGGAAATGCTTAGAAGCATTCCGCTTGCTCGTTTTGGACAGCCTGATGATATCGCATCAGCGGCAGCATTCTTAGCAAGTGATGCAAGTTCTTATATCACAGGCCAAACCCTCCATGTAGACGGCGGAATGGTGATGTAAGAAAAGAACCTTCGATGACTACAAATCCCTCTAGTTTTTTAATGGGAAAAAGAATATACTATTGAAAGGAGGTGACACACAAAATGGCAGATGTTTTAGATAGAGTTTCAAAGATTGTTGTGGACCGTTTAGGTGTTGATGCATCTGAGGTTAAGCCTGAAGCTTCCTTTAAAGAAGATCTTGGTGCTGACTCTCTTGATGTAGTTGAACTAGTAATGGAACTTGAAGATGAGTTCGAACTAGAAATTTCTGACGAAGATGCTGAGAAAATTGCAACTGTTGGTGACGTTGTAAATTACATAAACAGCAAACAATAAGTGTAAGACGGATAAAGTCCCGTGCAAAACAGCGGGGCTTTCTTCCCTTTTTAACGGAAAAATATCAATAGCAAAATAGCCCTTTTACGAGATTTTTGGAGGAAGTTTATGAAAGGTTCAAAACAACATTCAACTCAAAAGAAAACGGTGAAAAATCGGTTTAAATCTGCTTCCAAAAAGGGCATGGATGACAAGGTGCGCATTCAAAAAGTAGCCCCGATACAAGAGCGTTTAAACATAAAGTTTCAGAATGAAAAATTGTTAGCTCAAGCATTTACGCATTCATCATATGTGAATGAGCATCGAGGAAGAACGTTTGAGGATAATGAAAGACTTGAATTTCTAGGTGATGCCGTTCTTGAATTGACCATATCTCAATATTTATACAGCAAGTTTGCAAATATGAGTGAAGGTGAGCTTACGAAACTTAGAGCAGCTATCGTATGCGAGCCGTCGTTGGTTCTCTTTGCAAACGACCTTCATTTTGGTGAGTTTGTTTTATTGGGAAAAGGTGAAGAGAATACTGGAGGAAGATCAAGACCAGCCCTTTTAGCAGATGTTTTTGAAGCATTTATTGGAGCGCTATATCTCGATCAAGGACTCGAAAAAGTAAAAGAGTTTCTAAATCAGTATGTGGTGCCACGAATAAACGAAGGTGCTTTTTCTCATGTGATGGATTTTAAAAGTCAGTTACAAGAATATGTACAGCGTGAAGGATTAGGTCATATCGACTATCGAATCATTCAAGAAAAAGGTCCGGCACACAATCGAGAGTTTGTGTCAGAAGTAAGATTGAATGAAGCGAGTTTCGGAATAGGGTATGGCAGGTCCAAAAAAGAAGCTGAACAGCATGCGGCACAAGAAGCGATAGAGAGAGTGTCTAAAAAGAGCTAAACAAAAAACCCCCTTAACATTAGGCAATAAGCCGTGTGAGGGGGTTTCTGTTACTTTGTTTTAAGAGATGCTAGTTCTTCAACGATGCCTTCCATATCTCGAATACTGAATGATGGCATCTTCATGACCATATCATAAAGTTCCTTAATGTCTTCGTACTTTGACAGTTCATAGTCTTCTGGTTGAATGAGTCCGCTGTTAACAAGCTGAAGTTTCTTTTTTAATCCTTCGATCATAAATGATAAGTTCTCATGATTCTGAGTCGTTAAGTCCATGGTGGGCTCCTTTTTATCCACATATCTTCATGTGAGATTTTACTTGCATGCATATTTTAAGTCCAAACACATTTCATTTTAGCACACTGTAATGTTTGTGACTATGTATGAGTGAATCTATGATAAAATATAAAGGTTAAAGAAATAAATACATAAGAAATTCAAATAAAGCTCCCGAAATTATAAAAACGGGAAAGCATACAGTGAGAAATAAAGGGGGATTTAATGATGTTCCTCAAACGAATTGATGTAGCAGGATTTAAATCATTTGCAGAGCGGATACAAGTTGAATTTGTACAAGGGGTCACAGCGGTTGTTGGCCCAAATGGAAGCGGTAAAAGTAACATCTCAGATGCTGTACGCTGGGTGCTGGGCGAACAGTCAGCGAAGTCTTTGCGAGGCTCTAAGATGGAAGATATTATCTTCGCAGGCAGTGATAATCGAAAACCATTAAATGTCGCAGAAGTTACACTTACTTTAGATAACGAAGATCAGCATCTACCGCTTGATTATAATGAAATATCGATCACAAGAAGAGTATTTCGTTCAGGAGACAGTGAATACTTGATCAATAAACAACAGTGTCGTTTAAAAGATATTGTAGAGCTGTTTATGGATTCAGGACTTGGAAGAGAGGCATTTTCTATCATCGGACAAGGCCGGGTAGAAGAAATATTAAGCAGCAAATCGGATGAGCGCAGAAAGATTTTTGAAGAAGCTGCAGGTGTATTAAAGTACAAGACCCGAAAGCAAAAAGCAGAGGCTAAACTCACTGAGACGCAAGAAAATCTGAATCGTGTAGAAGATATTCTTCATGAATTAGAAGGTCAAGTCGAACCTCTTAAAATACAAGCTTCTATCGCAAGAGACTACCTTGAGAAAAAAGAAGAGCTCGAGGTCGTTGAAACAGCTGTTCTCGTTCAAGAGATCGAAGACTTGCATGTTCGGTGGGAAAAGCAAAAAGAACTTGTTGCAGAGCTACAGAACCAAGAATCGGTCCTATCGGTAAAAGTAAAACAAGGTGAGACTAAGATCGAAAGAGCACGACTTGATATGCAAGCGATGGATGAATCGATCGATGAACTACAAAGTGCTCTTCTTTTAGCTAGTGAAACACTGGAAAAACTAGAAGGTAAGAAAGAAGTCTTGAAAGAACGTAAAAAGAATTATGATCAAAATAAAACGTCGCTTTTAGAACAAATTCAGCTCTACAAGGCAAAAAAAGAAGAGTTGGGAAAACAGCTTACTGTTGAAAAAGACTCATTAAGAGATAAAGAAAAGCAATTAAAAACCATAAAAAAACAAGTGAAAGACGAAGAAGGACGATTGTCTGTTCTCGAGATGGACGTTGAAGCAGAACTAGAAAAATTAAAAAGTGATTATTTCGAGCGCTTGAACGAACAAACAACGATTAAGAACGAGATGCGTTACTTAGAGGATCAGGCTAGACAGCAGAGCTCCAAAAGTACTCGTTTAGATGAAGAGAATACAAAATACCTGGAACAAAGAGAAGCATTAAAAGAAACAAGAAAGAACGCTGAAGCTTCCTATCAAGCAGCTGAAACGCAATTAAAAATAAAGCAAGAAGAATATCAAGCTCTAAAATCAGAGATTTTGATCGATGATCAGGAAACGAGAACACTTCAAGATAAATTGTATCAAGCATATCAGTTTATTCAGCAGTTCAAATCTAAAAAAGAGATGCTAGAATCAATGCAAGACGAATACGCAGGTTTCATGCAGGGCGTTAAAGAGGTTTTGAAAGCGAAAGAAACAAAGCTCACTGGCATTGAAGGAGCGGTAGCGGAACTTTTATCGGTTCCGTCTGAGGTGGAAACGGCAATTGAAACGGCTCTAGGCGCTTCTATGCAGCATATTGTTGTAGATCATGAACAGAACGCAATGAAAGCTATTCAATTTTTAAAGCAAACGAGAGCAGGAAGAGCAACCTTTCTACCATTGAATGTAATTAAGCCGCGTCAGATCTCTAGTGCAGATGCTCACCAAGCAAGCTCTATCGATGCTTTTGTTGGTGTTGCTGCAAACCTTATTACGTTTGATTCTAAGTATCAAAACATTGTAGGCAATCTTTTAGGGAATATTATCATCGCTAAAGATTTAGCGGGTGCCAACAAGATTGCAAAGCAAGTGAACTACCGTTACCGAATCGTTACTCTTGAAGGAGATGTTGTGTCTCCGGGAGGATCGATGTCTGGAGGAAGTCTAAAACAAAAAAGTAATTCTCTATTAAGTAGACAAAGAGAGATTGATTCTCTTACAGACAAAGTAGCAACAATGGAGAAGCAAACACTTCAACTTGAGGAAAAAGTTAGTGAATTACGATCGAAACTAACGAAGAAGAAAGAAAGACTCGAATCTCTTCAAACTGAAGGAGAACTCCTACGAGAACAAGAACAAGAGCTGAGATCTTCTTTACGAGAAGTTGAAATAGAAGAAAAGAGTTTAAACGATAGACTACAACTGTATGATCGCGAAAAGAATTCCTATGAAACTGAAAGATCTGCTGCAGATACTCGTCTTTCAGCTTTACAGAAAAAACTCGATCTTGCTATGAGATCTGGGAGAGAGCTTGAAAAAACGATTGCTGATCTTACAGAGAAAAAGAAGAATAATCAGAGCTCAAAAGAAGAACTAAGAGAAGCACTAACACTGTTAAAGATTAAAGTAGCCGAACTCGAGCAGCAGGTTGCCAATCAGCGAGAAAAGTGCTTAAGAATTGAACAAGATTTTTATGAAGTAGAAGCAAAGAGCAAAGAAATAGAAGAAGATTATTGGCTTCTGGAGGAAGAGATGAACTCAAGCTCTTCTGGTGAAGATTCTCTCGATGAACAGATCCAACAGAGAAGACATGAAAAGAATAATGCATTGAAATTAATTGCAGAACGAAGAAAAGAAAGAACAGATTCTTTCCGGTCGATCGAAAGTATGGAGATCGGATTAAAAGAGGCAAAAAGACAATATAAACAACTTCATGACGGGCTTAGAACAGAAGAGGTTAGTATTAATCGACTCGATGTAGAACTAGAATCAAGACTTACTCATCTTAGAGAAGAATATGAACTTTCATATGAAGGTGCGAAGTTGAAGCATCGATTAGAGATACCGCTTCAAGACGCAAAACGAAAAGTAAAGTTGATCAAGATGGCGATCGAAGAGCTCGGAGCTGTAAACATTGGGGCGATCGAAGAATACGACAGAGTGAGCCAGCGCTTTGATTTTCTTACAGATCAAAGAAATGACTTAACAGAAGCAAAAGATACTCTTTATGGCGTGATTTCTGAAATGGATGAAGAGATGAAGAATCGTTTTGAAGAGACATTTACTTCTATTCGTTCACACTTTGGTGTTATTTTTAAAGAGTTGTTTGGTGGTGGTCGAGCTGATCTCGTTTTAACTCAGCCGGATGATATGCTTTTAACGGGTGTAGACATCATGGCGCAGCCACCTGGCAAGAAACTGCAGCAACTAGGTCTGTTGTCTGGTGGCGAACGTGCTCTAACCGCTATTGCGTTATTATTTGCAATTCTAAAAGTAAGACCTGTTCCGTTCTGTATTTTAGACGAAGTTGAAGCAGCATTAGATGATGCGAACGTAAATCGTTTTGCTAAATTTTTACGAGCATTCAGTAAAGAGACGCAATTTATCGTTGTTACGCATCGAAAAGGTACCATGGAAGAAGCGGATGTACTTTATGGAGTCACCATGCAGGAGTCTGGTGTCTCGAAGCTTGTTTCCGTGAGGCTTGAAGAAACAAAAGAACTTGTAACATCATAGGGAGGAAATTGATAGTGAGTTTTTTGAAACGATTAAAAGAAAAGTTCTCAACACAACAATCTGAGGAATCATCTGAAAAGTTTAAAAGTGGACTAGAGAAGACGAGGAACTCTTTTTCATTTAAAGTTAACGATCTACTAAAACGATTTAGAAAAGTGGATGAAGAATTCTTCGAAGAGCTAGAAGAAATCTTGATCGGAGCAGATGTTGGGGTTCACACCGTTCTTGATATTATTGATCAACTGAAAGATGTTGCACGTACAAAGAACATTCAAAATCCAATGGAGCTTCGATCAGCGATCACTGAGAAATTAGCTGAAATGCTTCAAAAAGAAGAAAGCGATAATAAACTGAATTTACAGACTGATGGAATGACCGTTATTCTATTCGTAGGAGTGAACGGTGTAGGTAAAACAACAACGATTGGGAAACTCGCTCATCAGTTGAAGAACGATGGTAAGAAAGTGATTCTAGCGGCCGGAGATACTTTCCGTGCAGGTGCGATCGATCAGCTTGAAGTGTGGGGAGAACGTGCTGGAGTTGATGTGATCAAGCATCATGAAGGAGCGGACCCTGCAGCTGTTATTTACGACAGCATCCAGGCTGCTAAATCTCGTAAGGCTGATGTATTGCTCTGTGATACAGCTGGGAGACTTCAGAATAAAGTGAATCTGATGAACGAGCTATCAAAAGTGAAACGTGTCATCGAACGTGAGATTCCTGGTGCTCCTCATGAAGTTTTGCTTGTTGTTGATGCTACAACTGGACAGAATGCCATGAATCAAGCGAAAACTTTCGGACAATCTACAGATGTAACTGGCTTAGTTTTGACAAAGCTTGATGGAACGGCAAAAGGTGGAATTGTTTTAGCGATTCGTCATGAACTAGATATCCCAGTTAAGTTTGTAGGGCTCGGTGAGAAAATTGATGATCTGCAAGAGTTTGATGCTGATCAGTTTGTATATGGTTTGTTTGCAGGAACAGAAGAGGAAGGTGCAGAGTAAATCTGTTTTCTTTTATTAACGCCATTTAGCTCACTTTACTTGGGAGCTGGATGGTTTTTTGTTTTAGCAGGGGGTATCTGAATATCGTGAATTGTCGAGGATTGTAAACTCGCGGATAAACAATCAAAATTTTTGGATTCGAATCAAAAACTCGAGGATAAATAACCAAAATTTTTGGATTCATGCCTCGTATATTTGGATTAATCCATATAAATGTGAATAAATACCCTGTGAGGTATCACTTCTGATTGTTTCCTACGGATAACAGAAGAGTCACTCATCACTGATTCAATGTATTTGTGAGGACGAAGTACAACTACTTACAAACCAACAATAGGTAGGATATGTCTTTCTTATTTCCAAGCAGCAACTTAACAACTAATGTGTTAAGAAAAAAACTTGACATCTAAAACCATGGGTTGTATAGTAATCACGTAAAGGCATTTCACTTAACAAGGGTTGTGGAAAAATGCTAGATAAAACAATGAGAATTAATTATCTATTTGATTTTTACCAAGCATTATTGACCCCTAAACAAAAGAATTATATGGGTTTGTACTATTTGGACGATTATTCTCTCGGTGAAATTGCTGAACAATATAATGTCAGCCGCCAGGCCGTTTATGATAATATTAAACGGACAGAGGCGATGCTGGAAGAATATGAAGAAAAGTTAGGGCTTTTTGCAAAGTTTCAGGAACGTGACCAGTTGCTGTCATCTTTAAGAGAGCTTCTGAATTCTGAACCTGATAACGTAATTGCAATTATCGATCGCCTTGAAAATATGGAATAGGAGGCGTTCAGTGAGATGGCATTTGAAGGTTTAGCCGACCGTCTTCAGAACACTTTACAAAAAATTCGTGGAAAAGGGAAAGTAAATGAAGCGGATGTAAAGGAAATGATGAGGGAAGTACGCCTTGCGCTTCTTGAGGCGGACGTTAACTTTAAAGTAGTTAAAGATTTTGTGAAAAAAGTATCTGAACGTGCTGTTGGTCAGGAAGTATTAAAGAGTCTGACACCAGGACAGCAAGTAGTAAAAGTTGTTAACGATGAACTGACAACCCTCATGGGTGGAGAACAAAGTAAGATTGCCGTTTCCAACCGACCGCCAACCGTAATTATGATGGTAGGTCTGCAAGGTGCTGGTAAAACAACAACAACAGGAAAGCTTGCAAATCATTTACGCAAAAAGCAAAATCGCAAACCGTTACTGGCTGCAGCTGACATCTACCGTCCTGCTGCGATCAAGCAACTAGAAACAGTAGGAAAACAGTTGGATCTTCCTGTGTTTCAGATGGGTGATCAAGTAAGTCCTGTCAAAATTGCTGAGTCAGCCATCGCAAAAGCAAAAGAAGATCATCACGATTATGTCATTATCGATACAGCTGGGCGTTTACACATTGATGAAACGCTGATGGATGAGTTGAAACAGGTTAAAGAAATTTCAAAACCTGATGAAATCTTCTTAGTTGTCGATGCAATGACTGGTCAAGATGCTGTGAATGTTGCCGAGAGCTTTAATGAAGCGCTAGGAATCACTGGTGTTGTATTAACCAAACTAGATGGAGATACACGCGGTGGGGCCGCACTTTCAATTAAAGCCGTTACCGGCCTTCCTATAAAATTTGTAGGTCTAGGTGAAAAGATGGATGCTTTAGAGCCTTTCCATCCCGATCGTATGGCTTCTAGAATTTTAGGAATGGGTGACATGCTTACTCTTATCGAAAAGGCACAAACCACAGTAGATGAAGAGAAAGCGCGTGATCTTCAGAAGAAGATGCGTGATATGTCGTTCACGTTCGATGATTTTCTTGATCAGATGGGACAAGTTAGAAATCTTGGACCGCTTGATGAAATACTAGGCATGCTCCCAGGTGCGAACAAGATGAAAGGCCTCAAAAACGTTCAGATCGATGAAAAACAGATCGGTCACGTTGAAGCCATCATCCGTTCGATGACTCTTCATGAAAGAGAACAGCCTGAGATTATCAATGCCAGCCGTAAACGCCGCATCGCTAAAGGAAGCGGGCGAACGGTACAAGAAGTGAATCGCCTCATCAAACAATTCGAGGACATGAAGAAAATGATGAAACAAATGTCTGGAATGATGAATGGCAAAAAGAAAAAAGGTGGATTCAAATTCCCTTTTATGTAAACTGAATTTTCAGGTTTACAAACCTGTCAATTTATACTATTATATTATTTTGTGTGAACTATTTTCGGAGGTGCAAGTTATAATGGCAGTAAAAATTCGTTTAAAGCGTATGGGTGCTAAGAAAGCTCCTTTTTATCGTGTAGTAGTAGCAGATTCTCGTTCTCCTCGTGATGGACGTTTCATCGAAGAGATCGGAACGTATAACCCAGTTGCAAACCCAGCTGAAGTTAAGATCAACGAAGAAAAAGCTCTTGAGTGGATGACAAACGGTGCGAAACCATCTGACACAGTTCGTAACCTTTTCTCAAAAGCTGGTCTTATGGAGAAATTCCATAACGCGAAAAACCAAAAATAATTTTGACGAAGGGGAACAGATATGACAGAGTTGATCGAATCAATTGTGAAAGCTCTAGTTGATCACCCAGATGAAGTTAGCGTCAAAGAGGTTCAAGAAGGACACCGACTTGTTTATCAACTAACTGTTAACCAGACGGATATGGGAAAAGTTATCGGTAAACAAGGAAGAGTGGCTAAAGCGATTCGAACGGTTGTGAATGCAGCAGGTACGAATCAAAATAAAAGGATTTCAATCGAAATCGTCTAAAAAGGATGAGGGAAACCTCTTCCTTTTTTTTATCTATAGCAATATTTTAAAGGTATACATACTTGCATTTATGATAAACTTTAGACTGGATAATAATATGATTAAGTTTGTATGAGAGAAGGTTATAAATCATGACAGATAAATGGCTGAACGTAGGTAAGATTGTGAATACACACGGAATTAGAGGAGAAGTCAGAGTGATCTCAAGAACTGACTTTCCTGAGGAACGGTATAAGATCGGAAACACTTTATATGTAGATATGGGATCAGAACATATACCTGTAAAGATTGAAACGCATAGAAAACATAAGCAATTTGACCTTTTAACATTTGAAAACCTGCATAACATCAATGATGTTGAACGTTTTAAAGGAAATCTGCTTAGAGTGCCGAAGGATCAGTCTGTTTCGTTAGATGAAGGAGAGTTTTTCTACCATGATATTATCGGCTGCTCGGTTTTCACTGTTGAAGGTGAAGAACTAGGAAAAGTTAAAGAAATATTGTCCCCTGGAGCAAACGATGTTTGGGTAGTGAAGAGAAAAGGATTTGGTTCAGATATTCTTATTCCTTACATTCCTTCTGTTGTGAAATCAGTGGATGTGAAAGAATCAAAGATTGTTATTGAGCCATTAGAAGGATTATTCTAATGAAAATAGATGTTTTAAGCCTTTTTCCGGAAATGTTTTCTGGCGTTTTTGGTCATTCGATCTTAAAAAAGGCCCAGGAGAAGGATGCGCTCGAACTTCGAGTGATTGATTTTCGAGAGTTCTCAACCAACAAACATCGGAATGTTGATGATTACCCATACGGAGGAGGAGCTGGCATGGTCCTCACTCCTCAGCCTCTGTTTGACGCGGTGGAACATTTAAAGAAAGAGGTAACTGTAAAACCTAGAATCATCCTTTTATGTCCTCAAGGAGAAACGTTTACTCAAGGAAAAGCAGAAGAGTTGGCCGAAGAAGAACATCTTATTTTCTTATGCGGTCATTATGAAGGTTATGATGAACGTGTTAGAAAGCACCTTGTAACAGATGAGATTTCTATAGGTGACTATGTATTAACGGGTGGCGAACTGGGTGCTATGGTCGTCATAGACGCTGTTGGGAGACTGCTTCCTAATGTTTTAGGAAAAGAAGCATCTCACCAAGAGGATTCGTTCAGCACAGGTTTGTTAGAGCATCCACAATATACGAGACCTGCTGATTTTCGCGGTATGAAAGTGCCTGATGTGCTTATGTCAGGAAACCATAAGAATATCGAGACATGGCGCAGAAAAGAGTCTTTAAGAAGAACGTATGAACGTCGACCTGACTTGCTAGAGAAAATCAAATTAACAAAAGAAGAAGAAATTTGGCTGAATGAGATAAAAGATCATAAAACAACTTGAACACTGTTTAAGTTATATGGTATTATATTGTTTGTGGCTTATGCCCGTTTAATCCGGTGTTCCGCTGCTTTATCATTTAGCAAGAACATCCATGGGAAGGGAGGCAATAAACTATGCAACAGCTTATTGCAGATCTAGCGAAAGATCAATTAAAAGATTTACCAAAATTCCGTTCAGGTGACACTGTTCGTGTACACGTGAAAGTAATCGAGGGTACTCGTGAGCGTATCCAGCTTTTTGAAGGTGTAGTTATCAAGAAGCGTGGATCAGGAATTTCTGAAACGTTTACTGTTCGTAAAATTTCTTATGGTGTTGGAGTGGAGCGTGCGTTCCCATTACATTCACCGAAGATCGCGAACCTTGAAGTAGTTCGTCGTGGTAAAGTTCGTCGTGCGAAGCTATACTACCTACGTGCACTTCGCGGTAAAGCAGCTCGTATTAAAGAAATTCGCTAATAATTCTCGAAAGGAGCTTGACTTATTCAAGCTCCTTTTTCCATATTATAAGTAAGGAATTTCTAGAGATGGTGAGGATTAAGAATGGCACGTACAAAAAACGAAACGTGGGAATGGATTAAAGCATTAGCGGCAGCCTTATTATTAGCAGGGATCATCCGATTTTTTCTTTTCGCACCCGTCGTGGTCGATGGACAATCTATGATGCCAACTCTGCACAACGGAGATCGACTGATCGTTAATAAGTTTTCATATGTGATTGGTGATCCAAAAAGATTCGATATTGTAGTCTTCCATGCTACCGAAGAAAAAGATTACATAAAAAGAGTAATCGGTTTACCTGGGGATACAGTCGAATATAAAGATGATACCCTTTATGTAAATGGTAAGCAGGTAAAAGAAGAATATTTAGAAGCGTATAAAAAGAAAACAAAAGATGGAAACTTCACTTATGATTTTAAGTTACTTGAAGTAACGGGTAAGCAAAAGGTTCCTCAAGGTCAACTATTTGTATTAGGTGACAACCGAAGAAATTCTCAAGACAGCCGAAATATTGGAACAGTGGATGATGATACGATTTTAGGAAAAGCATCTTTCCGTTTCTGGCCGTTAAAGGATATTGGATTTGTAAAGTAGGGTGAGATAACATGACCATTCAATGGTTTCCTGGACATATGGCCAAAGCACGCCGGGAAATAACTGAAAAACTCAAAATGATCGATGTCGTTTTTGAGTTAGTGGATGCTAGAATTCCTCTAGCTTCTAGAAATCCCATGATCGATGAGATTCTGGGTCAGAAACCTCGTATTGTACTTTTGAACAAAGCTGACCTGGCTGATCCAAAAGTGACATCAATGTGGGAAAGTTATTTTTCAGAAAAAGGCATTCCTTCTCTTGCTATCAACTCGCAAGATGGAAAAGGAATAAAAAAAATAGAACCTCTTGCTCATGAGTTAGTAAAAGAAAAGTTCGATAAGATGAGAGCAAAGGGAATCGTCAAACCTCGTGCGGTAAGAGCATTGATTGTTGGTATACCTAACGTTGGTAAGTCCACGATCATCAACCGTATGGCTGGTAAAAATATTGCTGTAACAGGAGATAAGCCTGGTGTAACGAAAAAGCAGCAGTGGATTAAAGCAGGTAAGACATTAGAATTATTAGATACTCCAGGAATTCTGTGGCCTAAATTTGAAGACCAATCAATCGGTTTGAAGTTAGCAGTTACCGGAGCGATTAAAGAAACTCTCTTTGATTTTACTGAAGTAGTCTTATATGCGATCAAATATTTAAAAGAACACTACGAAGAGCGTCTAGTGGAACGATACAAGCTGTCTGAGATTCCAGAGGACTCACTGCCCCTATTCGAAGAGATCGGCAAGAAACGGGGATGTATGATGAGTGGCGGAGAAGTGGATCTTGAAAAGACTGCTGAGATTGTGTTACGAGACCTTCGAGCAGAAAAGCTTGGACGCTTGTCATATGAGCGCCCAAATGACTTTGAAATTAAATAGAGCTAACTGAACAGGCGCTTAAGAAAGTGCCTGTTTTTAAAATTTCGGGTTGAAGATTTTGTAGTGGATGTTTTCAAATCTTCTTTAGCCTGTCGATTGGACCGTAAGGTCGCGAGACTCCTATGGGACGAGCGGTCAGGTGGAGACTCCTAAAGGCGCAAAGCGGCAGTTCGAAAAGAGGAAGTGACTCGGTTAGCCCCGACAAGCAAAAGGTAAAAGGGCGAGGACGGCGCACTATGCCTTCTTGACCGTTTAACTTTTGACCTCGAGGGGCTACTCACTGCAACTAGACAGGAGGCTCACCGTTCATGGAAAGCGAGCGACCTGGAGCGGAAAGCGACTACTTCCAGAGAGGATCTATGTAATACGAAAACATCTTCTAAAAAGAACGTATATAAAACCGATAATACATACATAAAGAGCGTGATGAACATGAAAATGTCTATAAAAGAATGGGAACAAAAATTAAAATCCAGTAAAGATAATGAGTTGATCCATCTACTAAAAATCCTCTCTGAAGATGAAAGACAAGGTGCACAAAAACTATTTCAATCTTTCTCAAAACGCTTAGCAAGAGAAGAAGCTGAAAGAACGAGATTGAAGCTGATGCATACTTACGAAGAGCAATGCCAAGCTCAAGGGAAAACTTTGATCGCGGGTGTAGATGAAGTCGGCCGTGGGCCTTTAGCTGGTCCCGTCGTGGCAGCTGCAGTTATTTTACCTATAGGATATATGTTGCCAGGGGTCAATGATTCTAAGAAGTTATCTGAGAAAAAAAGAGATGCTCTATATGAGATTATTATGAAGGATGCTATTTCTTACAGTGTCCATTTAGTGCAGCCAGATCAGATCGACGCGATTAACATTTATCAAGCGTCTAAGTTGGCAATGACTGAAGCAATCAGCTCATTACATGTTCGTCCAGATCAGCTTTTAATTGATGCTATGGAAGTTCCTTTAGCGATCGACCAATTAAAAATAATAAAAGGTGATGAGAAAAGTATTTCTATTGCGGCTGCATCAATCGTTGCAAAGGTTACAAGAGACCGATATATGCAGAACCTTCATGAAAAATATCCTCAATATGGATTGAATTCCAATATGGGTTATGGAACGAAGGAACATTTACATGCACTTCAGCAGTTTGGACCAACAGACATTCATCGTAGATCATTTAGTCCGGTAGGAGAACTTATTAAAATTACAGGAAGTGATTAACCTGTTACAACTCAACCAAATGAATGGTAAATCGTTAATCCCTGCTAGATTAATGGATGAACCGTTACTTTTAAAGCTTAATCAGTTTATATCTGCTAAGATTTTAGAAATCTTCCCTGATCAATCAGCGAAGGTTCTTTATAATGGCTCAACACTTTATGCCAAATTGGAAGCACCTTTAATCAAAGGAGATAACTATCTATTTGAAGTTTCAGAGAAAAACGGTACGATCTATTTGAAAAAGGTGGAAACAGATCCAGTTAAGTCTACTTCAGAACAGATTTTATCGAGATGGAGCCTTCCAGCATCCGATATGAACAAAAAAGCAGTTGATTTTGCGATCATAGAAAAGTTACCTCTATTAAAAGAAAACATAAAATCTGTTTCCGAGGTTTTAAAATTCACAAACGCACTACCACTCCATGAAAAAAAAGCAGTTGTTCAGCGTATGTTGGAGCTTCAACTGCCCCCTAAGCAAGAGATCGTTCAAGCAGTTGCTTTCAGTCTAAAAAACAGTGCAGGATCAAGTGGTGAATTCAAACAGCTCTATGAGGCTCTAATGCCCTTTATTCATAAAGATAAAGCTGTTTCAAAAACCGTAGAGCTTTTAAAAGAACTCTATGTATTTAAAGGTAACGAAGCAAGTAATCAACAGGCTCCCATTCATGATAGAGTGAAAAGTATGGATATTAAAAACACAGCAGACATCATTATGCCATCGAATGGAAAACTTCCAGATCCAATAAAGGTTCAGACAGGAATATTTAATGTGGAAGAAAATCTATCAACACAATTAAGAAACGATGTGATGAAGGTTTCTAAAGAAACAAATCTGAACCCATCAGAAGAATTTATTACAGCTGCAAAAAAGTGGTTGATTAAATCGGGTTTATTGCATGAAAAAAATATTTTATTAGACCCAGTACACCTAAAACAAACGGAAACGTTAAAGTCTCAACTTCTGCACCTGCAACAGAACGCTGACCGTATAGAACTGCCTGAGATCATACAGCAAAAAACAGAACAAGCATTAAATAAACTTACTGGTCAACAGTTACAGAATATTCAAAGCAATGAGAACATGCAGCAATTTATTCTTCATATTCCGTTTAATGGATCGGAATATCCGAATGAGATGACCGTTCGGTGGGAAAGCAAAAAGCAAGGTGGAAAAGGAATAGATCCAGATCATTGTAGGATGCTTTTTTGGTTAGAGATGAAGCATCTAAATGATGTGGCTGTAGATGTGCATATTCAAAACAGAATCGTTTCGTTAAAAGTTTATAATTCTCATCCCGCTATCGAAAAATTTTCTGAACCGTTATTACACACGTTAAAGATTAGTATGAAGAACATGAATTATACGCTATCATCCGTTATATTCAGTTCTCAAAACGAAAAGATAAAAAATACCGAGACTTCTATATCATATAAAGGATTGGATCTTAGAGTATGAGTGATCATAAAAAAGAAGCTGTGGCGTTAAAGTATAGTCCGCTCGAATCTACCTCTCCGGTAGTTATTGCTAAGGGGAAAGGTGAAACAGCAGAGCGGATACTAAGATCTGCAGAAGATCATAACATACCGATTCAGGAAGATCCTTCTTTAGTTCATTTATTATCAAAGCTAGAGATCGAGGAAAGTATACCTGAAGAATTGTATGAAGTGGTCGCTGAACTGTTTGCTTTTATTTATAAATTGGATAAAGAAGCTGGAAAATCTACATAAATGTTATTGAAACGGGGCATTCCTATCTTTAAAGGAGTGTGTTTTAATGCCTAAGAATAAATTAGTCGTACAGCAATCCGAACAACTAGTGAACCAATTTAAAGAAGAGATGGCTGAAGAGTTTGGCATGTACCGTTCAGCTGCTGAATCTGAAGCGATAACACCTAAAATCATCAAGAAACAGAAAAACGAAAAAAACAAATGAAAAAAGAAGGTGTTTTCGTTCCTAAAGGGGACGAAAAAGTGATAAAACCAAAGTCATTCCACAGTGATTTTGGTTTTTTATTTTGGCTAAGAGGGTGTATGCGCTTGCAATTTTCTGAAGAATAGTAGACATAATAGACTAGGTCTTATACAATGATAACGGTACTTTAAGTTTTCACCATGATAGGAGGATGGAGAGTAAATGAATATCCACGAATACCAAGGTAAAGAGATACTTAGAAAATATGGTGTGGCTGTTCCAAACGGGAAAGTAGCATTTACCGTTGAAGAAGCAGTAGAAGCTGCTAATGAGCTGGGGAGCACTGTATCTGTAGTTAAAGCACAGATCCACGCAGGTGGCCGCGGTAAAGCAGGTGGCGTTAAAGTCGCTAAAAATATCGATGAAGTGCGTACATACGCAAATGAAATCTTAGGAAAAGTTCTTGTAACTCATCAAACAGGTCCAGAAGGTAAAGAAGTTAAGCGCTTACTTATCGAAGAGGGCTGTGATATTAAGAAAGAATACTATATCGGTCTTGTACTAGATCGTGCAACATCAAGTGTTGTTATGATGGGATCTGAAGAAGGCGGTACTGAAATTGAAGAAGTGGCTGAAAAGACACCTGAAAAAATCTTCAAAGAAGTAATCGATCCAGCGATCGGCCTTCAAGCATTCCAAGCAAGAAGACTTGCTTATAACATCAACATCCCTACTGAATTGGTAGGAAAAGCAGTGAAATTCATGATTGGTCTATATACGGCTTTCGTTGAAAAAGACTGTTCAATCGCAGAAATCAATCCATTAGTTGTAACAGGTGACGGAAATGTTATGGCACTTGATGCAAAGATGAACTTTGATTCTAATGCTTTATACCGTCACAAAGACATCTTAGAATATAGAGATCTTGAAGAAGAAGATGCAAAAGAAATCGAAGCATCTAAATACGATCTTAGCTACATTTCTCTTGATGGAAATATTGGATGCATGGTTAATGGTGCTGGACTTGCAATGGCAACGATGGATATCATTAAACATTACGGCGGCGACCCGGCTAACTTCCTTGACGTTGGGGGCGGCGCGACTACTGAGAAGGTAACAGAAGCATTCAAGATTATTCTTTCTGACAAAAATGTTAAAGGAATCTTTGTTAACATTTTCGGTGGAATTATGAAATGTGATATCATCGCGAACGGCGTTGTTGAAGCAACGAAACAAGTTGGTCTTGAGTTACCTCTTGTTGTGCGTTTAGAAGGTACTAACGTTGATCTTGGTAAAAAGATTCTTAAAGAATCTGGTCTAAACATTACAGCTGCAGATTCTATGGCTGATGGTGCAGAGAAGATCGTAGCTTTAGTTAAGTAATAGAGAAAACATCGTAGGAAGGATGGATTGATGCATGAGCATTTTTATTAATAAAGATACAAAAGTTATCGTTCAAGGTATTACAGGTTCTGTTGGTCTTTTTCATACAAAACAAATGCTTGAATATGGTACGAAAATTGTAGGCGGTGTTACACCAGGTAAAGGTGGAACAGAAGTTGAAGGTCTTCCTGTTTTTAACACCGTTGTGGATGCAGTTAAAGAAACTGGAGCTAATGCTTCTGTTATTTATGTTCCGCCTGCATTTGCTGCAGAAGCGATCATTGAAGCTGTTGACGCTGAACTTGATCTAGCAATCTGTATTACTGAAGGTATTCCAGTAATGGATATGGTAAAAGTTAAACGTTACATGGAAGGCAAGAAGACACGTCTAGTTGGTCCGAACTGCCCGGGTGTAATCACTCCTGAAGAATGTAAGATCGGTATCATGCCAGGGTACATTCATACAAAAGGTCATGTTGGGGTTGTGTCACGTTCTGGTACATTAACGTATGAAGCTGTACATCAGCTTACAGAGCGTGGGATCGGGCAATCTACAGCAGTTGGTATCGGTGGAGACCCAGTCAACGGAACAGACTTTATCGACGTTTTAAAGGCTTTTAACGAAGATGAGGACACATATGCAGTAATCATGATCGGTGAGATCGGTGGAACTGCTGAAGAAGAGGCAGCTGAATGGGTTAAAGCGAACATGACGAAACCTGTAGTAGGATTCATTGGTGGTCAAACCGCACCTCCAGGAAAACGTATGGGGCATGCTGGTGCGATCATCTCTGGTGGAAAAGGTACAGCAGATGAAAAGATCAAAACGATGAAAGCTTGTGGAATTAAAGTTGCAGCAACGCCTTCAGTTATGGGTGAAACTTTAGTTGAAGCTTTAAAAGAAAACGATCTATATGATCGCTGTGTAACAAACAAAGCAAAAGCGTAATAACGATTACAACGTGAAAAGCTCCCAGATCGGGAGCTTTTTATTTACATTGAATTGTTTCATGAGGAGGAATGCAGTTTGGATAAAGAACGCTTAATTTTTCTTCATCATTGCGAAGGACTCACTTGGAATCAATTAAGATCAATAGTTGTAGCTGATCCTGAACTTAAATCTGTTTTTTCAATGGACATTCGCAGGTTGAAAATGTCGTTTGGTTACAGTGACCTAACGGCAAAGCGCCTCCATCAACACATGAAACAATATAATAGTACATACATAATGAAGAATCTTTTAAGACAATCTATTTCAGCAGTTACGATATTCGATAATAATTATCCTCCGCTGTTAAAGAACATTTATGACCCGCCATGGGTTCTTTATGGACAAGGGGATTGGACAATCCTAAATCGGGATAAAATGATTAGTGTGGTCGGTACTCGTCATCCTAGCAAACAGGGAAAACAAGCGTTAGAAAAAGTACTTACTCCTTTAATTGATAATAATTGGATCGTGATCAGCGGATTAGCTAAAGGGATTGATACGTTCGCTCATGAGTTAAGTATTCAACACAAGTCCTTAACAGCAGCAGTTCTAGGTTCTGGCTTGTTACAGATCTATCCGCAAGAAAACAGAGCACTAGCTAAGAAGATTAGTGAACAAGGAATCTTGTTATCTGAGTTTGCACCACAGGTTACACCAAAACGCTGGCATTTTCCGCTTCGTAACCGTATAATAAGCGGTCTCAGCCGTGCAACACTTGTTGCTGAAGCACGAACAAAGAGTGGTTCCTTAATTACAGCTGATCAAGCACTCGAACAAGGAAGAGATGTATTTGCGATCCCAGGATCCATTTTAGAAGAGTGTGCGAACGGGACCAATTTTTTGATTCAAAATGGAGCAAAATTAGTCATGAGTGCAGAAGATATTCAAAACGAAAGTATCTAACCGTTTTCATTTAAATGAGGAAACAGTTTGACAAATGCAGATACATTATTTAATAATAGGGAAGATTTCACTAAACCCTTAAAGGGGGATAAACTGTAAATGGAAAAATATTTAGTCATTGTTGAGTCTCCCGCCAAAGCAAAGACAATAAAAAAGTATCTAGGGAGCAAATATGACGTTAAAGCATCTATGGGACATGTTCGTGATCTTCCCAGAAGCCAGACTGGCGTAGATGTAGAAGCAAACTATGAACCAAAATACATTACGATCCGTGGAAAAGGTCCTATCTTAAAAGATTTAAAAACTGCAGCGAAAAAAGCAAAACGCATCTTTCTCGCAGCTGACCCGGATCGCGAAGGTGAAGCAATTGCATGGCATCTTGCTCACAGTTTGGATATGGATTTAGATTCTGAATGTAGAGTTGTGTTTAATGAGATTACAAAAAATGCGATAAAAGATTCTTTTAAAAGACCAAGAAAGATCAATATGGACTTAGTTGATGCACAGCAAGCAAGAAGGGTGCTTGACAGACTAGTAGGATACAAAGTCAGTCCGTTATTATGGAAAAAGATCAAAAAAGGATTGAGCGCTGGACGTGTACAAACGGTTGCGGTCAGATTGATCGTTGAACGAGAGAAAGAGATTGAAGCGTTCCAACCAGAAGAGTATTGGAAGATTAAAGGGATCTTTAGTGCTTCTGGAGAGGATTTTGAAGCACAGTTCTATGGAACTGGCGGCAAGAAAAAGGAACTTTCCAACGAAGAAGAAGTGAAAGAAATCCTAAGCACGATAAAAGGTAAACAGTTTAAGATCGATTCTGTTCAGAAAAAAGAAAGACGCAGAAATCCTTCGCCGCCTTTCATCACTTCTTCACTTCAACAAGAAGCGGCAAGGAAACTAAATTTCCGAGCTAAAAAGACGATGATGCTCGCACAGCAATTATATGAAGGAATCGATCTAGGAAAAGAAGGTACGGTCGGTCTGATCACCTATATGCGTACAGATTCGACACGTATATCTGATACTGCTAAGACAGAAGCTGCTGAATTCATCGAAAAAGAGTATGGAGAGCAGTTCGTGAACAAATCAAGAGTGGAGAAGAAATCAGGAAAGAACGCTCAAGATGCCCATGAAGGGATTCGTCCCACTTCTGTCATGTATCATCCACGTGATTTGAAGAATTATCTTTCACGAGATCAACTCAGATTATATAAGCTCATCTTCGAGCGTTTCTTAGCGAGCCAAATGGCATCTGCCGTTCTTGATACGATGACAGTAGATTTAGAGAACAACGGAATCAATTTCCGTGCGACTGGATCTAAGGTTAAGTTTCCTGGATTCATGAAAGTCTATGTTGAAGGCAATGATGATGGAAAAAAAGAAGAAGATCGTATTCTTCCAGATGTTCAAGAAGGCATGAAAGTAGAAAAGAAAGATCTTGAACCAACTCAGCATTTTACGCAGCCTCCTCCTCGATATACGGAAGCAAGACTTGTTCGTACGATGGAAGAACTGGGTATAGGCAGACCATCAACATACGCACCAACGCTTGATACGATTCAAAAACGTGGGTATGTAGCTCTAGACGAAAAGAAATTTGTTCCAACAGAGCTTGGTGAGCTTGTTTTAGAGATGACATTGGAATTCTTTCCTGAAGTATTCAACGTTGAATTTACTGCCAAGATGGAAAGCGATCTTGACGAAGTAGAAGACGGAAAAGAAAACTGGATAAGGATCATCGATGACTTCTACAAAGGTTTTGAAAAGAAACTGAAGATTGCAGAAGAAGAGATGCAAAAAGTAGAGATCAAAGATGAGCCGGCCGGTGAAGACTGTGAGAAATGTGGACATGAGATGGTCTATAAGATGGGACGCTTTGGAAAGTTTATGGCTTGTTCTAACTTTCCAGACTGCAGAAACACGAAACCGATCGTAAAAGACATAGGTGTTACATGTCCGACTTGTCATGAAGGAACAATCGTAGAGCGGAAAAGTAAGAAAAAGAGACTTTTCTATGGATGTAACCGTTATCCAGATTGTGAATTCGTATCTTGGGATAAACCTATTGCCAGAACATGTCCGAAGTGTAATAGTATGTTAGTAGAAAAGAAAACGAAAAAAGGCAAAGTCGTACAGTGTGTCTCTTGCGATTATGCTGAAGAGGAAGCAAAGTAAGGAGTTTATCTTCATGAATCAACATGTTAACGTAATCGGAGCAGGTCTTGCTGGTAGTGAAGCAGCTTGGCAGATCGCTAGCCGAGGAATTCAAGTAAAATTATACGAGATGAGACCGGTTAGACAAACACCGGCTCATCATACTGAGAAGTTTGCAGAACTAGTATGTTCGAACTCACTTCGTGCTAATACAATAACGAACGCTGTCGGTGTACTAAAAGAAGAGATGAGAAAATTAAACTCTGTTATTATTTCATCAGCTGATGATTGTGCTGTACCGGCTGGTGGAGCTCTGGCGGTCGACCGTCACGAATTTGCTAGTCTTGTGACAGAGCGAGTTAAGAATCATCCTAATGTTGAGGTGATCACTGAAGAAGTTACAGAGATCCCTGAAGGTCCAACTATTATTGCGACAGGACCTCTAACTTCTGATAACTTATCAAAATCGCTAAACTCATTAACGGGAGAAGAGTATCTCTATTTTTACGATGCAGCTGCACCGATCATCGAAGTAGACAGCATCGATATGGACAAGGTGTATTTAAAGTCCCGTTACGACAAAGGTGAAGCAGCTTATCTAAACTGTCCGATGACTGAAGAAGAATTTGACCGTTTTTATGAAGCGTTAATCACTTCTGAAACAGTCCCTCTAAAAGAATTTGAAAAAGAGATCTTTTTCGAAGGTTGTATGCCAGTTGAAGTTATGGCTAAAAGAGGTAAGAAAACATTATTGTTCGGACCGATGAAACCAGTCGGTCTCGAAGATCCGAAAACAGGCAAGATTCCTTATGCGGTCGTTCAATTAAGACAAGATAACAGTGCAGGAACTCTATATAATATTGTAGGTTTCCAAACACACCTTAAATGGGGACCTCAAAAAGAGCTTCTAAGACTGATTCCAGGCTTAGAGAACGCAGAGGTAGTACGTTACGGTGTAATGCATCGTAATACGTTCTTAAACTCTCCACGCCTCTTAGAAGAGACGTATCAGTTAAAAGCAAGAAAAGATCTTTTCTTTGCAGGTCAGATGACTGGTGTTGAAGGGTACGTTGAAAGTGCTGCTTCAGGATTGATCGCGGGAATCAATGCTGCAAAGTTGGTTAATGGCGAAGAACTAGCTGTTTTCCCTAAAGAGACGGCGATCGGAAGCATGGCGTATTATATTACGACTGCTAATCCGGATAATTTTCAACCGATGAATGCTAACTTTGGACTTCTTCCACCTCTAGAGAAGAGAATCAAAAATAAACAAGAGCGTAATACAGCTCTAGCTAATAGAGCGTTGGAAACAATTCAGAATTTTATAACAAATTTGTGAACATGTATTGATTTAGCCCCTAAATTGTGTTACGATTTAGGGGCTTTGTGAGGTGTATGAAATGGTATCAGAACGCCAACACGTGGTGGATTTCTTGAATTATTTAATGATCGAGAAGAACTGTTCACCTTATACGATTGAACACTATGAAAAAGACATTAATGATTTTACTTCTTTTTTGAAACAGCAAGCAATCGAAGGATTCGCTGCTGTTTCTTATGTTTTAGTCAGGCAATATTTAGTGACTCTCCATGAGAAGAAGTATGCTCGAAATACAGTAGCAAGAAAGATATCGGCGATGAGAAGTTTTTATCGTTTCCTAAACCGCGAAAAGATCGTTGAAGAACATAACCCTTTTGCTATGGCATCACTCCCTAAAAAAGCAAGAATGCTTCCTCAATTTCTTTACGAAAAAGAGTTGGAGAGGCTTTTTAATGTGTCTGATATTACAACCCCCATGGGACAAAGAAATCAAGCCATCCTCGAAATATTGTACGGAACTGGTATTCGTGTCAGTGAATTGTGTAAGATGCAGTTAAAGGATCTTGATTTAAATGTAGAGATAGCGCTTGTTAAAGGAAAAGGTAAAAAAGAAAGATATGTTCCGATCGGATCGTTTGCGAGAGAATCTCTTGAAAAATATCTACAGGACGGTCGCAAGTTGCTGTTAGAAAAAACGGAGAAAAAGTCGGATGCATTATTTTTAAACTATAAAGGGGAACCTTTAACCGCGAGAGGCGTAAGAACTATATTAAATAAACTAATTGAGGAATCTTCCCTTACGATACATATCAGCCCGCATGTTTTGCGGCATACGTTTGCGACGCACATGCTGAATGAAGGCGCAGATCTCAGAGCAGTTCAGGAGCTTTTAGGGCATGCTAACCTTTCCTCTACACAAGTTTATACACATGTTTCAAAAAGTCATTTAAAAAAAATCTATAATAATGCGCATCCTCGAGCATAAAAACAAAAAGGGAGGGATTTTTCAATGTCAACATTTCATGCTACTACAATTTTTGCGATTCAGCATAACGGCAAGTCCGCTATGACTGGAGATGGTCAGGTTACATTCGGCAACGCAGTTGTAATGAAACATACAGCCAAGAAGGTAAGAAAGCTTTTCGGAGGAAAAGTGCTTGCTGGGTTTGCAGGCTCGGTTGCAGACGCATTTACGCTTTATGAAAAATTTGAGAGCAAGTTAGAAGAATATAGCGGAAATCTGCAGCGTGCATCTGTAGAGATGGCTAAAGAATGGAGAACAGATCAAGTTCTTAGAAAGCTTGAAGCTCTATTAATCGTAATGAACGAAGAGCATATGTTATTGATTTCTGGAACTGGTGAAGTTATTGAGCCAGACGATGGAATTCTCGCGATTGGATCAGGTGGCAATTATGCTCTTGCCGCAGGTCGGGCACTGAAGAATCATGCACCTGAACTTTCTGCAAAAGAAATCGCTCTTGCATCTTTAAAGACTGCTGGCGAAATTTGTGTTTATACGAACACGGAGATTGTTTTAGAAGAATTGTAAAAAGTAAAGGAGCGGTTGCAATGAACAGTCAATTAACTCCAAGACAAATTGTTGAAAAGTTAGATCAGTATATTATAGGTCAAAACGATGCAAAGAAAGCTGTTGCTGTTGCGCTTCGTAATCGTTATAGAAGAAGTTTGCTCGACGACAAGCTTCGTGATGAAGTATCACCTAAAAATATTCTGATGATCGGACCTACTGGTGTAGGGAAGACAGAGATTGCTAGAAGGTTAGCAAAACTAGCTCAAGCCCCGTTCATTAAACTTGAAGCAACTAAATTTACTGAAGTTGGCTATGTAGGTCGTGACGTTGATTCGATGGTACGTGATCTAGTTGAAACTTCAGTAAGACTTGTAAAAGAGCTGAAGATGAATGATGTAAAAGACAAAGCTGAGCAAAATGCTAATAAAAGACTTGTAGAGCTCTTAGTTCCAGGTAAAAAAACAGAAACGAGCTTTAAAAACCCGCTAGAGATGTTCTTTGGTGGGGGTAATCAAGAACAGGAACAAAAGCCACAGCAAGATGATGTTTCAGATCTTAGACAGAGACGAAACCAAATGGCACAGAAGCTTGCGCTTGGTGAGATGGAGGATCATCTTGTTACGGTAGAAGTAGAAGAGCAGAATCCTTCTATGCTAGACATGTTCCAAGGTTCGGGTCTGGAACAAGTAGGCATGAACATGCAGGATATGATAGGTGGACTTATGCCGAAGAAAAAGAAAAAAAGAAAGCTAACTGTTCGAGAAGCTCGTAAAGTATTGACGCAAGACGAAGCGGCAAAATTAATCGATATGGATGATGTTACGAGTGAAGCAGTTTACAAGACCGAACAAACAGGTATTATATTTATAGATGAGATCGATAAGATTGCAGGAAAGAACCAAAATTCTGCTGATGTAAGCCGTGAAGGTGTTCAGCGAGACATCCTTCCGATTGTTGAAGGTTCTACAGTAATGACGAAGTATGGCTCGATCAAGACGGATCATATCCTGTTTATTGCAGCTGGAGCTTTTCATATTTCTAAGCCTTCAGATCTTATTCCAGAGCTGCAAGGAAGATTTCCGATCAGAGTTGAACTAAATAGCTTGTCTGTTGAGGATTTTACACGTATATTAATAGAGCCTGATAATGCGATCATAAAACAGTATAAAGCTCTATTGAGTACGGAAGGTATAAATGTTGAATTTTCTGACGATGCTATTGCTAAGATTGCAAGCATTGCCTATGAAGTGAATCAAGACACCGATAATATTGGTGCACGAAGACTTCATACCATATTGGAACGCTTATTAGAAGATCTATCTTTTGAAGCGCCTGATATCAGCTTAGATCAAATTACCATTACACCCGAGTATGTAGAAGAAAAACTGGCTAACATCGCAAAGAACAAGGATCTGAGCCAATATATATTATAGGATGCAGTAGGAGGAAGAAATACAATGAATTTATTGAACAAAGCAAGAAGTATCAACTCGATGCTTCAACAAACAGGTGGTAAACAAGTAAACTTTAAAGAGATGGCTGAAACACTTAGTACGGTGATTGAAGCAAATATTTTTGTAGTAAGCCGTCGTGGTAAACTGTTAGGTCTCGCTCTTAAACAAGAAATTGAGAACGAGCGTATGAAGAAGATGATCGAGGATCGTCAATTCCCTACTGATTACACAAAAAATCTTTTCAACATTACAGAGTCTCTTTCAAACATTGACATAGAGAGCGATTATACAGCATTCCCAGTTGAGAACAAAGATTTGTTCTCGACGGGATTAACGACAATCGTTCCGATCGTAGGTGGCGGTGAAAGACTAGGAACTCTTATTCTTTCAAGACTATCTACTTCATTTGAAGAGGACGATCTAGTTCTTGCTGAGTACGGTGCTACAGTTGTTGGAATGGAGATCCTTCGTGAAAAAGCGGAAGAGATCGAAGAAGAAGCTCGTAACAAAGCAGTTGTTCAAATGGCGATCAGTTCATTATCATATAGTGAGCTAGAAGCGATCGAACATATTTTTGAAGAATTAGAAGGAAACGAAGGATTGCTTGTAGCAAGTAAGATTGCAGACAGAGTGGGTATTACTCGATCTGTAATCGTAAACGCGCTTCGTAAATTAGAGAGTGCAGGTGTAATTGAATCTCGTTCTCTAGGTATGAAGGGAACGTATATCAAAGTGTTGAACGACAAGTTCTTGCTTGAGCTTGAAAAGCTTAAAACTTCATAATAACCAATAATAAGATCCAGCTCTTTAAACCAGAGCTGGATTTTTTTGTTCCAAAAAACTCAAAGTGTAAATTTGAATCTCATATTATTTGTTATAGAGAAATTTTACTTTGGGTGCTGTATCAACATTTTTAAGATGTTTTTAATGGAAGGTTGAGATAGAAAAATTTTTGAAAAAAACTTCTATTGTTTATTCACGGTAGATTAGATACAACGAAAAAGGATAAAAATGTAAATATTTGTCGATTGTGTACGAAAGTGGTAAAGAGGTACCAAAAACCGTATAAATATAGGGATTTTATTACTATTTTTGAAATTGGGTCCAAAGTCACGGTCGAAATATAGTCCTTTCTATCGAAAAAAGTCAGTTTGGGAAAAAATACATAGACACTTTTTGGATATATCACTTAAAATATGATAGTGAGGTAAGATTTAACATAATATGAAACTTCTATAGTAAAAAAGAGGGAAGTGGTGAACTTGTTCTCTGGCTCAGTCATTAAAAACTTAGAGATGGCATTAGATGGATCAGCATTAAAACAAAAGACCATTTCAAATAACTTAGCTAATGTGGACACACCTGGATATAAAGCTAAAGAAACTGTCTTTAACCAGGAATTCAAAAAAAGCTTGCAAGCCCATCGAACAGATCAGCGGCATTTTTCATTCGGGACTGAAACATCCTCTTCTTTTAGTGTAAGAGAAAAAACGAATACAGTGATGAATCATAACGGAAATAATGTGGATGTAGATAAAGAGATGGCAGAATTAGCAAAGAATCAGCTTTATTATCAGACACTCGTACAGCGAATTAATGGAAAGTTTAATTCAATTAAGATGGTTGTTAAAGGTGGGAGATAAAAATGGGAGTTTTTGATGCAATGAATGTATCAGCATCCGGTTTAACGGCTCAACGGCTTAGGATGGATGTTGCTTCCTCTAACATGGCAAATATCGATTCGACACGCGGAGAATATAAGAACGGTGTGTGGGAACCGTATCGACGTAAAATGGTCGTCTTAGGTTCTGGTGAATCTAGTTTTAAAAACATGTTTAATAAAGCAGTGGATAACGGAAACATGTCTGGCGTTAGAGTCAATGGGGTAGTCAATGATCAAACTCCATTCAAAACAGTTTACCAACCTGAACATCCTGATGCGAACGAAGAAGGATTTGTTCAACTTCCGAATGTAGATCCACTAAAAGAGATGGTCGATTTAATGAGTGCTACTCGATCGTATGAAGCAAATGTTACTGCACTAAACGCAGCAAAAGGAATGTACTTAAAAGCATTAGAAATTGGCCGTTAGGGGTGTTGAAACATGGACAAAATTTCAATTGGTTCACTTCAGAACATCAGTAATCCAACTTCAGTCTCAAAAGTGACACCATATGAAGCTCAAGAAGATTTTAAGAGCTATCTAAAAGGAGCTTTAGATACGTTGGGTGAAACACAAGCACAATCTAATCAAGCTACTCAAGGTTTGATGAACGGAAATATGGATAACCTCCATCAAGTGATGATCACAGCTGAAAAAGCAAGTGTAACGATGCAAACGACTCTTGAGATTCGTAATAAAG
The DNA here is from genome assembly GCF_015903855.1 of Fictibacillus sp. 18YEL24. Classification (GTDB taxonomy): domain Bacteria; phylum Bacillota; class Bacilli; order Bacillales; family Fictibacillaceae; genus Fictibacillus; species Fictibacillus phosphorivorans_C. Next base: position 52,520 of record NZ_JACZDT010000001.1, read on the forward strand.
TTGTTGAGGCCTACCAAGAAATAATGAGGATGCAAGTATAGGCTCTGTTATATGATTCGATATTAGCATTCAATTTTGGGGGTAGCTGTTAAAAATTTTTATTGCGCTTATCGGGGGAAAAAATGAAAGAAAAATGGAAAAACATCATCAAGCAAACGACAGAGCGGTTTAAAGCTCGTTCCAATGTACAAAAGGGATTTATTCTCAGTGGAATCTTTCTTATTATTGCAGCATTCATTTTTGTAACAGTCATGATGTCAACACCAAACCTTGTTCCTTTGTATTCAAATCTTTCCCCTCAGGAAGCAGGTCAAATACAAGAGAATTTAAATAGCAAAGGTGTGGCAAACGAAGTACAAGATGGTGGGAAAACAATATTAGTTCCTGAAGAACAAGTGAATAACCTGCAAGTGCAGTTAGCTGCAGAAGGATTACCTGAAAGTGGAAATATTGATTTCTCATATTTTGGTGAGAAATCAGGTTTTGGAATAACAGACAAAGAGTTTGGTGTTTTAGAAAGAGAAGCAACACAGACAGAGATTGCTAGTTTAATAAAGAGCATCAACGGGGTTGAAGATGCGAGCGTTATGATTACCCTTCCTGAAAGCAGTGTGTGGGTAAACCAAGAAGAAGAAAAAGCTTCAGCTTCTGTTGTTCTATCATTAGGAGCGGGAGCGAAATTAAATGAAGATCAGGTGAAAGCACTCTATCATCTCGTTTCAAAGAGTGTGAGCAACCTTCCTATGGAAAATATCGTCATTACGGATCAATACTTTAATTATTATGACTTGAATTCTGTAAACTCTACTGCTTCAGCTTCAAAATATGAAGAGCAAAGAAAGATTAAGCAGGATGTTGAAAGAGACTTACAACGAAGAGTTCAACAGATGTTATCAACCATCATGGGACAAGGTAAAGTAGTTGCTACAGTGACAACAGATATTGACTTTACGGAAGAAAAACGTGAAGAGAATATTGTAGAACCTGTTGATAAAGAAAACATGAAAGGCATTGAAGTAAGCGTTGAGCGAATAAGAGAGACGTTTACAGGAGAAGGTGCAGGAGAAGGTGGAGTAGGAGGAACGGGTGATCAAGAGGTACCTACCTACCCAGGTTCAGCTGCTGGCTCAAACGGAGACTATGAAAAAGTAGAAGAACGTATCAATAACGAAGTGAACAAGATACGTAAAGAAATCGTGGAGAGTCCGTATGAGATAAGAGATCTAGGCATTCAAGTCATGGTGGAGCCACCGACTCCAAACAAACCAGAATCGTTACCGCAAGAACGATTAGATGATATTGAACAAATTTTGAGTGCGATCGTTAGAACGAGTATCTCAAAAGATATAAACGAAACATTATCAGAAGATGATATTCAAGAAAAAATATTTGTATCTGCACAGCCGTTCAACGGAAAGCAAGAAACAACTGCCGTTTCGAAAGGTATTCCGTTATGGATCTACATAGTTGGTGGAGTCTTATTAATCGTTATTATTCTATTGATCTTCTTGCTCTCTCGAAAAAGAAGAACAGAGACCGAAAGCAAGATTGAAGAATTCCAGATGGATGAGCCTCAAGAATCTTACTATGTACCAGATGTAAACCAAGAAAAAGGGTCTGAGGGAACAGTTCGTAAGGAACAGTTAGAACGAATGGCAAAAGAAAAGCCTGAAGAATTCGCAAAGCTAGTAAGAACATGGCTTTCAGAGGAGTAAGGAGGTAACGAACGATGGCAAAAGGTATGAAAGAACTTACTGGTAAAGAGAAAGCGGCAATCCTCGTTATCTCTTTAGGTCCAGATGTGGCTGCCCAAGTATATAAACATTTAAGTGAGGAAGAGATTGAGAGATTAACCCTTCAAATCTCACAAGTTAGAAAAGTAGATTCAACGTTGAAAGATGAGATTATCACTCAATTTCATCAGTTAGCTCTAGCGCAAGATTATATTACCCAAGGTGGAATCGGCTATGCGAAGACAGTACTTGAGAAAGCGGTAGGTAAAGACGAAGCGATGCAAATCATCAATCGTTTGACATCGACTTTGCAAGTAAGGCCGTTTGACTTTGCTCGAAAAGCAGATCCGGGTCAAATATTAAACTTTATTCAAAACGAACACCCGCAAACGATTGCTCTGATTTTGTCTTACTTGGATTCCTCACAGGCTGGTCAGATACTTTCTGAACTTCCGCAAGAGATGCAAGCTGATATTGCGAAAAGGATCGCATTGATGGATCGAACATCACCAGAAGTGATCAATGAAGTGGAACAGATTTTAGAAAGAAAGTTATCTGCTACCGTTACACAGGATTTCACCCAAGCTGGTGGAGTTGAAGCTGTTGTCGAGGTCTTAAACGGTGTAGATCGAAGCACCGAACGGACAATCCTTGATGCGCTTGAAATTCAAGATCCTGAGTTAGCGGAAGAGATCAAGAAACGAATGTTTGTATTTGAAGATATCGTAACGCTTGATAACCGTGCCATTCAAAGAGTTATTCGTGAAGTGCAAAATGAAGATCTGCTTCTTGCTTTACGTGCATCTAGCGAGGAAGTAAAAGAAGTGATGTTCAATAACATGTCACAGCGTATGGCTGAAAACTTTAAAGAAGAAATGGAGTTTATGGGACCTGTTCGCCTTCGTGATGTTGAAGAAGCTCAGTCTAGAATCGTTGGAACCATTAGAAGACTTGAAGAAGCCGGAGAGCTTGTGATCGCTCGAGGCGGAGGAGATGATGTGATTGTCTAAAGTCATAAAATCTTTTCACGATCACAAAGAGAAGTCTGAAACAAATGAAGTGGTCATAGGAATTCAGTCGCTTTCATTATTTAACATGAGAAATCAGCGTTTAGAAGATGAGGATGAAGAATCAAATATCATTTCTATTAAAAATCAAGCGTATAACCTGCTTGAAGAAGCGAGGAACGAAGCTGCTTCTATTACAAATGAAATAGAAGAATATAGAGCAGCACAAATTAAAAGATTAGCTGATGAAGAGGCTGCTTGGAAAAAGAAGCTAGAAGCGGCATACGAACAGGCAAAGAATGAGGGTTACGATGCTGGCTTTCAAAAAGGTGTTGAGCAAGGACACGAAAGCTGGGTTTCACAATTAAATGAAGTTAAAAGTTCTATGGATACATTAAGGCAAGAATATCATAACGTCCTTAGTGAAGCAGAGCCACAGATGATCATCTTAGCTATGGCAGCTGCTGAGAAAATCTTAGGGAAAAAGCTTCAAGAAACACCTGAAACGTGGATTTCTATCGTAAAACAACTTGTTAAAGAAGCTAGAGATTTTGAAGAGATCAAGCTATACGTTCCACCGCAATGGTTTGAACTTACACAAAACTATCGAGAAGAACTAAAGAACATGCTTCAATCGACAGCGACTCTTTTCATCTATCCAGATGAAAACTTAATCGAGAATGGTGCAATCATTGAGTTTCCTTTTGGAAAGATCGACGCAACACTCGACGTTCAACTAAAAGAGATCAGAGAAAAACTGTTAGAACAACTTGAGGTGTCAGATCAATGAACGTCCAAAATTTGATGAAGTCCCTTCAATCAATCGATTCTTATAAAAGATATGGAAAAGTGATTCGGGTTGTGGGGCTAATGATTGAATCTAAAGGGCCGAAAACATCGATCGGTGATGTCTGCTATATACACACGGGGAACAACAAGCAAAAAATCAAAGCTGAAGTAGTTGGTTTTCAGGAAGAGAACGTTTTGTTGATGCCCTTTACATATGTAAAAAATATTGCAGTTGGCAGTTTGGTTGAAGCCTCACACCGCGCGTTAGAAATTAAGGTAGGAGCTTCTTTGATCGGAAAAGTACTAGATGGTATGGGTGTTCCTTTAGATGGCTCTCCTCTGCCTCGTGGATTGTTTCGTTATCCGTCAGAGAACGAGCCGCCGAATCCGATGGAGAGACCTAGGATTCATGAAAGTATTCAGCTTGGTATTCGGTCGATCGACAGTTTGTTAACGGTTGGAAAAGGTCAGCGGGTAGGTATTTTTGCCGGAAGTGGAGTAGGTAAGAGTACGCTTCTAGGCATGGTAGCACGTAATTCGACAGCTGACCTTAATGTTATCGCGCTAATCGGTGAACGTGGACGCGAAGTTCTTGATTTTATTGAGCGAGATCTAGGTGAAGAAGGTTTGAAGCGATCTATTGTAATCGTTGCGACTTCAGATCAACCTGCTTTAATGCGGATAAAAGGTGCACTGACTGCAACGAGTATCGCTGAATATTTTCGAGACCAAGGCAAGAACGTTATGTTGATGATGGACTCTGTAACGCGTGTGGCTATGGCTCAGCGTGAGATCGGATTAGCTGTTGGAGAACCCCCAACTACAAAAGGTTACACACCGAGCGTATTTGCGGTTCTTCCAAAATTGTTAGAACGATCTGGGACGAATAAGAACGGAACGATTACAGCTTTTTATACCGTGTTAGTTGACGGAGACGATTTTAACGAGCCCATCTCAGATACGGTTCGAGGAATTCTAGATGGACATTTTATCTTAGATCGAAACTTAGCCAATAAAGGGCAGTTTCCTGCTGTTAACATTCTTAAGAGTATAAGCAGGGTGATGAATGACATCGTTCCGAAAGAACACCGGCAAGCGGCCGAACGTCTTCGAGAACTTCTATCATCCTATGTGGAAGCAGAAGACTTGATCAGCATTGGCGCATATAAAAGGGGTTCTTCGAAATCAGTGGATGAAGCGATACAGATGTACCCCAACATTCTATCGTTTCTTAAACAGCAAGTGGATGAAGATGTTAGTTATGAACAAGCTCTAGAGCGGTTGTTGATTGAATTTGGGAAGGATGAACGTTGATGTCATTTCATTTTTCTATGGAGAAAGTATTATCCGTTAAACAAAAAGAAAAAGAATCGATTGAACAAGAATTAGGAGAAGCTGTACAAGCGTTTGAAGGCATAGCAGAAGAGATATACAGCCTACTTAAAAGGAAAGAAGACATCGAGAACCAATCGAATTATACCTTTAAGCAGAAAATCGTTGTAAACGATCTACAGAATACGCAGCGTTTTCTTTTATCCATGACGAACAAGATTAAAGATTTACAGCCGCTGTTACAAAGAGCAAGAGAAAGAATGCAGGTTATTCAACAAAGGTTATTACAGCAAACCATTGAAGTGAAAAAATACGAGAAGCTAAAAGAAAGACAACTCAGCGCCTATAAAGCGGAAGTTGCTTCATATGAGAATAAGCAGAACGACGAATTTTCGGTTTTGCGTTTTGCGAAGTCGTAAAAAATCAGGTGATTAAATGAAACAGAACGAAAAATCCAGCAGAGTGGTTTGGCTTTTATTAGTAGTATTCGTACCTTTCGTTTTTGCACTGACTGTTTTCGGAATCGTACTTTCTTTTATGGGAGTGAACGTATGGGAAGAAGCAAAAAACACGGGTAAGAACATACCCATAATCAAAAATGTTTTTACCGAGAAAACGGAAGTAGCTGTAACGAGCAATGTACAAGAAAAGCAGTGGAAATCGAAGTTCGATGAACAAGAAGATTACATTAAAGTATTATCTGCTGATCTGCAAAAGAAAGAAAAAGAAGTAACCGATTTAAAGAGCAATATTGCTCTATTAGAAAAGCAAGTAGAAGATGCTGAAACAACTGTGAAAGATGAAGAGAATGAGCAATTAAAGAAATTATATGAAGCAATGTCAGCAAAAGATGCTGCAGCAGTTATGACAGAGATGAATAACAATCAAATCATGAGCATCTTGATGCTTTTACAGTCTGAAACGCAAGCTGAGATCCTTTCCAAACTTGATGTAAAACGTGCAGCTGAGCTTACGGTTCTAATGGCAAACAAAACGCTATAAAAGGAGGTGTGAAAAACGTGCAATTAATGATTTCGCAGCCAGCGGCTACAGGAGTGCAGTCTTCACCAGTATCTGGATCTTCTCAGAAAAGTAGCAACATCGATTCTCTCTTTTCTCAACTTCTGGCATCTTCAGCTACTGAGAATGAGGGAGTTACAGAGGGTTTAGGAGATATGATCGCTAGTATTTTAGGTAACTTTGAGGGACTTGAATATAAGGCAGACCAATTGAATAACGAAACGGTTCAATCATTATTAAACGATCTGCCACCAGAAATGAAAGAAGTTGTTGAAAAGCTTCTTGAGAGCGAGATTGATTTCTCTGAGATTCCAACAAACCCTTCTCCAGAGCTGAAGCTAGCTCTATTGTTACAGCTTGTTGTTAACGAAGAAGCCGTACCATTCTCTCAAAAAGATCAGAAGCAACTCACAGATTTGATAGGCAGATGGTTTCCAGGAATAAAGCTTGATCAAAAAGATTCTCTAACAAAACAAACAGAGCAGATTTTTGGAGAGATCAAAAAGCTTCTAAACGAGTCATCGGGTAATGATAAGAATGCTTTCTTAAAAGTTTTTGAGACGATATCGGTTGAAAAAAAGCTGAAAAGCTTTGCGGACCAAGCCTTTCAGCGATATGTACCGACAGCAAAGTCAATCGAACCAAACGTTTCCGCTTCTAAAGAACTTCAAACGCTGCAGAGTCCACTTTCTCCTCTAGAACAATGGACATTGAAAGTGCCTGTTACAGGAGTGGAAGGACAGAAGGAGCAGTTTGTTCGTGAGGTTCAACAGATTATATCAAGAGGAAAACTATTCGTTACAGAATCTGGATTTACGAAGATGCAGATCCGGTTAACACCTGAACATCTTGGCAACATCGAGATACAGCTTATCCAAAAACATGGTGAGATCACAGCGAAGATCATAGCTTCAAGCCAAGGGGCAAAAGATGCCTTGGATAGTCAGCTCACACAATTGAAACAAGCTTTCACAAGTCAAGATATAGATTTTGAAAAGATTGATGTATTTCTAAACGGAGACGAACAGACCTTTGATTTTCGTGATGAGAATAATCAAGGATATGAAGATCAGCAGCATGCAGAAGAGAACATGTCTGAGGAAGAGAAGTCAGATCATCTATCTTTTGATGAACAATTATCACAGTTGGTATTAAACGAAAAGGTGTGATGAGTGATGACCAAGATCTCTGAAGATCTGATGCTTTCTAATTATCAAGCAAAAACAAAACAAACAGGTTCAAACATTTTAGGTAAAGATGATTTTTTAAAGATATTAATCACGCAGCTTCAAAACCAAGACCCTACAAGTCCGATGCAAGACCGAGAGTTTATCGCACAGATGGCAAGCTTTTCATCACTAGAACAGATGACAAACATGAATCAGACTATGCAGCAATTCCTATCGTTCCAAACAGAATCTTCATTATTACAACAAAGCCAGATGATCGGTAAACAAGTAACCTACGAAACGGAAACAATAGATACAGAAGGTAACAAAAAGATAGAAGAAAAAGAAGCTGTAGTGAAATCTGTTTTATTTGAAAAAGGATCTGTCATGTTGGAAATGAGTGATGGAACAAAGATCACAAGTTACCAAGTGATCAAAATATCCGATCAGGCAAAGTAAGGAGTGGATAACATGAGCGAACGTATACACGCTCATCAATTGTACCAGCCGATGCTTTACCCCAAACATCGACAGCAGAAAAAAATAGATCAATCTTTTCAGTCCGTTTTTCATAAAGAGCTTGAAAACCAACTCACCATTAGCAAACACGCTCAAAAAAGACTGCAAGATAGAGATATTACGATATCAGAATCAAGCTGGAACAAGATAAGTGAAAAGATGATCGAAGCTGGACAAAAAGGAATTAAAGATTCATTAGTCATCATGAAGAATGTCACGCTAGTCGTGAATGCGCCAAATCAAACTGTAATTACAGCATTAGATCGAAACGAAAGTACATCTCAGATCTTTACAAACATCAATGGTGCCATCGTCATAGACGAATAAACGAGCTGGACCTTTACAGGAGGCTCACAAAACTGCCGAATGATAGAAGCAGTTATTAAACCAAGTAAGGGAGATAAAAACAAATGTTACGTTCTATGTATTCAGGAATCAGTGGTATGAAAAACTTTCAGGTGAAACTAGATGTAATCGGAAATAACATCGCAAACGTTAATACGTACGGATTTAAGAAAGGCCGTACAACTTTTAAAGACCTTGTGAGTCAGCAGATTGCTGGGGCGAGCGAAGCCACTGCAACAAGAGGTGGAGTTAACCCGAAGCAAGTTGGGTTAGGATCACAATTATCTACAATAGATACTGTGCATACTCAAGGGAGTTTGCAAAATACTGCTCGTCCACTAGATTTAGGAATTTCGGGTGACGGATTTTTTAGATTAGGTACTGGAACAATTGCAGCAGCAGGAGGTGTTAAAGGAATAAATATTACCCTCTCAGAAACAACATATTCAAGAGCTGGTAACTTTTATTTAGATCAAGAAGGTTACATTGTTAACTCTGACGGCAAATATTTACTCGGTCCTGTAGGGACTCCTGCAACGACAAGTGTTGCAATTAAAATACCAACTGATGCAAAAAGCTTTAGTGTAGGTGCTGATGGAACAGTAAATTATATTGATAAAGATGGAAAATTAACGAAAGCGGGTCAAATTGAGCTTGCAAAGTTTTCAAATAATGAAGGTCTTGAAAAGGCTGGAAGTAACGAATATCGAGCTAGTACCAACTCTGGTAATCCGCTACCCTCATACCCTGGTGGAACAGGCGGTGCAGGCACACTAGTAGCAGGTGCACTCGAAATGTCCAACGTAGACTTATCTGAAGAGTTCACTGAGATGATTGTTGCACAGCGTGGATTCCAAGCGAATACAAGAATCATCACGACATCGGATGAGATCCTTCAAGAACTAGTGAACTTAAAACGTTAACGTGAAGGGAGGAAGGGGTAAGCAGGAACCGGCTTAACCCCGAAACTCATGATTTCTTTAACTCAGTTAAATGGCAATACATTTACGCTGAATGCGATCTATATCGAACAGATTCAATCTTTTCCGGATACTACGATCACATTAACTACAGGCAAAAAATTTGTTGTTAAAGAAAGTGAAGAAGAGGTTGCTCAACTGATTTCAGAGTTTTATAGAAATATTACGTTGTTGCCACTAAGTCAGAAAAAGGAGGGTCTGTAGTTGGGAAAAAATAAAGCGGTAACGATCATGCTTTCCATGCTTGTAGCGATCGGTCTAATCGGTGCAGCAGGATATTACGGGTTTAAGCAGTTCTCACCTAAGACCGAAGCTTCTGAGCCTACAGCAGAAGAGCTGGACAAGCTGATGGTCGAAACCAATGAAATGACAACCAATCTTGCAGATCAATCTTATGTGAAGATTCAGTTCAAGATTCAAGCGGATAATGAAGATGCGAAACACGAACTTGAGAAAAGACTGTTCCAAGTGAACAATCTTATCATCTATGAGATCTCGAACAAGAAAACAGAAGAACTATCTGGCCAGCAAGGGTTGATCTCTTTAGAGAACAAACTGAAAACAGAGCTTAATAAGGTTATGCAAGATGGGAAAGTAGTCAGAGTCTACACAACTCAAAAGATCATACAATAATTCACTAAAAACGGCATGAAAAGAGGTGAGACTCTTGGTTGATGTTTTGTCACAAAACGAAATAGATGCTCTTCTCTCCGCCCTTTCCACAGGAGAGATGGATGCAGAAGAGCTTAAAAAGGAAGAGTCAGAGAATAAGGTTAAAGTTTACGATTTTAAAAGAGCCCTGCGTTTTTCGAAAGAGCAGATTCGCAGTTTAACGAGATTGCATGAGAACTTTGCAAGACTTTTAACGACTTACTTTTCAGCGCAGCTTAGAACGTACGTCCAGATCGGTGTTGCGTCTGTCGATCAGCTTCCATACGAGGAATTCATCCGTTCTGTTCCAAAGATGACTTTGTTGAATGTGTTTGAAGCACATCCGTTTGAAGGACGCATCTTAATGGAAGTCAACCCGAATATCGCATACGCCATGCTTGATAGAGTGATGGGTGGCAGCGGGGCTGGAATGAATAAGATCGAGAATTTAACTGAGATCGAAACGAGAATCATGAATCAGTTATTTGAAAACACACTTGATAGTTTTAAAGAAGCGTGGACAAGTGTCATCGAACTGGAGCCGTTCATGCTCGATTTGGAAGTGAATCCACAATTTTTACAGATGGTTTCTCCGAACGAAACGGTAGTCGTGATCTCACTGAATACGACGATTGGTGAAACGAGCGGAATGATCAATATCTGCTTACCACATGTTGTCATAGAACCGATCATTCCGAAGCTCTCTGTTCATCATTGGATGCAGAATAAAAAGAAAACACGAATTCCAGGAGAGACCGAATTTATTGAACAAAAGATAAAGAATGCCTTCTTGCCTTTTAAAGTTGAGTTAGGATCTTCAGACATGTCGATTGAAGAGTTTCTGAACTTATCAATAGGTGACTGTATTGAACTAGATCAACGGATCAACCAACCGCTCGTGATAAAAGTAGAAAACAATCCGAAGTTCTACGGTCAACCGGGAAAGGTGAAGAAAAAGTTAGCCGTTCAAATTATCGAAACCATTAAGGAGGATGAGGATCAATGGTAAGTGGAGATATGCTTTCACAAGATGAAATTGATGCTTTGTTGAATGGTGGAAGTCCTTCCTCGTCCGGAGCGACCGAAACCGAAGAATACCTATCATCGATCGAACGAGATGCGTTAGGTGAGATCGGAAACATCTCATTTGGAAGTGCTGCAACAGCTCTATCCACGTTGTTGAATCAAAAAGTAGACATCACGACGCCAACAGTGACCGTTGTGAGACGCACCGAGTTAAAAGACGAGTTTCCGATTCCGCATGTTGCGGTTCAGGTTACGTATACAGAAGGCATCGAAGGAGCTAACTTGTTAGTGATCCGTAAGACAGATGCACAGATCATCGCAGACTTGATGCTTGGCGGCGAAGGCACAAATCCTTCTCCGGATTTTGGGGAATTGCAATTAAGTGCTGTTGGTGAAGCGATGAATCAGATGATGGGATCAGCTTCCACATCGATGTCTACGATCTTTAATAAAAAAGTAGATATCTCTCCACCTAAAATTGATTTTCTAGATATTGAATCAAACACGAGTTTGATTCCTGATGAAGAGATTTTAGTTAAAGTTTCATTCCGACTTAAAGTGGGTGAACTGATCGATTCGAATATCATGCAGCTCATTGATGCTGAGTTCTCAAAGGACCTTGTACATAAGTTGATGAATCCTGAACCAGTTGTTGAAAAAGAGCCGGTTGCAGATTATGCACCTCATGAAGAAGTAGTCCCACCATCTGCACCGGTAGATCATTATCAAGAACGTGTTCATAGTGAGCCAAGAAATGACCCTCAGCCTGCTTATCAATCGCAGATGAGAGATGTTTCCATTCAGCCAGCAAGCTTTTCTGACTTTGGAGATTATGAGGCGAATCAAAGAGATACGAAGAATCTAGACATGCTATTAGACATTCCACTTCAAGTAACGGTTGAGCTTGGAAGAACGAAAAAAACGATAAAAGATATTTTGGAAATGTCTCAAGGTTCGATCGTAGAGCTCGATAAACTTGCTGGTGAACCAGTTGATATCTTTGTTAATCAAAAGATGATCGCAAAAGGCGAGGTTGTTGTTATCGATGAAAACTTCGGAGTCCGTGTAACAGAGATTTTAAGCCAGCGTGATCGTTTAGAAAAATTGAAATAATTATCGGAGGTAAGTGAAATGGGAGAACGTATTTTAGTTGTTGATGATGCAGCATTTATGAGAATGATGATCAAGGATATTTTAGTTAAGAATGGATTTGATGTTGTAGGTGAAGCAGCAGACGGTGCGCAAGCGATCGAAAAATTCCAAGAGTTAAAACCAGATCTCGTTACGATGGATATCACGATGCCAGAGATGGACGGCATATCAGCTTTGAAAGAGATCAAGAAAACGAACCCTGAAGCAAAGATTATCATGTGTTCAGCGATGGGGCAGCAGGCGATGGTAATCGATGCGATCCAAGCTGGGGCAAAAGATTTTATCGTTAAGCCGTTTGCAGCTGACCGTGTAATCGAAGCGATTAAGAAAACTTTAGGATAAGCATACATGTATCGATGGTTAATTAGTCTTTTTGCAGCAGTTTGTCTCTCGCTTGTACCATTTAGTGTACAAGCGGAAGGCAGCAGTTCAGGGAAAAGTGTTTATGACACCATAAATAACTCAGATCAAAAGGGTGAGAAAGAAGCACCAGCAGATAACAGCCCTGTCAGCTCTGAGAGTGAAAGCACATTTATGATGCTCGTCAAGCTCGTGTTTATGCTTGGAATCGTTCTAGCGATCTTGTTTTTTGTTTTACGCTTTATTCAAAGAAAATCTGTCAGTTTTCAAGATGGGAAAAATCTTCAGTCTTTGGGCGGCATCGGAATCGGACAGAATCGTTCTGTACAACTGATCAGAACGGGTAATTCTGTCTTGGTTGTAGGTGTTGGTGATTCGGTAACACTTCTAAAAGAGATTACAGATGAAGTTGAAGTTCAGATGATGCTCGATCAGCGTCCGTCTCAAAATGTTTCAAGTTTGACTGACCAATTGAAAGTAAAGTGGATGAAAAGTAGAAACGAAAAGTCGATTAAGACTTCGAGCCAAACAGGAACAAAGGATCAGACGCAATCTTTTAAGAATATGCTTCAATCGATCGTTCAAGATAAGAAGAATCAGCAAAAAGAACTTCAGAGAGTGCTAGAGAAAGGGAAACATCATGAATGAATTTATTCCTGGATTAGACTTGGATTTTATTAATAATAGCGATCCAGCGAACATGGAAACTACGATTCAGCTGTTGCTGCTCTTAACAGTCCTTTCGCTTGCTCCAAGTATCTTAATTCTTATGACTTGTTTTACGAGGATAATCATTGTCTTATCTTTTGTTAGAACTTCATTAGCGACGCAGCAGATGCCGCCTAACCAAGTTTTGATTGGAATTGCATTGTTCTTAACTTTTTTTATCATGGCGCCAGTGATGCATGAGGTAAACAAAGAAGCGGTCCAGCCGTTAGTAAAAGGTGAGATCTCACAAGAAGAGGCGTTTGATAAGGGAAGTCTTCCGATCAAAGAATTCATGGCAAAACATACACGTCAGAAAGATCTAATGCTGTTTATGGAATATTCAGGTGCGAAAAAGCCAGAAAGTATTAAAGATATTCCGTTAACGACACTTGTTCCAGCGTTTGCGATCAGTGAACTAAAGACAGCCTTTCAGATTGGATTCATGATTTTTGTACCGTTCTTGATCATTGATATGGTCGTTGCGTCTATTTTAATGGCTATGGGGATGATGATGCTGCCGCCCGTTATGATATCACTGCCATTTAAGATCTTGTTATTCGTACTGGTTGATGGCTGGTACCTCATCGTTAAATCATTGCTATTAAGCTATTAGGGCAGGTGGAAACATGGATTCTCAATTTGTAATTTCTTTAGCAGAAAAAGGGGTATACATGACCTTGCTTTTGTGCGGTCCGCTCATGTTATTAGCCCTGATCGTAGGTTTGATCGTCAGTATATTTCAAGCAACAACGCAGATTCAGGAACAAACACTTGCATTTATACCAAAGATTGTTGCCGTGTTAGTAGGACTCGTGTTTTTTGGGCCTTGGATGCTTTCTCAAATCCTAGGATTCACATCAAATATTTTCCAAAATTTACACACTTATATAGGATGATGAAATGGTTGATTTAGTGGCTTTCCCTGCTTTTTTATTAATCCTAACTAGAGTATCGGCATTTTTCTTAACAATTCCTGTGTTTTCCAATAAAAATTTACCAGTGATGCATAAAATCGGATTATCGTTATTCTTATCTTGGATCATGTTGTACGCTGTTGACCCAAAACCAATTCCATTGGATGCTACTTTTTTTCTATTAATCATTAAAGAAGCGATGGTCGGACTAACGATCGGATTTATTGCAGCGATCGTTTTCTACGCGATTCAAGTTGCCGGCGGATTTATTGATCTACAGATGGGTTTTGCGATCGCGAACGTGTTCGATCCGCAAACAGGCATCCAGACACCATTGATGGGGAGATATCTGTATACGTTTGCCATTCTTTTCTTGCTAGCAACAGATGCGCATCACATGTTACTTGATGGAATCTTTTATAGTTATCAATTTTTACCCATTGATTCGGCCATATCGAATTTTGGAGATGGCGGGGTCATGAAGTTTGTACTAAGTGTGTTCTCAGGTATGTTCTTAGTCGCTCTTCAGATGGCGATCCCTATCGTTGGCACGTTGTTTTTAGCCGACCTTGCACTTGGGATCGTAGCCAGAACCGTACCGCAGATGAACATCTTTGTTATCGGTCTGCCGGTGAAGATCTTAATTGCTCTCGTATTGTTTTTAGTAGTAATGCCCGCATTCTTTGTATCTGTTCAGATGCTGGTCGATCAGATGCGTGACAGCATGATTAACTTAATGGAATTGTTAGGGGCTTAAGTCGATGAGATATCCGGTCAATCTACAATACTTTTCAGGAGAAAAGACGGAAAAAGCAACACCGAAAAAAAGGCAGGAAAGCAGAAAAAAGGGACAAGTAGCCAAAAGTGCTGACATCAATGCTGCACTAGTGTTGTTTGCATCCGTTATGTTTCTATCCTTTATGGGGAGTTGGATGGGGCAAAGATTGCTTCACCTCTTCGCCTATAGTCTAGATAAAAAACTGCTTTATAACGTGACGGAATCTAGTATTCCTAAGTTGTTTTGGGAACTTTCGCTTGAAGTTGCAATTATCATAGCTCCCGTAATGATCGCCGCTATGATTGCCGGTGTCTTAGGGAACTATTTGCAGGTAGGGTTTTTATTATCAACAGAAGCGATTCAGATGAAGCTTGAACGGATCAATCCGTTATCTGGATTTAAACGAATCTACTCGGTACGTGCTTTAGTAGAACTATCAAAATCGATGCTTAAGATTCTACTAATCGGTGGTGTGACTTTTTTTATTCTTTGGAGTGAGCGAGATATTTATTTAAGAATGAGCTTAGTGAGTATTGAATCGTCACTTCCTGTATTCGGAGGACTTGCGGTCAAGATGGGCTTTGCCGCTTCACTCGTTTTACTTTTTCTTGCGTTTCTCGACTATATGTACCAAAAATACGATTTTGAAAAAAATATCAGGATGTCTAAACAAGATATCAAAGACGAATACAAAAAATCTGAGGGTGATCCTAAGATTAAAGGGAAGATCAAGGAAAAACAAAGACAGATGGCTATGAGGCGAATGATGCAAGAAGTACCAAAGGCAGATGTGATCATCACAAACCCTACACATTACGCGATCTGCTTAAAGTATGACGATAATAGCATGGATGCTCCAGTAGTTGTAGCAAAAGGAGTAGATCTGATCGCTCAACGCATCAAAGAGATTGCAAAAGACCATAACGTAGCGGTTGTAGAAAACAAACCTCTAGCAAGAACGCTTTACGCTCGTGTTGAGATTGGGCATGTGATTCCTGAAGATTTATTTAAAGCTGTAGCTGAAATTTTAGCCTTTGTATACCGTGTAAAGAAAAAAGCGTAAGGAATGAATAGGAGAGTTTACAGATGAAAGCTAGAGACATGAGTGTTTTAGCAGGCGTTATTCTCATTATCGCCATGCTCGTCATACCAATGCCAACTTTTATGTTGGACTTCTTAATCATTACGAATATATCTCTGGCACTTTTAATCATATTGATTGCCATGAACACAACACAGCCTCTCCAATTTTCTATATTTCCGTCATTGTTATTGTTAGTGACGCTTTTTAGACTAGGGCTAAACGTTTCGACAACGAGAAGCATCCTTTCAACAGGAGATGCTGGAAACGTTGTACATACTTTCGGTGAATTTGTAGTAGGTGGAAATATTCTTGTTGGTATCGTGGTATTTTTTATTCTAATTATTATTCAATTTATCGTAATTACGAAAGGATCTGAACGTGTATCAGAAGTTGCTGCAAGGTTTACACTTGATGCG
Organism: Fictibacillus sp. 18YEL24; assembly: GCF_015903855.1. Lineage (GTDB taxonomy): Bacteria > Bacillota > Bacilli > Bacillales > Fictibacillaceae > Fictibacillus > Fictibacillus phosphorivorans_C. The sequence continues at coordinate 68,503 of NZ_JACZDT010000001.1, forward strand.
ATGCCTGGTAAGCAGATGAGTATTGATGCTGATCTGAACGCTGGCATGATTTCAGATCGGGAAGCGAAAGAAAGACGTGAAACGATTGAACGAGAAGCAGATTTTTACGGAGCGATGGATGGAGCAAGTAAATTTGTTAAAGGTGATGCAATAGCTGGTATCATCATCGTTTTGATCAATATGTTGTTCGGAATCATCATCGGAATGCTTCAGATGGGTCTTAGCTTTGGTGAGAGTGCAGAATTGTTTACAAGAATGACGGTTGGTGATGGATTAGTATCACAGATTCCTGCGCTGATCATATCGACAGCGACAGGTATTATCGTGACGCGTGCGGCTTCAGAAGGAAACTTAGGGTTTGATATCAGCAAACAATTGCTTGCTTACCCTGTCATGCTTTTTGTAGCTGGAGGAACCATCATCATGCTGGGGTTGTTCACACCGATCAATGACTTTTTTACACTTACGATCGGCGGAATCTTAGCTATCGGCGGTTATCTTTTATTAAAAGCTGAGCGTGAGCAAAAAGAAAAAGAAGAAGTGGTAGAAGAAGACATTCAAACTGAACAGTTGAAAAGTCCTGAATCTGTTGTGAATCTGCTGCAGATCGACCCGATCGAATTTGAATTCGGCTACAGTCTCATTCCGTTAGCTGATACTTCGCAAGGCGGTGACCTTTTGGATAGGATCGTAATGATCAGAAGGCAGCTTGCTCTAGAGCTTGGAATGATCGTACCGGTCGTTCGGATTCGAGACAACATCCAGCTTCAGCCGAATGAATACAGAATTAAAATAAAAGGCAGTCAAGTCGCAAAAGGTGAGTTGCTGTTGGATCATTATTTAGCGATGAGTCCAGGAATTGATGATGAAGAGGTACAAGGTATCGAAACGATGGAACCAGCATTTGGTCTGCCGGCCATCTGGATCGGTGAAGAGATGAAAGAACGAGCTGAATACTCAGGATACACGGTCGTAGATCCCCCTTCAGTCGTCTCAACACATTTAACAGAAGTGATAAAGAAACATGCACACGAACTGATCGGCAGACAAGAAACAAAACAACTTGTAGAGCACCTAAAAGAATCGTATCCAGCCATTGTCGAAGAAGTAACGCCAGATGCCCTTACGATCGGTGAAGTTCAAAAGGTATTATCCAAACTTTTACGAGAGCGAATCTCGATTCGAAACTTAGCGGTAATCTTTGAAACGTTAGCTGATTTTGCAAAGATGACAAAGGATACAGATCTATTAACAGAGTATGTAAGACAAGGTTTGTCTCGACAGATATCAAAAACCTATACGAATGAAAATGAACCGCTGCATGTTATCACACTTGGCGGATCGGTAGAAAAGAAGATAGCTGATGCTGTTCAGCAAACAGAACATGGCAATTACCTTTCTTTAGATCCAGAAGATTCTCAAGTTATCTTTGACAGCATTACATCTGAACTTGAATCAGGACGACGCTTTGACCAATCCGTTGTTCTCTTATGTTCACCAGCTGTAAGGATGTACGTAAGGCAACTCATTGAGCGTTATCTTCCGGATGTAGCGGTTCTATCATACAACGAATTGGAACCTGAGCTAGAAGTGAAAAGTGTAGGGATGGTGAACATCTGATGAAAGTGAAGAAGTATACAGCACAGAACTTGCCAGAAGCTATGAAATTAGTAAGAGCAGATCTTGGCAGCGGTGCAGTCATATTAAATACTAGAGAGGTTCAAGTTGGAGGTTTCTTCGGATTCTTTACAAAGAAAAATGTTGAGATTTTCGCAGGATTGGATCAAGACATAGATTATCATCAAACGAAGAATCATAACAAAAATATTGTGAAACAACAGCAACCTGAGTATCAAGAAGAGGAATTGACGAAGGAGATTCGTCAGCTGAAGAAGATGGTTCACACGTTGACCGTACAATCCAAGATTCCAGAAGATACAGCACCATTTGTTAAAGAATGGGAAACGTTTCTTTGCAATCAAGAAGTTGACTCAGCAATACTAGAAGAAATTATTCCATCTTTATCCACTAAATACGAAAGTCTAGATGAAATGGAAAGAGTCAGTTATGACTGGAATGCGTGGATCAGCAGCTTTTTAAGTGCAAGAATGGCTAAAAGTGAGTTTGGTGGCTTTCATTATGAAACGAAATTCTTAAACTTGATTGGACCTACTGGTGTTGGTAAAACAACGACAATAGCCAAGATTGGAGCAAAAGCGGTTTTAAAAGATGGAAAGAAAGTAGCGTTTATTACGACCGATACATATCGGATCGCTGCTATCGACCAACTAAAAACGTACGCTGAGATTTTAAACATTCCATGTGAGGTCGCTTATACAGCGGATGATTTTAAGAGAGCTAAAGAAAAGTTTGAAGATTATGATCTAGTTCTCGTAGACTCTGCAGGCAGAAATTTTTTAAATCGTTTTTATATCGAAGAGCTTCAACGTATCATCCATTTTGATAAGGATATGAAAAACTATCTTGTCCTTTCATTAACTTCAAAATATCGCGATATGGAAACCATCTATAGTCAGTTTAAGAGTTTACCTGTTCATAAAGTAATCTTTACGAAGAAAGATGAAACAAAGACGTACGGCTCACTACTTAATCTTGCAATCCTAAACAATGTACCGATCGGCTATGTAACTAACGGCCAGAACGTCCCTGATGATATGTTTGAGGCTGAAGCGGATGAACTTATTCAGATGCTGTTAAAGGAAAAGACACATCATGCTTGATCAAGCGAATAGTCTTCGAAAACAATTAGTCTCTGTTTCGGCAAACAGTGCGCGAGTAATCTCTGTAGTCAGTGGTAAAGGCGGCGTCGGTAAAACGAACGTCACGGTGAATCTTGGCCTTTCGCTGGTTAAAATGGGAAAGCGGGTTTTAGTACTAGATCTTGATATAGGTATGGGAAATGTAGATTTGATTCTTGGAAGAAGATCTCACAGACATTTGATGGATATGCTTCAGAACCAATTGTCTTTATGGGAGATCATCGAAGAGGGTAAAGATGGACTTCATACGATTGCTGGTGGTAGGAATTTCGGTTCTCTTACAAGCATAACGGATGAGATGTTAGTACATTTTATGAATCAACTAGAAGAATTAGAGAGATTTTATGATTTTATCTTTCTAGATATGGGTGCAGGTGCAACAGAAACGGCTTTAAAGTTTGTGCTTGCAAGCCATGAGGTATTGGTGATAGCTACACCTGAGATCACATCACTAACAGATGCCTATTCTATGATGAAATTCATTTATATGAAAGATAAAGAACTTCCCTTCTATTTAGTTATCAACCGATATGAAAATCAAAGAGAAGGAAGAGATACGGTTGAAAAGTTAAGCCATGTTTGTAAACAGTTCTTACAAAAAGAGCTGATTTGTTTAGGACAGATACCGATGGATCAAGATGTATGGCATGCTGTAAAAAAACAAATTCCCTTCTCTATTCATAAGCCATCCTCATTAGCTTCCAAAGCTGTCTATCAGTTAGCGGAAACGTATGTTGGTACGGTAAAACAGCAAGAAGTATCTTATAAGTCTTTCATCGGCAAGTTGAAGTCATTTTTCAGAGAAAGGTAGATGCTGCATGAAACAGATCAGAGTACTAATTGTAGATGATTCTGCCTTTATGAGGAAGCTGATCAAAGAGTTCTTAAGTGAAGATCCTAGAATTATGGTGATCGATACAGCTAGAAACGGACAGGAAGCAATTGATAAAACAATAAAATTAAAACCAGACGTTATCACGATGGATGTTGAAATGCCCGTTTTAAATGGCATTGATGCTGCAAGAACGATCATGAACAGCTCCCCTGTTCCGATCATCATGTTATCGAGCACAACAAAAGTCGGTGCAGAAAATACGATTCTAGCTATGGAAGCAGGAGCTATTGATTTTATCGCTAAGCCATCTGGCGCAATATCCCTAGATTTACATAAAGTAAAAAATAGTTTAATAGAAAAAGTAATAACGTCTTCAAAAGCAAATATCACAGCAAAAAAAGCACCGTCACCATATAAACTTGAAAAAAATGTACAGAAGAGAATTCTAAAGAGAGAATACAAAGACAAGCTGGTCTTGATCGGTACATCCACTGGCGGTCCAAGAGCATTACAACAAGTGATCACAAAGCTTCCGACGGACTTAGATGCACCTGTTGTTGTCGTACAACATATGCCCGCAGGGTTTACGAGATCGTTAGCAGATCGATTGAATTCATTATCGAACGTTTCTGTAAAAGAGGCGGAGGACCATGAGCTGTTACAAAAAGGTTATGTTTACATCGCACCGGGTGGTTTTCATGTACGACTTTACGAGAAAATGGAGCGCTTGTACGTTTCGTTACATAAAGATGATCCTGTAGGAGGACATCGACCAGCAGTAAACGTACTGTTCAGTTCTGCAAGCAAACTTAAAGACTACCAAAAGATCGCTGTTATCATGACGGGTATGGGCTCTGATGGCACCGAAGGGATCGTAGATTTAAAAGAAGCGGGTTCAACTGTAGTTATTGCAGAAGCAGAAGAGTCTTGCGTTGTTTATGGAATGCCAAAGACCGCGGTTCTTACGAAAAAAGTAGATGAAATTGTTCATTTAGAGTCAATTGGATCAGCAATTTTGAACCATTTGTAAAATAGGAGGAATCATACGATGGAAATGACACAATATCTCGACATATTCATTGAAGAAAGCAAAGAGCATTTACAGTCTATTAATCAACAAGTACTTCTGCTGGAAAAAACACCAGGTGAACTTTCAATTGTCAATGAGATTTTCCGTTCTGCTCATACATTAAAAGGAATGTCGGCTACGATGGGTTATGAAGATCTAGCTAACCTTACTCATTGTATGGAAAATGTTCTAGATGCGATTCGCAACAACAAATTAGACGTTTCATCTTCTGTTCTAGATGTACTCTTCGCTTCACTTGATCACTTAGAAGCGATGGTAGTTGAAATTTCAGAAGGCGGCAGCGGAAAACGTGATGTTGCTGAGACAGTGAAAGAGTTAGAGGCACTTGAAAAGGGAGAAGTTCCACGATCGATGCAAGTTGAAGCGAACAATGAAGCCGGTTCATTGCAAGATTATGATCAATATGAAAAACAGATCATCATTCAATCAAAAGAACAAGGATTTCATGCATACGAATTATCGATCTCATTAAGAGAAGACTGTATTTTAAAAGCAGCCAGAGTATATATGGTGTTTGAAGTGATCGAACAGATCGGTGAGATCATTAAGACGTTACCAGCGGTAGATATGCTAGAAACAGAACAATTTGGAACACATTTTACTCTTTCCATCCTTACGAAAGAATCCGCCGGAAACGTTAAAGAACGTATCTTAAAAGTTTCTGAGGTTGATGCAGTAGAAGTGATTGATATTAAGGCAGATCAACTTAACATATCGTCTAATCCCGAGAGGGAAGAGAATGACAAATTAGAGCAACTAGAAGTATCACCGCAAGATAAAAAGAGTGAAGTACAGCAAACTTCAAATGCTGGTAGCAGCGGGAAAACTATTCGTGTCAATATCGAGAGGCTTGATCAGCTCATGAACTTGTTTGAAGAACTTGTCATTGACCGTGGTCGGCTAGAAGAGATTTCAAAATCATTAAAAAGTATGGAACTGAATGAGACTGTTGAACGAATGTCTCGTGTGTCAGGAGATCTGCAAAACATCATCCTGACGATGAGAATGGTTCCAGTAGAGCAAGTCTTCAATCGGTTTCCAAGAATGATCAGAGGATTAGCAAAAGATCTTGGTAAAAAAGTTAACCTCGAGATCGTAGGAGCAGAAACTGAACTAGATCGAACCGTAATCGATGAGATCGGTGACCCACTTGTTCATCTACTTAGAAACTCGATTGACCATGGTATTGAAAACCCAGGTGTACGTTCTTCTAAAGGTAAAAATGAAACAGGTACCATCTATTTAAGAGCTTTTCATAGCGGAAATCACGTGTTTATTGAGATTCAAGATGATGGAGCGGGTATAAATAAACAAAAAGTATTAAGTAAAGCGATCGAAAATGGAATACTCACGAAAGAAATGTCTGAAAATTTGACCGATACGCAGTGTTTTGAATTATTGTTCGCTTCCGGCTTTTCTACAGCAGATGTTGTTTCTGACATCTCCGGACGAGGAGTAGGATTGGATGTTGTAAAAAACAAAATTGAATCTTTAGGTGGTTCTATCACTGTAGATTCAACGGAAGGTTCAGGAACGATCTTTTCCATACAGCTTCCTCTTACCCTGTCGATCATGTCTGTCATGCTCGTTGAGATCAGTCGTGAAAAATATGCGATCCCATTATCATCAATTATTGAGACAGCTATTATTAGAAAAGAAGAAATCCTTTCCGCTCATAATCAGAAAGTGATCGATTTTAGAGGTAAAGTGGTACCTCTTGTGAACATGAAAGATATTTTTGAAGTCCCTGGTTCAACTGGATCGGGTCAGCACGTTCCTGTAGTCGTAGTAAGAAAAGGAGATAAGATGGCTGCGTTAGTAGTTGATTCGTTTATCGGACAGCAAGAGATCGTCTTGAAATCACTCGGTCAGTATTTAACATCGGTATTTGCTATCTCTGGCGCAACGATTCTAGGAGATGGACAAGTAGCATTAATTCTCGATTGCAACGCACTCATTAAATAAGGTGGTTAATCATGATGAATGAAGAAAAAGTAATCATATTTCAATTAAAAGATGAAGAATATGCAGTTCCTGTTCAGCACGTGAAATCGATCGAAAGAATGCAACCGATCACAAGAATTCCAAGAACAGTATCGTTTGTAAAAGGTGTAATTAACTTAAGAGGAGTCGTTACTCCCATTATTGACTTGCGTTCTCGATTCGAGATCGAAGAAGTAAGCCATACGGATACGACTCGAATCATCATTGTGTCTGTAGGTACGATTGAAGCAGGACTCATTGTAGATGCAGCGAACGACGTAATCGATCTTGATAAAGAGTCGATCGAGCCACCTCCTGAAGTAGTGGGCGGTGTAGATGCTGAGTATATCCAAGGAGTTGCAAAGATTGAAAAGCGACTATTGATCCTGCTTGACCTCGTGAAGGTTTTGAATCCAGAAAAACTGGATGTCCAACCAACTAAGGAGAGTATCCATTAAGATGGATTTTCTGAAAATTAAGCCTATCCATCTAGATGTCTTACGTGAGATCGGTAACATTGGAGCAGGACATGCAGCGACAGCTTTGTCGACGATGTTGAACAAAGCTGTCGATATGAAAGTTCCTTCAGTGAATGTCATCTCATTTGAAGAAATATCTGAGATGGTCGGCGGAGCAGAGAACGTTGTGGCTTCCGTTTTCTTAAGAATCGTAGGGGATGCTCCCGGATGTATGTTCTTCATGCTTCCTGTCGAGCAAGCTGAGCAGCTTTTAGAAGATTTATTAGTCGGCCAAACAGTGAATTTATCGAACGGAGATGAATCTGACATTGCATTATCTGCTCTTCAGGAAGTAGGAAACATTCTATCGGGTTCATATCTGACATCATTCTCTGATTTTACAGGGCTCAATTTACAGCCGTCTGTTCCTGCAACAAGCATTGACATGGCAGGAGCGATCTTGAGTTTTGGACTGTTCGAAATATCTGCTGTAAGTGATTATGCCATTGTTATCGATACAGCTTTTACAGATATAGAAAGACAAGACGAGGTAAAAGGTCACTTTTTTCTGCTGCCTGACCCTTTATCCTTCTCAAAAATTTTTCATGCATTAGGAGTTCCGTTGGATGAGTGAAATCATAAAGGTGGGAATCGCTGATATTAACCTCGTTTCCCCTCCAAACACAATTAGAACAACAGGTCTTGGTTCATGCGTCGGCGTCATACTTTTTGATCAAGTAAAAAAAATCGCAGGGATGGCGCATATCATGCTTCCGGATTCATCACTTTCCAAAACTCCCACGTTGAATGAAGGGAAATATGCGGATACGGCGATTAAGAGTCTTTACGACATGTTGATCAAGAGTGGTGCCAACGGAAAAGGCTTAAAAGCAAAGATTGCTGGGGGCGCACAGATGTTTAAGTTTACCTCAGGAAGTGAAATGATGCGAATTGGCCCAAGAAACGTTGAACGTGTAAAAGAAGAGCTATCAGCTCTAAAGATTCCATTATTAGCAAGCGATGTGGGAGGTTCTAGTGGAAGGACGATCGAGTTCAACCCTGAGAACACTTTATTAACGATTAAAACGGTTAATGCAGGAACAAAAGTAATCTAAATAAAAACAAAAAAACGAGGAGGATTACCATGACGGAGCCATCTTTATTAGAAGAACAATCTTGCTGGGAAAAGTGGAACACGAGTCGTGATCGAGAAGCAGGTGACGAGCTGATGCGTGCGTATTTACCACTTGTCAATTATCACGTACAACGTATATCGGTTGGTTTGCCTAAAAGTGTTAACAAAGATGAACTCCGATCCCTCGGTATGCTAGGGTTATATGATGCTCTGAAAAAGTTTGAGCCTGAAAGAGACCTGAAGTTTGATACTTACGCTTCATTTCGGATTCGTGGTGCGATTTTAGACGGCTTACGAAGAGAAGACTGGCTTCCAAGAAGTTTAAGAGAAAAAACAAAAAAAGTTGAAGCTGCCATCGAAAGGTTAGAACAAGAAAATCTTCGTTCTGTTAGCTCAAAAGAAGTTGCAGATGAACTAGGATACTCAGAAAATGAAGTAACAACCGTTATGTCTGAAAGCTTTCTTGCTAACGTTTTATCGATTGATGAAGAGAACAAAGAAACAGAAAGTCGTGAAAAAGTTAGTTACACGATTGAAGATAAAAAAGCGATCACACCTGAAAATAGCTTGCTGCAAGAAGAACTTCATGGTGAGCTCGCATTAGTGATCAAGGAATTGTCTGAGAAAGAGCAGCTTGTAGTGAGTTTGTTCTACTTTGAGGAATTAACATTAACTGAAATCGGACAAGTACTCGGTCTATCTACATCCAGAATATCTCAAATACACTCAAAAGCACTCTTTAGAATCCGACAGGTTCTACAACGATATATGTAAGGAGTAGGGATATGGATCAATGGTTTCATATTAAATTGGAAAATCGTGAAACAGAGGCTCTTTTACTAAAAAAAGGAGTTGAAATCCCATCAGGTGAAGTCACGTTTCCTAGACTTTTGGCTTGGATCGAATCGAAAGGTATCCGACATGGAATTCGAAACGAAGTATTGAGTCTAGTCGCTGAAAATCTAGAGAGTTTTGTATTTCCAGCTGAGATAGCAAACGGGAAACTCCCGAGAGATGGAGAGTCTGCAAGACTTATACCATCTCTCACAAACGAGAAGAAAATTGATACAGACGAAAATGTGAAGCTTGATTTTAAACGTCTTTTTACAATTCCTACAGCTGAGTTCGGAGAAATCGTAGCAAGAAAACAAAACGCTACTGAAGGCATACCAGGAATAAGTGTTTTTGGAAAAGTGATACCTGCAAAAAAAGGTAAAGATATGGCAGTTAAAAATGGTGAGAATACTGTATATAACGAAAGTGAGCAATGTGTCTATGCATCAGCGAGTGGAGAAGTAACGTTCCAAAATAATCGTGTAAATATCTATCCCGTTTATCGAGTAGGTGGTGATGTTTCCTTAAAGACCGGTCATATTGATTTTGTTGGAAATGTACATATAACCGGGGACATACCCTCAGGATTTAAAATATCTGCTAAAGGCGATGTTCGAGTAGAAGGCGTCGTGGAAGCAGCAGATATTATTTCTGACGGAAGTGTTATTATCGGAGGCGGTGTTTTAGGTCAAGGAAAAGGAACAGTTCGTTGTGGTGGAGACTTCACTTCCCTTTATATCAGTCAAGGAAATGTATACGCAAAAGGAACCATAAGAGTAGAACAAACGATTCTTCACAGTTATTGTGAGGCGGGATCAACCATTACATGTACGAGTGGGAAAGGAAATATATCCGGTGGCACCTGTATTGCAGGAAAAGGAATCTCAGCGAATAACATAGGTAACGAAACGAACTCCAAAACGTTATTATACATAAAGACTAATGATAGAATGGAAAAAGAAATCATACATCATGAACAAAAAATTCTTGAACTAGAAAAGAATCTAGAGAAATTAAATCATTTAAAGATCGTGTTAATTCAAAAAAATACAGAGCAACAAACGATAAATAGAATTGTAAACACGATTTCTCAATCGCAACAAGAGATTTCAGCCCATCGAACGGAGATCGAAAAATATAAAAATTCATTACAGTCTTCAATAAATATTAACGGCACACTTCATCCCAATGTTGAGATCTCGATCGGAAAATACAAACGTAAAATTCAATCTTCATATATTGCTGCGAAAGTTTTCATAGAAGAGAAGGAAATTGTTGTTCACACTCTATAAGAATTGGATGTGATGCTGTGAGCCTTAAATTAATCGAGCTTCAGGTTGCGATTCCAAGAACACTTGATGCTTCAAAAGCAAGTATTGATGTAATGAATAGAGGACTTCTTCAACAACAGCAGACTTCAGAAGAAATACGAAAAAAAGACAAGTTAGAAGCAGAACGGGTCAATCAAAAAGAAGCTACTGAATCAAGTTTGTTTCATACAAATAATCAGCATCAGCAAGAAAAGACGAGTTCAAAGAGTTCGAGTCATCCTTATAAAGGAAGTAAAATCGATTATTCAGGTTAGGATGAGTGCAATGTACGCTTTAATTTTCATAAGTATTTTGCTAAACATAGTATGTTTATATTTAATTTTTAATTTGTCCAATAAATTTCAAAAACAAAGTAACTCACATGATTCTAAAACAAGTGAAGAAGTAGAAGAGCTTCTTGAGCTATTTACAGAAGAAATGAAGATAGAAAATGAACGCCTGCATGAAATGATTCTAAAATTCACTCAGAAGAATCATCAGCAAAAAGATCTGGATGAGAGCACAATTATAGAATCAGAAGAGACCGTGACAGACCTGAAAGAGTCTGACGATAAACATTTTTCTAAAGAGACAAACGAAGTATTAACATTAGCTCAAAAAGGTTATAATGCTGAAGAAATTGCAAAAATGCTGCACCGAGGAAAAGGAGAAGTAGAGTTGCTTTTAAAATTTTATCGATAACAAGCAAAAAGACTTGCAGAAATTGCACGAAACATGTTATATTATTTCTCGGTGTTAATCACACACGTTTGCGGATTTGAGCAATGTGGTGCTGACTAAGTCAGTTATTGCTCAAAGGTGAAACAAACGGAGGTAAACAAACCTAGGAGGTGCCATTATGGCAGTAATTTCAATGAAACAATTGTTAGAAGCTGGTGTACACTTTGGTCATCAGACTCGCCGTTGGAATCCGAAAATGTCTCGTTACATTTTCACAGAAAGAAACGGTATCTACATTATCGATCTTCAAAAGACGGTAAAGAAAGTTGAAGAATGCTACAATGTTATGCGTAACATCGCAGCTGACGGCGGAAAGATCCTTTTCGTTGGAACTAAGAAACAAGCTCAAGATTCAGTTAAGGAAGAAGCTGAACGTTCTGACATGTACTACATCAACCAACGTTGGTTAGGTGGAACATTAACAAACTTCGGTACTATCCGCAAGCGTATCAACCGCTTAAAAGATCTTGAAAAAATGCAAGAAGACGGTACTTTTGAAGTTCTTCCTAAGAAAGAAGTTATTCTTCTTAAGAAGGAAATGGAGCGTCTTGAAAAGTTCCTAGGCGGAATCAAAGACATGAACAAGCTTCCTGACGCATTATTCGTAGTTGACCCTCGTAAAGAGCGCATCGCGATTGCAGAAGCTCGTAAATTGAACATCCCGATCATCGCTATCGTTGATACGAACTGTGATCCGGACGAAGTTGATCACGTTATCCCTGGTAACGATGATGCAATTCGTGCAGTTAAACTTCTTACTGGTAAGATGGCAGATGCTATCATCGAAGCTAACCAAGGCGGAGAAGAAGTAGCTGAAGCAGCTGAAGAAGAAACTACTGCTTAATTAAATGGAATGCTCAAGGGTGGTAGAGGGGATGACCCTTTATCACCCTTTTTATGTAAAAGCACAACTAGCACTACATATCCCATAAGGAGGCAAAAACACATGGCTATTACAGCACAAATGGTAAAAGAATTGCGTGAGAAAACTGGCGCAGGAATGATGGATTGTAAGAAAGCATTAACTGAAACAGATGGTAACATGGAGGCGGCAATCGACTACCTTCGTGAAAAAGGGATCGCGAAAGCTGCTAAGAAAGCTGACCGTATCGCAGCAGAAGGATTAACTTCTGTAATCGTTGACGGAAACAAAGCAGTTATCCTTGAAGTAAACTCTGAAACAGATTTCGTTGCGAAAAACGAAAACTTCAAAAACTTAATCGCTGAGTTAGGTAACCACTTGTTGGCTACAGAGCCTGCTTCAGTAGAAGATGCATTAGCTTCTGACTTTAACGGAACTTCAGTAAATGACTACATCAACGCAGCAATCGCTAAAATCGGCGAAAAGCTTACACTTCGTCGCTTCGAAATCTTGAAAAAAGACGAGAACGCAGCATTCGGCGCTTACCTTCACATGGGTGGTCGTATCGGAGTTCTTTCAGTTGTTGAAGGAACGACAGAAGAAGAAGTTGCGAAAGACGTTTCTATGCACGTTGCAGCTGTAAACCCTAAATACATCTCTCGTGACGAAGTTAGTGAAGAAGAAGTTTCACGTGAGCGTAAAGTATTAACTGAACAAGCACTTAACGAAGGAAAGCCTGAAAACATCGTAGCTAAAATGGTAGAAGGACGTCTTGGTAAATACTTCGAAGATATTTGCTTGAACGACCAATCTTTCATTAAAGATCCAGATCAAAAAGTTGGTAAATATGTAGCTTCCAAAGGTGCTACTGTTAAAGCCTTCATTCGCTTTGAAGTTGGAGAAGGTCTTGAGAAGCGTGAAGACAACTTCGCTGAAGAAGTAATGTCTCAAGTTAAAAAGTAAGCACAGTTAGAAAAAGAGGGGAGCACGTTGTGTTCCTCTTTTTTTACAGAAATAACCTTGGTATATTAATGGTTTTCAAAAAAAAGATTGCTGCTTGTGCTTGATAAAGACATCTTTGACTAATTGATTGAAGTGTAAGGTGCGAGACTCTTGGCTAGGACGAGCGGTCAGGTGAGACACTTAAAGGCGCAAAGCGGCAAGTGGCTCACCGGTCGCCCCGCGGAAAGCGAGCACCTGAAACGGAAATTAACTTCTTTCATAAGCAACAAAGCTTTACACGAAAAGCCTTAACACCAAAGTAAATACATTTTTTTAGGTGATGGAGGGACAAATGACTACTTCAAAATATAAACGAGTCGTCTTGAAATTAAGTGGAGAAGCACTAGCAGGTGAACAAACATCTGGAATCGACCCAAAAATCGTTCAGTCAATTGCAGAACAAGTAAAAGAAATCGTTGAACTCGACGTAGAAGTTGCTGTAGTAGTAGGCGGCGGAAACCTATGGCGTGGTAAGACGGGCAGTGAGATGGGAATGGACCGTGCTTCAGCAGACTATATGGGCATGCTTGCCACTGTAATGAATTCATTAGCCCTTCAAGACAGTCTTGAAAACATCGGGGTTCAAACAAGAGTACAAACATCAATAGAAATGCGTCAGGTTGCAGAACCTTATATCAGAAGAAAAGCCATTCGTCACCTTGAAAAAAAGCGCGTTGTCATATTTGCAGCAGGAACGGGTAACCCGTACTTCTCAACAGATACGACTGCAGCACTAAGAGCAGCAGAAATTGAAGCAGAAGTCATCTTGATGGCTAAGAATAACGTGGATGGCGTGTATTCAGCAGATCCGAAATTGGATGAGAACGCTGTTAAGTATACGACATTATCGTATCTAGATCTTTTAAAAGATGGACTAGCAGTAATGGATACAACAGCTTCATCACTATGTATGGATAATGATATCCCGTTAGTTGTTTTCTCGATCATGGAAGAAGGAAACATCAAACGAGCAGTTGCCGGAGAAAAAATTGGAACCGTTATAAGGGGGAGAAACTAATGGCAAAAGAAGTTTTAACTCAAGCAGAAGAAAAGATGCAAAAAGCAATCGGAGCTCTAAGACGCGAATATTCAACACTTCGTGCAGGTAGAGCAAACCCTTCTCTATTAGACAGAGTACAAGTTGATTACTACGGAACTCAAACTCCGATCAATCAATTAGCAGGTGTAACAACTCCAGAAGCTAGACTTTTAGTGATTCAGCCTTACGACAAATCTGCAATGGCAGATATTGAAAAGGCGATCCTAAAGTCTGATCTTGGTCTAACACCTTCTAACGATGGTCAAGTGATTCGAATTGCGATTCCAGCTCTAACAGAAGAGCGCCGAAAAGAACTAGTTAAACTTGTTAAAAAGTTTGCTGAAGAAGCGAAAGTGGCTTTAAGAAACGTTCGTCGTGATGCGAATGACGATTTGAAGAAACTTGAAAAAGAAGCTGAGATTACAGAAGACGAACTACGTCGCTATAACGATGATGTTCAAAAGCTAACTGATAAATACACAGCTGAAGCTGATTCTGTAAGTTCTGCTAAAGAAAAAGAAATCATGGAAGTATAAAGCTTTTCCATGTACAATTAAATATAAAAAGCCCTCTATAAAAGGGGGCTTTTTTATTAGACAATATCACCATTTTGCTAGACTTTAATTGATAAGGTGATTGGCATATGGAGAACACCTTACTAAAAGGTGGATTTCATGAAGTCTAAGAAGATGGAGGCTTATACATGCTTGACAAGCTTTTCTTTAAGAAAAAAAGTCCGGAGAACCATACATTCAAAGAAGAAAATATCCCTAAACATGTAGCCATAATTATGGATGGTAACGGAAGGTGGGCACGGAAACGAGCTATGCCACGGATTGCCGGCCATCATGAAGGGATGAAAACCGTTCGGAAAATCGTTAAAGAAGCGAATAAGATCGGGATAGAAGTTTTAACTCTTTATGCGTTTTCAACTGAAAATTGGAAACGTCCACGTGAAGAAGTTGACTTTTTAATGAAACTTCCTGGAGAATTTTTAAACACTTTTCTTCCAGATTTGATTAAAGAGAACGTACAAGTGCGAATAATGGGTAAAAAGGAATTATTACCACTACACACGGTAAAAGCTGTAGATGAAGCAATTCACAAGACGAAGAACAACAGTGGTTTAATCTTAAACTTCGCTCTTAATTATGGAAGCCGCGATGAGATTACAGCTGCAGTTAAAGCTTTAGCTTCTGAGGTGAAACAAGGAAGGTTAGAGCCATCACAAATCGATGATTCAATGATCGAACAGCATTTAATGACGCATGATCTCAACGACCCGGATCTTTTGATTCGTACAAGTGGTGAGGTTCGATTAAGTAATTTTATGCTATGGCAGCTTGCGTATTCTGAATTTTGGTTTACTGAAGTGTTATGGCCAGATTTTTCTGAAGAGCATCTACGAGAAGCTGTATCACAATTTGCCGGACGAGGCAGGCGGTATGGCGGTGTTTAATTAAGGAGGACTTATGAAACAACGGATAATAACAGGTGTAATCGCAGCCGTTTTATTTATAGGGATTACCCTTTATGGAAGCTGGCCGTTCTCACTATTAATACTATTGCTAACTGGGATTGGCATGTTTGAATTATTGCGTATGAAAAGGATGGAGCTAAGTTTCGTAGGGGGAATCGGATTTTTATTAGCAGTCTTGATCGCTTTACCACAAGACTGGATGAGTACTTTAGAACCTTTTACTAAAACTGATGCCATTATACTTGCAGTTCTTCTATTACTAGTCGTAACTGTTGTACAAAAGAACAATACAGATTACAATCATATTTCGTTTGTGCTTTTTAGTGCTATATACGTAGGTTTTGGGTTTTTCTATTTACTAGAAACGAGAATTTTAGAAGGTGGAGTCCAACTCTTATTCTTAATCCTATTCATGATATGGGCAACAGACTCTGGCGCTTATTTTGTTGGAAAATCGATTGGAAAACGAAAACTTTGGCCGGTTATCTCTCCAAACAAAACGATCGAAGGGGCAGTCGGAGGTATCTTTTTTAGTCTTGTTGTAGGGTTGATCAGCTATTTTACTCATTTTGTGGATATGTCTTTGTCTAATATTCTACTGATATCCATTATCGTAGGTATATTTGGTCAGATAGGAGACTTGGCAGAATCGGCATTCAAACGAATCTACGATGTGAAAGATTCTGGTACTCTGCTTCCTGGACATGGCGGGATATTAGATAGACTTGATAGTGCGTTATTTGTATTCCCGTTGCTCCACGTGCTTCATTTGATAGGATAACGCTAGGAGGTATAGGATGAAATCAGTTAGTTTACTTGGTGCAACAGGTTCGATCGGCGTTCAGACCTTAGATGTGATCGCCTCTCATCCGGAACAGTTCAAATTGAGTTCGATGTCTGTAGGTAAGAATATTGAGGCTGCTGAAAAGATCATATTCAAATTTCAACCTGAAATATGTGCTGTTCAAAATGAAGAAGATGCAAAAAAACTTCGTTCGAAGGTAAGTTCATCTACAAGAGTTGTCTCAGGTATGGATGGATTGATCGAGGCCGCAGTTTCTACTGATTCAACAGTTGTTGTGAACGCAGTCATCGGCAGTGTAGGCTTACTTCCCACATTAAAAGCCATCGAAGCAAAAAAGACGATCGCTTTAGCTAATAAAGAAACGTTAGTAACAGCAGGTCATCTTGTTATGGAAAAAGCGAAGAAACATAACGTCGCAATTCTTCCGGTCGATTCAGAACATTCAGCGATCTATCAGTGTTTGAACGGTGAAGACCCGAACCGTGTGGAGAAGTTGATATTAACTGCTTCAGGTGGAAGTTTTAGAGACCGTACTCGTGAAGAATTAAAGAACGTTACAGTTCAAGAAGCTTTGAACCATCCAAACTGGTCGATGGGTGCGAAGATCACGATCGATTCTGCGACAATGATGAATAAAGGTTTAGAAGTAATTGAAGCTCATTGGTTATTTTCCTTTGATTATTCGAAAATAGACGTCATTTTACATAAGGAAAGCATCATACACTCTATGGTAGAGTTTGTTGATACAAGCATTATCGCTCATTTAGGACAACCAGATATGAGAGTGCCGATACAATACGCTCTTACATATCCCGATCGACTTGAATTAATAAACGGGAAAAGGTTAAACTTATGGGAAGTTGGAAAGTTACATTTTCAAGAAATGGATTATGACCGGTTCAGGTGTTTAAAACTTGCTTTTCAAGCAGGTAAGGCTGGAGGCTTGATGCCGACCATTTTAAATGCAGCGAATGAAAAAGCGGTTGAACGATTTCTTAATGGTCATATCTCGTTTCTTGAGATTGAAGAGATGATCGAACGAGCTATGCAGAATTTGTCCAACGTCAGTACGCCAGACCTTGAGACAATACAGGAAACAGATAATAGGACTCGTCAATATGTGGAGTCACTACTTAGTAAAGGCAGGTAATGGGAATGAACACTGTGATAGCCATTATCATCATTTTAGGTGCTTTAATTTTCTTTCATGAACTCGGACATCTATTGCTGGCAAAGCGTGCAGGCATCTTGTGTCGTGAGTTTGCTATTGGATTCGGCCCGAAAGTGTTTGCCTTCAAGAAAGGGGAGACAGTCTACACGATTCGTCTTTTACCTCTTGGAGGGTTCGTACGTATGGCTGGAGAAGATCCGGAAGGTATTGAACTTAAGGCAGGTCACAGAGTTGGTTTGATCTTCAACCAAGCAAATGAAGTGGAGAAAATCGTTGTCAATCACCGTGAAAAATACCCTGTGCAAAAAACGATCACGATTGAAAACGCTGATCTAGAACGTGAATTGTATGTAACAGGTTTTGAAAATGAAGACTCAGGCACATCTACTTACAAAGTAAAAGAAGATGCGCTATTTGTAGCTGATCACCAGGAGATGCAGATCGCACCTTATAACCGACAGTTTGGATCGAAGACGATCATGCAGAGAACACTAGCAATCTTTGCTGGTCCTGCAATGAACTTTTTGCTTGCTTTCGTGATCTTGGTCGTATTTTCACTCATGCAAGGTATTCCGACTAATGAATCAAGACTAGGTACCCTTCAAGAAGGAGCAGGTGCCGATAAAGCAGGTTTGATTAAAGGTGATAAAATTATTGCAGTTCAGGGCGAGAAGATGGACGATTGGAAAGAGTTAGTGTCTGTCATTCAAGAAAACCCTGGTGAAAAGTTAATGTTTACGATTAATCGTGATGGAGAAGAGAAAGTGGTTCCTGTCACGCTTGGCTCTCGTAAAGGTGCTGATGATAAGAACGAAGGGTTTATCGGAGCACATCCATATACTGAGTCCTCTTTTGTTGGATCATTAGAATATGGCGCTAAACAAACATGGTTTATGACAACGGCTATATTTACAGGACTCGGACAACTGATAACGGGTCAGCATGGCATAGATCAGCTCTCTGGACCACTTGGAATCTATGAGTATACAGATCAAGCTGCAAAAGCTGGTGTTTACATGCTATTGCAGTGGGCAGCTATCTTAAGTGTCAACTTAGGGATCTTTAACTTGTTGCCACTACCTGCACTTGACGGAGGACGACTTCTGTTCTTAGGAGTTGAAGCTTTGAGAGGGAAACCGATCGATCCGCAAAAAGAAGGAATGGTTCATTTTATCGGGTTTGCTTTTCTAATGTTATTGATGCTAGTTGTTACATGGAATGATATACAGAAAATTTTTCTTGGTTAATTAGGGATGATTTGAGGAGTAGAGATAATGAGACAAAGTCAGTTGTTTATGCCAACTTTAAGAGAAGTTCCTGCAGATGCAGATGTTAAAAGTCACCAGCTCTTATTAAGAGCTGGCTTTATCCGTCAGAATGCTGCTGGTATCTATTCTTTTCTTCCATTGGGGAAAAAGGTGCTTCATAAGGTAGAGAATATTGTACGAGAAGAAATGAATCGTGCTGGTTCACAAGAGATGATGATGCCGGCACTGCAGCTTGCTGAACTCTGGCAGGAAAGTGGCCGATGGTATAGCTACGGTCCTGAACTAATGAGATTAAAAGACCGACATGAGCGGGATTTCGCTCTTGGTGCGACTCATGAAGAAGTGATTACGAGCATCGTTCGAGACGAAGTGAAATCATATAAGAAACTTCCTCTTAATCTATATCAGATTCAAACAAAGTTCAGAGACGAGAAACGTCCCCGTTTCGGATTGCTTCGCGGAAGAGAGTTCATCATGAAAGATGCATACTCTTTCCATGATAAGCAAGAAAGTCTTGATGAGACGTATGAAGCGATGAAAGACGCCTACTCTGCTATCTTTAGCCGTTGTGGACTAAACTTCCGTGCGGTTTTAGCGGATTCAGGTGCGATCGGTGGTAAAGATAATCATGAGTTCATGGTCTTATCAGAAATTGGTGAAGATCTTATCGCGTATTCAACGGATTCAGATTTTGCAGCGAACATAGAGATGGCTCCAGTTGTTCTTCGTGAAGACCGTTCATCTGAAAATCTTATGGAACTTAAGAAAGTAGAAACGAAACACGCGAAAACGATCGAAGAGGTTTCAAATCTATTACAAGTTTCACCATCCAAAGTGATTAAATCATTGCTATATATCGCTGATGAACAACCTGTTTTAGTGTTAGTCAGAGGAGATCATGAGGTTAATGAGATCAAGCTTAAGAATATTCTTTCTGCTAAAGAAGTAGAATTAGCTACAGCAGAAGAAACAAAAGAATGGTTGAATGCTGAACACGGATCTATCGGACCAGTTCATTCTTCAAAAGAAGTTAAAGTAATCGCTGATCAAGCAGTTCCATATATGGTAAATGCAGTTTGTGGTGCAAATGAAACAGGCTATCATTATACAAATGTTAATCCAAATAGAGATTTTGAATGTAATGAAACAGCTGACCTTCGTTTCGTAGTAGAAGGTGATCTGTCACCAGATGGTAAAGGGACGATCGTTTTTGCTAAAGGAATTGAAGTCGGGCATGTGTTCAAGCTTGGTAAAGTATACAGTGAGCCGATGAAAGCCTCTTACTTAGATGAAAACGGTAAGAATCAGATCATGTCCATGGGTTGTTACGGAATAGGTGTCTCACGTACATTAGCAGCCGTGGCTGAAGAGAACAATGATGAGAAAGGTTTGATCTGGCCGTTATCATTAACGCCGTTCGATGTTCACTTAATTGCTGTTAACAGTAAGAACGCAGAACAAGCAGCACTGTCCGATGAACTTTACACGCAGATCAAGAACGATGGATTTGATTGTTTATATGATGATCGCCCTGAACGAGCGGGTGTGAAATTTACAGATAGCGATCTTATCGGACTTCCAATTCGTGTTATGGTTGGAAAACGTGCTTCAGAAGGAATCGTGGAAGTGAAAATACGTAAAAGCGGAGAATCTTTCGAAGTGCCAGTTTCTGAACTAAGCAGCTTTATTAAAAATGAGTGGGACAAGCTTAAGAATTAGTAGATTGTGATTAAATCGATGTTGCTATAGAGGAGGTACCTCTTATCTAAGAGGTGCCTTTCTCTTTGCACTGTACGAATAGAGTTCTAATCTTTATGATGGTAATCGAGGCTGACTGATTAAAGCTATAGTATAATTAATAGAGAAATGTTTAAGAATTGTGTTGGTTAGTCATGTGAAAACATAATTAAACCCCTTTAAAAGGAGGTTCGTATGAGCGGAAATGATCAACAGATCAGACAAGAAAGGCTTTCGCTTCTTTTAGAACAACTAGGTATGCCTGATGAGATGAAAGTAGGTTTTTCGGAAGGAACGATCGAAAAACTAACGATAGATAAGACGAATAGAAGCTGGCATTTTATCATAGGACTTCTACGTCCATTAACCCCTGATAGTTACGCTTGGTTTAGTGCTAGCCTGCGCCAAACTTTTCAGCATATTGCTACAGTGTCTTTTTCTCTTCAAACGAAAGAGAGTTTTCAAGCCGAAGAGCTTCTTAACTTTTGGCCGCTGTGCAAAGAAAAGTTAGTAGAATCAGCAGCACCAAGTTTAGGAAGTATGCTTTCTACGCAAAATCCTATTGCGGAAGGCAATTTTTTGTGTCTGACCGTACGAAATGATGCGGAAGAAGCACTTGTGCAAAGAAAGCTTTCTCCTGTTATTAAGGAGATGTACAGTCAGTTTGGGTTTCATTCTGTAATGGTTAAAACAGAGATTAAACACTCTGAAGAAGATTTTCAAAAGTTTATCGAACAAAGAAAACAAGAAGATCAGAATAAAGTAATGGAAGCTTTAGTTGAAAAAGAGAAAGCTGCTAATCGATCTGAAGGTCCTGCAGCAAGAACTGATATTATGATCGGTTATTCAATCAAGGATGAACCTGTACCGATCCAAACGATCCAAGATGAAGAAAGACGTATAACGATTCAAGGCTACGTCTTTCATTCCGAAACGAGAGAGCTTAGAAGCGGACGTACACTATTAACATTCAAGATTACCGATTACACGGATTCTCTATTGATTAAAATTTTCTCTCGTGACAAAGAAGATATTCCTATCCTTCAAGGTATTCAAAAGGGAATGTGGCTAAAAGTTCGAGGCGGAATACAGAATGATACGTTTGTAAGAGATCTAGTCATGATCGCTAACGATATTAATGAGATCAAACCTGAGTTCAGAAAAGATCTTGCGGATGAAGACAACAAACGTGTTGAGCTTCACCTTCACACCCCGATGAGTCAGATGGATGCAATATCTTCTGTTTCAACCTTAGTGGGACAAGCTAAGAAATGGGGTCATCCAGCAATCGCAATAACTGATCATGCTGGTGTTCAGTCCTTTCCAGAAGCTTATAGTGCAGGAAAGAAAAACGGAATCAAGATTCTGTACGGACTTGAGGCGAATCTTGTAGATGATGGTGTACCGATCGCATACAACGAGGCACCGAGAAAACTAACAGACGAAACATATATTGTCTTTGACGTTGAGACGACGGGTTTATCAGCTGTATACAATAAAATTATTGAACTTGCAGCGGTAAAGATACGTGGCGGGGAGATCATTGACCGTTTTGAAAGGTTTGCAAATCCACATGAATCCCTATCTCAAACCACGATTGAATTGACTGGAATTACAGATGATATGGTTGAGAACGCACCAGAGATAGATGAAGTGCTTCGCGATTTTCACGCATTTATGGGTGATGATATCCTAGTAGCTCATAACGCGAGCTTTGACATGGGCTTCTTGAACGAAGGATTACGCAAGATAGGTCTCGGGGAAGCAAAGAATCCTGTAATTGATACACTTGAATTGGCAAGATTTCTGCTTCCACAATTAAAGAATCATAGATTGAACACACTTTGTAAAAGGTTTGATATCGAACTCACCCAGCATCACCGAGCTATCTATGATGCTGAAGCAACGGGTTATCTATTATGGAAGCTTCTAAAAGAGACGTTTGAAAAGGATATCTTCTATCACGATCGTTTGAACGATAACATGGGGCAAGGTGGATTTCAGAGATCAAGGCCGTTTCACTGTACACTTTTAGCTGCGACACAAGAAGGGCTGAAAAATTTATACAAACTTGTTTCCGAATCTCATCTATCTTATTTTTATCGAACACCACGTATTCCGAGATCACGGTTAAGTAAACTACGAGAAGGCATACTCGTCGGTTCAGCTTGTGATAAAGGTGAAGTGTTTGAGGGTATGATGCAAAAACCGATCGAAGAGGTTGAAAAGATCGCGGAGTTTTATGATTACTTAGAGGTTCAGCCACCAAGTAACTATTATCACCTTATCGAAAGAGAATTAGTCGCAGATGAGATGAACTTAAGAGAGATCCTGTCTAACATCGTTCAGCTTGGAGAGAAATTGAACAAACCGGTTGTCGCAACAGGAAACGTTCATTATTTAAATCCTGAAGATGCGATATATCGAAAAATCTTGATCTCTTCTCAAGGTGGAGCGAATCCGCTGAACAGACAAACTCTTCCAGAAGTGCATTTTAGAACTACAGATGAGATGTTGGATCTGTTCTCTTTCTTAGGTGAAGAAAGAGCTCAAAAGATAGTTTGTGAAAATACGAGACAGATCGCCGACATGATTCAGGAGATCAAACCGATTCCTGATGATCTATATACACCAAAGATCGAGGGCGCAGATGAAGAAGTACGCTCCATGAGTTATAACCGAGCAAGAAGCATCTATGGTGAGAATCTTCCTGAACTTGTTGAGAAGAGGCTGGAAAAAGAATTAAAGAGTATCATCGGACACGGATTTGCCGTTATTTACTTGATCTCACATAAACTTGTAAAAAAATCGTTGATCGATGGATACCTTGTAGGATCGCGTGGATCAGTCGGTTCGTCGTTTGTTGCGACAATGACGGAGATCACTGAAGTAAATCCATTGCCTCCTCATTATGTTTGTCCGAAGTGTAAAGAGTCCCATTTCTTTAACGATGGTTCTGTTGGTTCTGGTTATGATCTGCCTGATAAAGAATGTCCAACATGCGAAGTGCTTTATATTAAAGATGGACAAGATATTCCGTTCGAAACGTTCCTTGGTTTCAAAGGAGATAAAGTCCCTGATATCGACTTGAACTTCTCAGGTGAATATCAGCCTAGAGCACATAACTACACGAAAGAACTGTTCGGTGAAGATTATGTGTATCGTGCAGGGACAATAGGTACCGTAGCTGAAAAAACGGCTTATGGTTACGTAAAAGGGTATGCAGGAGACAATAACTTAACGATCCGATCGGCAGAAGTTGATCGACTCGTAGCTGGATGTACAGGAGTAAAGAGAACAACAGGTCAGCATCCAGGAGGAATAATAGTTGTTCCAGATTATATGGACATCTATGATTTCTGTCCTGTTCAGTTCCCAGCCGATGATAGTGGATCGGAATGGAAAACGACTCATTTTGATTTTCACTCGATTCATGATAACTTATTAAAACTTGATATACTCGGGCACGATGATCCGACCGTTATCCGTATGCTTCAAGATCTAAGCGGTATTGATCCGAAGACCATTCCTGCTTCTGATCCAGAAGTGATGAAAATCTTTTCAGGCCCAGAAGTGTTAGGAGTAACGGAAGAACAGATCATGTGTAAGACAGGTACGTTAGGTATTCCAGAGTTCGGAACAAAGTTCGTAAGACAGATGCTTGAAGAAACAAAACCAAGTACTTTCTCTGAACTTGTACAGATTTCAGGACTATCTCATGGTACCGACGTATGGCTTAATAACGCGAACGAATTGATCGCAAACGGCACTTGTGTGCTAAAAGACGTTATCGGCTGTCGTGATGATATCATGGTCTACCTGATCTATAAAGGCTTGGAGCCGTCGCTTGCTTTTAAGATCATGGAGAGTGTACGTAAAGGAAAGGGTCTGCCGGATGAGTGGATCGATGAGATGAAGAAGAACGATGTCCCTGATTGGTATATTGGTTCATGTTTGAAGATCAAATACATGTTCCCTAAAGCCCATGCGGCAGCATACGTATTGATGGCCGTTCGTATCGCATATTTTAAAGTTCATTATCCAATCTGGTTCTATGCGGCGTATTTTACAGTAAGAGCGGATGATTTTGATGTGGAGTCTATGATCAGAGGATCCAAAGCATTAAAGACAAAGATCGAAGAGATCTCTGCTAAAGGTCTTGATGCTTCTACAAAAGAGAAGAACTTGCAAACTGTTCTAGAGTTAGCTCTTGAGATGTGTGAAAGAGGGCTATCGTTTCAGAAGATCGATCTTTATCGCTCGAGCGCAACAGACTTCTTAGTAGAAGGGGACACATTGATTCCGCCTTTCAATTCAATCGCAGGATTAGGTACGAACGCAGCATTAAACATTGTAAAAGCAAGAGAGCAAGGTGAATTTCTTTCTAAAGAAGATCTTCAGCAGCGTGCGAAGTTGTCTAAGACCATTATTGAGTACTTAGATGATCAAGGATGTTTAGAAGGAATGCCTGATGCAAACCAGCTTTCGCTCTTTTAACAAGGGCTTCTTGAAGGCTTGATCAGTTGCAGTATTTTATTGGTTATGGTATAGTATTTTTGGAAATACTGTTGAATGAATAACTGTCGGCGAAAGAGTGGGGCTCCCCACTCTTTCGTTACGTTTTGAGGTCATTCAGTAAGAAGGAGGGCAGCAATGAGTCAGAAGATTACAGAGCTCACAACAGAGCTTGTAACCCCAATCGTTGAAAAACTAGGACTTGAACTTGTTGACGTTGAATTTGTTAAAGAGGGTAAAAACTGGTTTCTCCGTGTATATATCGATTCCACGGGTGGAATTGATATCGAGGAATGCGGGACTGTCAGTGAACAATTAAGTGAAAAACTAGATGAACTTGATCCGATCGAACAGCCCTACTTTTTAGAAGTATCTTCTCCAGGTGTTGAAAGACCATTAAAGAAACCTGAAGATGTGAAAAATGCTATCGGCAAAAATGTAAACATTAAACTTTACGAGCCATTAAACGGTGAAAAAGTATACGAAGGACTTTTAAAAGACTTTGACGGTGAAACGCTGTTCATGGAGATTAGAGTGAAAACGCAAGTGAAAAAGGTAGAGTTACCTTATGCTAAAGTGGCCAACGCCCGTCTTGCGGTTGTTTTTTAATGAAGAGGGGAGAAGAAAAATGAGTACCGAGCTTTTGGATGCACTTACATTGTTAGAAAAAGAAAAAGGGATTAGTAAAGAAGTTATTATTGAAGCGATTGAAGCTGCCCTTATTTCTGCGTACAAGCGCAATTTTCATCAAGCGCAAAATGTTCGTGTTGATTTTAACAGAGACACAGGAAGTATCCGTGTTTTTTCAAGAAAAAATGTGGTTGAAGAAGTTGAGGACGATCGTCAAGAGATCTCAGTTGCAGAAGCTCAAGCGATCAACCCTGGCTATGAATTAGAAGATATAGTAGAAGAAGAAGTTACACCAAAAGATTTTGGTCGTATTGCTGCTCAAACAGCTAAACAAGTAGTAACACAACGCGTTCGTGAAGCAGAGCGAGGGATCATCTTCTCAGAATTTATTGATCGTGAAGAAGATATCATCACAGGAATCGTTCAACGACAAGACCACCGTTATATGTATGTCAGCCTAGGCAGAGTGGAAGCTCTTCTACCTGCTGCTGAACAGATGCCTGGTGAATCTCATACCACGAACGACCGCATCAAAGTGTACATTACTAAAGTTGAAAAGACGACAAAAGGTCCTCAAATTTTAGTATCAAGAACTCACCCAGGTCTTTTAAAACGCTTATTCGAACTTGAAGTGCCAGAGATCTATGATGGAACGGTTGAGATTAAATCGATCGCTCGTGAAGCGGGTGACCGTTCAAAGATTGCCGTTCATGCTGCTGATCCTGAAGTAGATCCAGTTGGTTCTTGTGTTGGACAAAAAGGTGCACGTGTTCAAACGATCGTAAACGAATTGAACGGTGAGAAGATTGATATTGTTCGATGGAGTGAAGATCCAGTTGTATATGTAGCAAATTCACTTAGTCCAGCAAAAGTACTTGAAGTACAAGTGAATGAAGAGGAAAAGATGACAACGGTTATCGTTCCTGACTATCAACTTTCATTAGCGATTGGTAAAAGAGGCCAAAATGCTCGTCTAGCTGCGAAGTTAACAGGTTGGAAGATTGATATTAAAAGTGAAACAGAAGCAATAGAATCAGGTGTGTACGATCCATCAAACGCTCGCAGTGATTTTTTCGAAGATACTGATGAGGATGAAGAGTAAGAAAAGACGAGGTGGAGACAATGAAAACACGTAAAATTCCGATGAGAAAATGCGTAGCCTGTCAAGAAATGAAGGCTAAAAAAGAATTAACACGTATTGTCCGCTCACCAGAAGGAGAAGTCTCTGTCGACACGTCAGGGAAAAAATCCGGAAGAGGAGCCTACCTTTGTCATGAACCGGCTTGTATCGAACAAGCGAAAAAGAAAAAGGTTCTTGAATCACATCTCAAAACAAAGATTCCAGCTGATCTATTTGAACAGCTTGAAAAAGGAAGTCATACATCTTGAAACCAACTCCTTGGGAAAACTTTCTTGGAATAGCAGCTCGAGCCGGTAAAGTCATATCCGGTGAAGAACTAGTTGTGAAAAGCATCCAAAAGCAAAACGCGAAAATTGTTCTGCTTTCAAAAGATGCTTCTGATAATACAAAGAAAAAAGTTACCGATAAATGCCGCTTTTACAAAACTGATCTTGCCTGGGTGGAAGATCGCAATGTTTTAGGCAGGGCTATTGGTAAGGAGCAACGAGTTGTAGTTGCTGTAAATGATCAAGGATTCTCTAAGAGATTAAAGGAACTTCTTGATCACTAACTCGGGGGTGAACATATGAGTAAAATCCGCGTATACGAATATGCGAAACAGAAAAATGTTCAAAGTAAAGACATTATTGAAAAGCTCAAAACGATGGATGTCCACGTTGCGAATCATATGTCTATGATTGATCAGGCAGCTCTTAAAAAGCTGGATGAGGCTTATCGTCCAAAGACCAATAAAGATCAACCAAAATCAACGAATCAAAATCAACTCCCTAAATCAGATGTGAAAAATAGCAACCCTGGTAATGACACCAAATCTAATAAAAAGGAAGTTCAAAAAGAGAGTAATATGAAAATAAAAAAAGAGAACAATAACTCGTCACAAGCTAAAGGACCAAAGTCCACGAATACTAACAGTCAAAACAATCAGAACAAGACTAGCACAAATAATCAAAACAAAAACAGTAACAACAATCAAAACAAGAGCAATAGCAATCATTCAAACAACAAGAATACTAACAATAGAAACCAAAGCAACAATAGAAATAACAACAACAAGAACAACAACAATCGCAACAAGCAAAACAGAGGCGGCGGAAACCAGCAGCAACAAGCTCCTCAGAAGAAAGTTCTTGAAACGCCAAGTAAGATCACTTTCACTGAATCACTTCAAGTAGGTGAATTAGCTAAAAAGTTGAACAAAGATACTTCTGAGATCATTAAAAAGCTAATGGGTCTTGGAATTATGGCAACGATTAACCAAGAACTTGATAAAGAAGCGATCGAACTGATCGCAGCTGACTACGATGTAGAAGTAGAAGAAGAGATCATCGTTGATGAGACTGAATTTGAAAACTACGAAATCGTAGATGAAGAAAAAGATCTTCAAGTTCGTCCGCCAGTCGTTACGATCATGGGTCACGTTGACCATGGTAAAACAACGCTTCTTGATGCGATTCGTAACACAAAGGTAACTGCAGGCGAAGCTGGTGGAATTACTCAGCATATCGGTGCTTATCAAATTACGAACAACGGAAAACAGATTACGTTCCTAGATACTCCTGGACATGCTGCGTTTACAACGATGCGTGCCCGTGGAGCTCAAGTAACAGATATCACAATTCTAGTTGTAGCTGCTGATGACGGTGTAATGCCTCAGACAGTAGAGGCGATCAACCATGCTAAAGCAGCGGAAGTTCCAATCATCGTGGCTGTAAACAAGATGGATAAAGAATCTGCTAACCCGGATCGAGTCATGCAAGAACTAACTGAGCACGGACTTGTTTCGGAAGCTTGGGGCGGAGATACGATCTTCGTAAACGTTTCAGCGATTAAAGGTGACGGAATTGACGACCTGCTTGAAATGATCAACCTTGTTTCAGAAGTTGAAGAATTAAAAGCAAATCCAAACCGTACTGCAATTGGAACAGTAATTGAAGCACAGCTTGATAAAGGCCGTGGATCTGTAGCAACTCTACTCGTTCAATCAGGTACATTAAACGTTGGTGATCCAATCGTAGTTGGACACACATACGGTCGTGTTCGTGCGATGGTGAACGACCTTGGCCGCAGAGTTAAAACGGTAGGACCTTCAACACCAGTTGAAATTACTGGATTGAACGATGTACCACAAGCTGGAGATCAGTTCATGGTCTTCGCTGACGAGAAAAAAGCTCGTCAAGTTGGTGAGTCCCGCTTCAAAAAACAACAAGATGCACAGCGTAAAGAATCTTCAAAACTAAACCTTGATGACCTCTTTAACCAGATTAAAGAAGGTGACATCAAAGAAATCAATGTCATCATCAAAGGTGATGTTCAAGGTTCTGTTGAGGCGCTTGCAGGATCTTTACAAAAAATTGACGTTGAAGGCGTTAAAGTTAAAATCATCCACTCAGGTGTTGGTGCGATCAATGAGTATGACATCATGCTTGCATCAGCTTCAAACGCAATCGTGATCGGTTTCAACGTTCGTCCTGATAATGGTGCAAAACGTACAGCTGACGCTGAAAAAGTCGATGTTCGTCTGCATAGAATCATCTACAACGTAATCGAAGAGATCGAATCAGCGATGAAAGGGATGCTTGACCCAGAGTTCGAAGAAAAAGTTATCGGGCAAGTTGAAGTTCGTACGACTTTCAAAGTTTCTAAAGTTGGTACGATCGCTGGATGTTACGTTACTGAAGGAAAAATCACAAGAGATTCTACTGTTCGCTTGATTCGTGACGGTGTTGTATCTTACGAAGGTAAGATCGATGCACTTAAACGTTTTAAAGACGATGCTAAAGAAGTATCTGCTGGATACGAATGTGGGATCACATTAGAAAAGTTCAATGATATTAAAGAAGGCGACATCATTGAAGCGTATATCATGGAAGAAATTAAAGTAAAATGATCGGGTTCTTGACGGTTGAGTTTTTCATCTATGAAGCACAGTCGTTAAAAGATAAACGTTCAGTTGTTCAAAAAGCGGTAAACAGGCTTCGTCAACGATTAAACGTGGCTGTATCCGAAACAGATCATCAAGATTTGTGGCAGCGCGCCGAGATAAGTATGGTTACCGTTTCTTCGGACAAAATAATAGCAGAAAAAGAATTGCAAAGAGCACTTGCGATTATTACATCTATTACTGAGTTGGAAGTTACACGTTCAAACATCGAGTGGCTGTAAGGCAAGTGGCAAGAAACGGGGTGTATTAAAAATGGGCACAATCCGTTCCAATCGTATTGGGGAACAGATGAAAAAAGAGCTTAGTGACATTATAGGCCGAAAAATCAAAGACCCCCGCGTAGGTTTTGTGACCGTTACGGCGGTAGATGTAACAGGTGATTTACAGCAGGCTACTGTTTATGTTTCTGTGTTTGGTGATGCCGATCAAAAGGAACAAACATTGCGAAGCCTAGCGAAAGCTACAGGTTTCATTCGTACGGAAATCGGAAAACGAATCCGCTTGCGTAAAACACCAGACATCTTTTTTAAATTTGATGAATCTCTAAATTATGGAAGCAAGATCGAAAGTCTTTTGTCTGATATCAAACGTGAAGATGAAGAAGACGAGGAAAACGAAGAGCATCCGAAACCATAATAGCAAATGGATAGGCAATTAATTTTGTCTATCCATTTTTTGCTTGTAAAAAAGAGATAATGTGATCAAAGGAGAAGCTTTTATGAGTGCAAGACAAGGAATTTTGGCATTGAAGAAACCTGCTGGTATGACATCACATGATTGTGTGGCAAAGATAAGAAGAATTTTTTCAACAAAAAAAGTCGGTCACACAGGTACATTAGATCCCGAGGTAACGGGGGTCCTTCCTATATGTATTGGAAGAGCGACTAAAATCGCAGAGTACATGTCAGACTACGGCAAGGAATATATAGGTGAGGTCACTTTAGGTTTTTCTACAGAGACAGAAGATGCTCACGGTGAAAGAGTAGAAGAAAAACATGTAGACAAGGATATCTCAATTTCTGATATAAAAGAAATTTTACAGTCTTTACAAGGAGAGATCGAACAGGTTCCTCCGATGTATTCAGCGGTTAAAGTTAACGGAAAAAAACTTTATGAATATGCGAGGCAAGGGTTGACTGTTGAACGGCCGAAACGTAATGTTACTATCCATGAGCTTCAGCTAATTAATGACGACAACTTAGATATGCTCAGCAAAGAACAACCTGTATTCTCATTCCGCGTACGATGTTCTAAAGGTACATACGTTAGGACGCTTGCTGTTGAGATCGGTGAAAGACTTGGATATCCGGCACATATGTCATCTCTGATCAGAACAGCATCAGGGCCGTTCTCAATCGAAGACTGTGTGACATTTGAGCAGCTTGAAAGCAGTGTGACGCCTTTAGAAGATTATCTGTTTCCTCTTGAAAAAGGAATCTCTCACTTTCCGAAATGGACAGTTTCAGAAGAGCTGTTTTTCAAAATAAAAAATGGTTCTGTGCTTGAAGCACCAAAAGATTTGGTAGAAAGCCCGTTTGGTGTTTATAATGAAGAAGGAAAATGTCTAGCCATTTATGAGAACCATCCTTCAAAACCAGGTTTAATAAAACCGGTTAAAGTGTTAGCCATTGATTAACGAAAGAAGTTAGTAGGTGAGTTTTTGGAAACGATTGTTATAAGTCATCCGCATCATTTTCAACAAGATAACCTTCCACCAACTTTTTTGGCTCTAGGTTATTTTGACGGGATTCATGTTGGACACCAACGTGTGATCAACACAGCAGTAGAGCTTGCTAAGAAGAACGACGCTGTTTCTGCTGTTATGAGCTTCCACCCGCATCCGTCTGTTGTATTAGGTAAGAGTGATCAAAATTGGACATATATCACACCTTTAGAAGAAAAGAAGAAGATTCTAGAGGAGATGGGTGTAGAGAGATTTTATCTTGTGAAATTCGATCAAGTTTTTGCAAATCTAGATACTCAGGAGTTTGTTGATCAGTATGTGATCGGTTTGAATGTAGTCCATGTAGTTACCGGATTTGACTTTTCATATGGGAAGTATGGAAAAGGAAGCGTTGAAACATTAGTAAAAGAATCTAACGGACAATTTGGACAAACGGTTATTGAAAAGATTGAAAAAGATGGTCACAAAATAAGTTCCACACTGATTAGAAACTGCCTTAAAGAAGGTCTTGTCGATGAGATTGAGCCTTACTTGGGCAGAAGATATAAGCTCAACGGCACGGTGACTCATGGGGATAAGCGTGGCCGTACGATTGGGTTCCCGACTGCTAACCTTGACACCGACCAATATTCACTGCCAAAAGTCGGTGTATACGCAGTTGAGGTTTCTGTCGATGAAAAAAGCTATTTAGCGATGGCGAATGTAGGCTATAAACCTACATTTAAGGATGATCAAAAAAAACCTTCACTCGAAGTTCATATCTTTGACTTCAACCACGAAATATATGGTGAAGAGGTTCGAATCACTTGGTTGAAAAGAATTCGTGATGAGAAGAAATTTAGTGGAATAGACGAGCTCATCGCACAGCTTCATGCCGATAAAAGCAAAACATATGAGATCACACAATCACTGTAATAAAAAACTTGCAATTATTCTATAAAAAGTCTATGATAATAACTGTACATTTTAATGTGCATATAACCATTGCTTGGCAAATCGAGTCACCGACGTTTGCTCGGTAATTGGTGTTTCTATTATTAAGGAGGTGAAAAGGATGGCTATTACTCAAGAGCGTAAGAACGAACTAATCAGCGAGTATAAGGTACATGATACGGACACTGGATCTCCAGAAGTTCAAATCGCTATCCTTACTGAACAAATCAATGAGTTGAATGATCACTTGCGTACACACAAGAAAGATCACCACTCACGTCGTGGTCTATTGAAAATGGTTGGTAAGCGCCGTAACTTGTTAACGTACCTACGTAACAAGGACATCACGCGTTACCGCGAATTGATCGGAAGACTTGGATTACGTCGTTAATCCAGCAAAGCGGGATATATTTCCCGCTTTTTTTATTGCAAGCATTCATCCATAAACGGCACTAAACATGTTATTCTTGGTATGTATGAGTAAATTCTTTCGAGTTTTTCTTTTTAGGAAGGACTACGTTAGGATATAATAGAACCATAATATGATAGGATTTTTCTAAGTGTTGAGAGGAGTACCAAGTAAAATGGATCAACAAAAAAGAACTTTTACAATGGACTGGGCGGGTAGAACGCTTACGTTCGAAATTGGAGAATTAGCAAAACAAGCGAACGGTGCTGTAATGGTCAGATATGGCGATACTGCAGTGCTTTCAACAGCTGTTGCATCAAAACAGCCTAAAAACCTTAGTTTCTTTCCGCTGACAGTAAACTACGAAGAGCGTTTATATGCAGTTGGTAAAATTCCAGGTGGATTTATCAAACGTGAAGGCCGTCCAAGCGAAAAAGCTGTTTTAGCGAGTCGTTTGATCGACCGTCCTATTCGTCCTCTATTCGCAGATGGTTTCCGTAACGAAGTACAAGTTGTCAGCACAGTAATGAGTGTGGATCAAAACTGTTCTTCAGAAATGGCTGCGATGATCGGATCATCACTTGCGTTGTCTATTTCTGATATTCCTTTTGAAGGACCGATCGCTGGAGTAACTGTTGGTCGAATCGAAGGCGAGTTTGTGATCAATCCAACGGTTGAGCAAAATGAAAAAAGTGATATTCAATTAATTGTTGCGGGTACTAAGCATGCCATCAACATGGTTGAAGCTGGTGCAGAAGAAGTTTCTGAAGAAGTGATGCTTGAAGCGATCATGTTCGGTCATGAAGAGATCAAGCGTTTAATCGCTTTCCAAGAAGAGATTGTTTCTGAAATCGGTAAGGAGAAGATGGAGATCGTTCTTCATGAGCTAGATAAAGATGTTGAACAAGAAGTTCGTGAATTTGTTGGAAACGATGTGAAAGAAGCAGTTAAGGTTGTTGAAAAGCATGCACGTCAAGAAGCTTTAGACGCTGTAAGTGCAAACGTCGCTTCTCGTTATGAAGAAGATGAAGATAAAGCCAGCGAAGCAAAAGAGGTTTTACATAAACTCATCAAAGAAGAAGTGAGACGCTTGATCCTTAAGGAGAAAGTTCGTCCGGACGGAAGAAAAACGGATGAGATCCGTCAACTTTCTTCAAAGGTAGGCATTTTAGCAAGAACTCATGGTTCAGGTCTATTTACACGTGGGCAAACCCAAGCACTCAGCATCTGTACATTAGGAGCTCTTGGCGATGTTCAAGTTCTTGATGGTCTTGGTGTGGAAGAGTCAAAACGTTTCATGCACCAATATAATTTTCCACCATTCAGTGTAGGTGAAACTGGATTTATGCGAGGACCAGGCAGACGTGAAATCGGACATGGTGCATTAGGTGAGCGAGCATTAGAGCAAGTGATTCCGAACGAAGAAGAGTTCCCATACACGATTCGTCTCGTTTCCGAAGTATTAGAATCCAACGGTTCTACATCACAAGCAAGTATTTGTGCAAGTACGCTTGCATTGATGGATGCTGGTGTTCCGATCAAAGCTCCTGTTGCAGGTATTGCTATGGGTCTGATCTCTGACGGTGAAGATGTAACAGTTCTAACAGATATTCAAGGCATGGAAGATCACCTTGGAGATATGGACTTTAAAGTTGCAGGTACACCTAATGGGATTACTGCTCTTCAGATGGACATTAAAATCTCAGGAATTAACCGTGAAATCCTTCAAGAAGCATTAACACAAGCAAAAGAAGGACGTATGATCATTCTAAAGTCTATGCTTGCTACACTTTCAGAATCTCGTACACAGCTTTCTCAATATGCTCCTAAGATCTTAACGATGAAGATCAATCCGGATAAGATCCGTGATGTAATCGGACCGAGCGGGAAGATCATCAACAAGATCATTGAAGAAACTGGCGTTAAGATTGATATCGAGCAAGACGGTACAGTCTTTATTGCTTCAACTGACGAAGCGATGAACAAAAAAGCGAAGAAAATCATTGAAGATATTGTTCGTGAAGTTCAAGTAGGAGAGTACTACATGGGCAAAGTAAAACGTATCGAAAAGTTTGGTGCGTTTGTTGAACTATTCAGCGGTAAGGATGGACTCGTTCACATCTCTGAACTTGCTGAAGAACGTGTAGGAAAAGTTGAAGATGTTGTGAAACTTGGTGACGAGATCATGGTTAAAGTTATGGAGATCGATAATCAAGGTCGCGTAAACTTATCGCGTAAAGTTGTACTGAAAGAAGAAAAAGCAAAGAACGAGCAGCAGCAAAACGTATAAAATAAATAGTAAAAGACTGTTTCATTACAGATACATTGTATCGTATGGGTCAGTCTTTTTTTTTGTCGTTTTTTTTTTTGCTCTTTGCTTATGGAGTGGCTGCAAAATCGCCAATACTACAATAATGAACTTGCTCGGGTTATATTTATAAACGTTCTAACCTGTCCAAATCGTACATACTTTGGTTACAGGGAGGGAGTTCACGTGAAAAATAAAATTCTTCAATGGTCATTAGTCGTTCTGGTTATCACTTCGATAGCGTTTTCGTTGCATAATCCATTTACAAGCACCTATATTGAGAGTTTAAAGGCTCAGAGTACAGCCGTTTCGCAAATGGAATCAAATTCAATCTATCAGCAGATCAAGGAAAAAGCAAAGGAGTTAAATCGTCCTCCTAAAAATGCAGAGATTGATCCAGTCTGGAAAGCCACTCCCGGTTATAATGGCATTGTTGTTGACATGGAAGCATCCTTTAAAGCGATGAAGAAAGCGAATAAATACGATCATAATAAGCTTGTTATAAAGCAAATAAATCCAAGTGTTCATCTTGAAGACCTTCCTGCATCACCTATCTATAGAGGTAACCCTGAAAAACCTATGGTTACACTTTTAGTGAACGTAGCATGGGGAAATGAGTACCTTCCTGGCATGCTCCAAACGATGAAGAAGAATAATGTGAAATCCACTTATTTTCTAGATGGGTCATGGGTGAAGAAGAACCCGTCACTCGCTAAAATGATTGCAGAAGAAAAACATGAGATCGGTAATCACGCTTACTCGCATCCAGATTTAAAAAAGATGACGAATTCACGTATAACCGAGGAACTTAAACAAACGAACGAAGTGATACATGCAACGCTCGACATACAGCCAAAATGGTTTGCTCCCCCGAGTGGCAGCTTTCGAAACGACGTTGTACAAATCGCTTCAGAGATGGATATGAAAACGATTCTTTGGACCGTTGATACGATCGATTGGAGAAAACCAAATCCTGATGAGATGGTAGGGAGGGTTCTTAGTAAAGTACATCCTGGTGCGATGATCTTAATGCACCCAACCGAATCATCTTCTGCCGGTCTTGATAAACTCATTAAAGGAATAAAAGAAAAAGGTTACAGCATCGGAACGGTATCTGACTTGATGGATGAAACGAGATTAGTACCTAAAACCATCAAGTAAAGTTGTGTACCTGTTATGATAATGGTATATTGTTCCTATGATTATTGTGGAACAACTGACAGCTAGGGGGAAACAAGTTTGATTAAAAGATATACATGCTCAAACGGCGTGCGAATCGTTTTGGAAAACATTCCAACAGTACGCTCTGTTGCGATCGGTGTATGGATCGGCACAGGCTCAAGATTTGAAAACACAAAAAACAACGGAATTTCGCATTTTCTCGAGCACATGTTCTTTAAAGGAACTAAGACGAGAACTGCACGAGAAATTGCCGAATCTTTTGATAGCATCGGTGGACAAGTGAATGCTTTCACTTCAAAAGAATACACATGTTATTATGCAAAAGTCCTAGATACGCATTCACCATATGCACTTGAAGTATTAGCGGACATGTTTTTCAACTCTACCTTTGATGAGGGAGAATTATTAAAAGAAAAGAATGTTGTCTTAGAAGAAATTAAAATGTATGAAGATACACCTGATGATATTGTTCATGATATGTTAAGCCGTGCTAGTTTTCAAAATCATGAACTCGGTTTTCCCATCTTAGGTACAGAAGAAACATTGAACACATTTACCGGGAATACACTTCGAGATTATATGGATACTCATTATGTTCCGGAAGAAGTAGTCATTTCTGTTGCAGGAAACGTCGATGAATCGTTCATAAAGGAAGTTGAGAAATGGTTCGGTGATTATAAAACAAGTGGCATCATCAAACCAGAAATTCAATCTCCCGTTTTTTATCCTGAGAAGCTATCTCGTAAAAAAGAAACAGAACAAGCACATCTTTGTCTCGGCTTCCCTGGACTATCTCTAAAAGACAAACGCAGCTATAGTTTGATCATTCTAAATAATATCTTTGGATCAAGCATGTCGAGCCGTTTGTTTCAAGAAGTAAGAGAGCAAAAAGGTTTAGCGTATTCTGTTTTCTCATACCATTCAGCGTTCCAGGATAATGGGATCTTTACGATTTATGGAGGAACGGCTCCACATCAATTAGATGAATTGTATAATACGATATTAAATATTGTAGATGATTTAAAAGAGAACGGAATTACTGACAAAGAATTGAAGAACTCTAAAGAACAGATAAAAGGAAACTTGATGCTGAGTCTTGAAAGCACGAACAGCAGAATGAGCCGAAACGGAAAACATGAGCTCATCTTAGGTTACCACCGTACCCTTGATGATATGGTCGAGTCAATCGATAACGTGTCAAAAGACGATGTGAACACGTTGGTTCAGTCTATCTTCAGCGAAGGATGTTCAGCTTCCCTAGTGAGTCCTCAAGGTGAACTTCCGAAAGGACTTCAATAGCATATCTACTCATTACAACGAAACCCGGAATTCATCCGGGTTTTTTTGCGTTTTCAGATACCTTCTATAAAAATGGGCTTTGTGTTTTCTGAATGCCCCAAACATAGGAGTTGCTCATGAATATAATGGTGTTGATTGAAAGCTTATGATCGTGTTAATTAGCGAAATAGAAACGACTATTAAATATGAGTTATACCGTTGTGCAGAATGTCTTTCTGTAACCAGATAGGCGGGGTGTTCATATGATGGTGAACGTGGATAGTTATCCCCTGCAAGAAAAGGAACAACGGAGAAAGGGGAGAAAGAATGTTAACGGATTTGCATATCGCAGTTTTTGGCGGCGATGCGAGGCAGTTGGAAGTTATTCGGAAACTAACAGAACTGGATGCGATACTTACACTAATCGGTTATGACCAACTTGATCATGGATTTACGGGAGCTTCAAAAATGGATATAGATGAAGTCGATTTTTCAAAGTTAGACAGCATCATTCTGCCTGTAAGCGGAACAGGGCTGCAGGGGGAGATCGATACTATTTTCTCTAATAAAAAAATGATTCTTACAGAGGAGCACCTTAACCAGACGAAAGACCATTGCCAAGTATTTTCGGGTATCAGCAATTCTTATTTAGATGCTATCACAAAGAACAGCAATAGAAAGCTAACAAAATTATTTGAAAGAGATGATGTGGCGATCTATAACAGTATCCCTACTGTTGAAGGAACGATCATGATGGTCATCCAGCACACGGATATCACCATCCATCAATCTAATACAGTTGTTCTAGGATTCGGACGTGTCGGGATGAGTGTGGCAAGAACATTCCAAGCATTAGGAGCTCGTGTGAAAGTGGGAGCGAGAAAATCTGAACATATGGCAAGGATCTCTGAGATGGGGATGATTCCATTTCATTTAGATGATTTAAAGAATGAAGTCTATGAAACGGATGTTTGCATTAATACCATTCCAACACAGATTGTTAATGCAGATGTGATCTCGAAGTTTCCTTCCCATACATTAGTGGTTGATCTGGCTTCAAAACCAGGAGGCACTGATTTCAGGTATGCAGAAAAACGCGGGATCAAAGCACTTCTTGCACCAGGATTGCCAGGAATCGTCGCTCCTAAGACAGCGGGTAAGATTGTTGCAAATGTACTTTCGCAGCTCTTAATCAATGAATTTAAGCGGAAGGGGTAATTATCATGGATTTTAAAGGTAAGCATATCGGGTTTGGCTTAACAGGATCTCACTGCACGTACGATGCTGTGTTTCCACAGATTCAAAAGCTTGTAGAGCTCGGAGCGAATGTTTCGCCATTCTTTACACATACCGTAGGACATACGTCTACACGTTTTGGAGAAGAAGGGGAATGG
The DNA here is from genome assembly GCF_015903855.1 of Fictibacillus sp. 18YEL24. Taxonomy (GTDB): domain Bacteria; phylum Bacillota; class Bacilli; order Bacillales; family Fictibacillaceae; genus Fictibacillus; species Fictibacillus phosphorivorans_C. The sequence goes on from NZ_JACZDT010000001.1 coordinate 107,448, forward strand.
GTGGAAAAGATTAAACAGATTACTGGAAACGAACCAGTAGATTCTATTGTGAAAGCTGAACCCTTTGGACCAAAAACACCACTAGATTGTATGGTCATTGCTCCGTTGACCGGAAATTCGATAAGCAAGTTTGCTAATGCTATGACAGATTCTCCTGTATTAATGGGAGCAAAGGCAACACTTCGTAACCAAAAACCGGTCGTTCTTGGAATATCTACAAATGACGGTCTAGGATTGAACGGTGTAAATATTATGAGGTTGATGGCAACTAAAAATATTTATTTCATTCCGTTCAGTCAAGACGATCCAGTCAAAAAGCAAAATTCCTTAGTCGCTCATATGGACACACTCATTGAAACGATTGAGCTAGCGATTGAAGGGAAACAGCTCCAGCCTGTTCTTAGGGTAAGAGATTTAGGGTAATCGATCGAACAACAGAAGAAAATCCGTTCATAACACCAAAGTTTATGATAAAATATGATAAATTATATGGATTAACTAGGAGGAACTAAATCTTTGAGTTTCTCCTTCTGTTGTAGATTGCTTACCTTAAACAATAAAGGAGTTAATAAAGTATGAGCCAAAAATCATTTCATGTAGCTGTAGTAGGAGCGACTGGCGCAGTTGGCCAGCAGATGTTAAATACTTTAAGTGAAAAAAACTTTCCAATAAAAAAATTATCTCTTCTTGCAAGTAAAAGATCAGCAGGACAGGTCATCACGTTTAATGGAGAATCTCATACGATTCAAGAAGCAACTCCTGAAGCTTTTGAAGGTGTTGATCTAGCATTGTTCTCTGCAGGTGGTTCTGTTTCCAAAGCTCTTGCACACGAAGCGGTGAAGAGGGGTGCGATCGTTGTAGACAACACGAGCGCATTCAGAATGGATCCGAACGTACCACTCGTTGTACCTGAGGTAAATGAAGGAGACCTATTAAAACATAACGGAATCATTGCGAATCCGAACTGTTCGACGATTCAGATGGTCGTTGCCCTTCAGCCTCTTCACGAAAAATTCGGTCTTAAAAAAGTAATCGTTTCTACTTACCAAGCGGTTTCAGGAGCGGGAGCTAAAGCTGTTGAAGAGCTAAAAGAACAATCGAGAGCAATTTTGAACGATGAATCATTTGAGGCTTCTATCATGCCTTGCGCCTCAGACAAAAAGCACTATCAGATCGCATTTAACGCGGTTCCACAGATTGATAAATTTGAAGAGAACGGTTATACGTTTGAAGAGCTTAAGATGATGAACGAAACAAAGAAAATCATGCATTTAGAAAATCTAGAGATCGCAGCAACTTGTGTACGATTACCAGTAGAGACAGGACACTCAGAGTCTTTATATGCAGAGTTTGAAAATGGTAACCCATCCGTTCAAGAAATAAGAGAACTACTTAAAACAGCTCCTGGTATTACCCTTCAGGATCAGCCTGAAGATCAGATCTATCCTATGCCAGCAATAGCTGCAGGTCTGCCTGACGTTTTTGTTGGTAGAATACGTAAAGACTTAGACCGTGACAACGCCTATCACATGTGGGTCGTGTCAGATAACTTACTTAAAGGTGCTGCATATAACTCGGTACAAATCGCAGAGAGCTTGATTAAACTAAATCTGCTTTAATTAAATAAAGAAGGTGCATTTATGAAGATAATCGTTCAAAAATTTGGGGGAACTTCTTTAAAAGATGATACAGGCCGCATTGAGGCAATTCGTCATATTAAAAATGCGGTAGAAGAAGGCTATAAAGTAGTATGCGTCGTTTCAGCGATGGGACGGTTCGGTGATCCTTATGCGACGGATACTCTATTAAGCCTTGTAGGAGATAAGAACAAGATTTCTAATCGAGAACAAGATCTTTTGTTGTCTTGCGGAGAAATTATTTCATCAGTCGTATTTTCTGGATTGTTAAATACAACAGGTCTTTCCTCTGTAGCGTTAACAGGTCCACAAGCAGGGTTCAGAACAAATGATGACTTTTCTAATGCAAGAATTATAGACATGAAAGTAGATCGGTTAAAGTCAGAACTTGAAAACCATCAAGTAGTTGTTGTTGCAGGCTTTCAAGGACAATCAAAATCTGGGGATATCGCAACACTTGGTAGAGGTGGAAGCGACACGAGTGCTTCGGCATTAGGTGCTGCTTTAGAAGCTGAGTTTATCGATATATTTACAGATGTTGAAGGGGTTATGACTGCTGATCCTAGGCTTGTTAAAGATGCAAGACCATTATCTGTCGTAACCTATGCAGAGATCTGCAACATGGCTTATCAAGGAGCAAAGGTCATTCATCCACGTGCTGTAGAGATCGCCATGCAGGCTAAGATACCGTTACGAATTCGATCAACGTATTCAGATCTTCCGGGGACGCTTGTTACATCAGCCATAAAAGGACCTGCCGGTAAAGATGTACAAGAATCAATCATTACGGGTATTGCACATGTCTCAAACATTACCCAAATTAAAGTGTATGCGAACGATGGGCAATATGATCTTCATACAAAAGTGTTCAAAGCCATGGCACAAGAACAAATTTCAGTAGACTTTATTAACATAAGCCCTAAAGGTGTCGTATATACGATCATGGAAGACAAGACAGATTTGGCATTAGCAAAATTAAATGCTCTAGGATACGAACCTGAAGTGAACAGAGATTGTGCAAAAGTATCGGCAGTTGGAGCTGGCATCGCAGGCACTCCAGGTGTTACAGCGGCTATCGTAGAATCACTGTCTAGCAGGAACATACAAATCTTACAATCTGCTGATTCACATACTACGATTTGGGTGCTCGTAAAGAAAACGGACCTTATTGAATCAGTAAATGCTCTTCATTCCGCTTTTCGTTTGAATGAGGAAGGAATATCTGCGAACTTACAAGAAATTGTACAGCAGCAGTTTAATGAGTATTGAGGAGTGAAGGAAATGAATTTCGGAAGTATTAGTACCGCGATGGTAACGCCTTTTGACAGCAAAGGGAACATCGATTTTGGCAGAACGACGAAACTGGTAAACCATCTGATCAACAATGGAACAGATAGTCTTGTAGTAGCAGGGACTACCGGAGAATCAGCGACATTAACGACAGAAGAAAAAATAGCACTTTTTAAACACGTGGTAAAAGTGGTCGATGGAAGAGTTCCTGTGATCGCAGGTACGGGTAGTAATAATACGAAAGCATCCATCGATCTTTCAAAAAAAGCTGAAGAAATCGGTGTGGATGCCATTATGATCGTAGCACCGTATTATAATAAACCAAGTCAGGAAGGAATTATCGCTCATTATAAGGCTATTGCAAGTGCGGTAAGCCTTCCGATCATGGCGTATAACATCCCGGGAAGATCAGTGATCACATTTTCTGTTGATACAGTTCTTCGACTAGCTGAAGTGCCGAACATTGTTGCCTTAAAAGATGCAGGCGGAAATTTGGATACGATGAGTGAAGTGATTGAAAATACGCCTGACGATTTTGTCGTTTACTGTGGTGATGATGGTTTGACCCTTCCTTCTTTAGCGATAGGAAGTGCGGGAATCGTTTCAGTGGCTTCACATGTGATCGGTAACGAGATGCAGATGATGATCAAGGCGTTTAGAGACGGTGAGAATAAAGAAGCTGCGCGTATTCATAGGAAGTTGCTTCCGGTTATGCAAGAGCTCTTTAAAGCGCCGAGTCCTGCTCCAGTAAAGACAGCGCTACAAGTAAGAGGGCTTAATGTCGGCGGTGTTAGATTACCGTTACTGCCTTTAAACCAATCTGAAAGAGAAGCACTCTCAAACAGATTAAACAGCTTATAAAAATAGACTGGGTTTTCTTTAGTTGATAAAAAAGGGCTTCGCATGTGAATTATATGTGTAGCCCTTTTTTTTGAGTACTAAATGCTGTATTTGTAGACGATAATGGTCTTGGTCCATCCTGCTACCAATCGAAAAAAATAAGTCAGCGTCTTTATGTAGACACGTTTTGTCGAAAATCGTTTAAATAATTTTATCCGTGAAATTATTGGCTTTATGTGTGAATAAATATTGATTTACCGTGAAAATAAAACGGATTACCGTGAAATTATTAAACTTTTCGATTTTCACAAACAAAAGACGTTCAGCCAAACTAGATCCAATAGGAACCGCTATAACCTTATTTTTATTTGTCCTTTGCTCAGTCTTGTTTTGTATTCCTCTCATAGAGTATAATGTTTTTAAGTGACGTGATCGGGATTATAGATTTTTTACATACAACATAGGAGGAATATACACATTGTCAAAACAAAATAGAGATAAAATTAAAGTTTTTGCCCTGGGCGGAGTCGGTGAGATAGGCAAAAACATGTATGTTGTGGACACAGGTGAGGAAATTTTTGTCATGGACTCAGGTCTGATGTTTCCTCAAGAGGAAATGCTCGGGATCGATATCGTTATACCAGATGTGACCTACTTGAAGGAAAACCTGGAGCGTGTGACGGGAATCTTTTTAACTCATGCCCATGAAGACCATATCGGGGGACTTCCATATGTCTTAAGACAAGTACCCGTGCCCGTATATGGAACACGTTTGACGTTAGGACTTGTAGAAGCAAAATTAAAAGAAGCGGGACTTTTGCGTTCCACAGAATTAAATATGATTGAAACAAATCAAAAGCTTTCATTCAACAGTGCGAAGGTAAGCTTCTTCCACGTAAATCACAGTATTCCAGATGCAGTAGGAATTGCAATTCACACGTCACAGGGAATTATTGCAAATACTGGTGATTTCAAGATCGACCATACGCCGATCGATGGACAGCATACCGAATTTGGCAAGATCTCAAGCCTGGCTGAAGAAGGGGTACTGTGTCTGCTATCAGATAGTACGAATGCTGAGCGACCAGGGTCTACAGGTCCAGAAGCACAAGTTGGACAAGAGATCCTTGATGTATTCCAAGCGGCAAAAGGAAGAATAATCATTGCATCATTTGCTTCAAACGTCCACCGTGTTCAGCAGGTTATGAACGCAGCTGCAAAAACAAACAGAAAAGTCGCTGTTAACGGTAGAAGTATGGTAAAAGTTGTTGATATTGCTTCACAGCTAGGATATTTAACGATTGAAAAAGATCTATTAGTAACGATTGATCAAGCAAACGATTACAGCGATGAAAAAGTAGTCATCTTAACAACAGGTAGCCAAGGAGAATCTATGGCAGCATTGTCAAGAATGGCACAAAAATCGCATAAACAGATCGCTCTTCGTCCTTCAGATACAGTCGTAATTGCCGCTACCCCGATACCTGGCAATGAAACTTCAGTTGCAAAGATGGTCGATAAACTGATGCGTACAGGAGCAGACGTTATATTTGGTCAGAAAAAGGTCCATGTATCAGGACACGGTAGTGCTGAAGAACTTAAGTTCATGCTCAGTATGATGAGACCTAAATACTTTATGCCTGTTCATGGTGAATACAAGATGCAAAAAGCGCATCAAAAATTGGCGATTGAAGTTGGAGTTGAAAAAGACAACATCTTTATCGTGGATAAAGGTGAAGTTGTAGAGTTCGCTAACGGATTCGCTCAAAAAACTGGAAAAGTACCTTCAGGAAACGTATTAGTAGATGGTCTTGGTGTAGGAGATATCGGAAACATCGTGCTTCGTGACCGTAAACTTTTATCACAAGACGGTATCTTAGTGGTCGTTGTTACGATCAGTAAAGATTCTCATAAGCTGATCTCAGGACCTGAGATCATCTCAAGAGGCTTTGTGTACGTACGTGAAAGTGAAGCTCTTCTTCAAGAAGCGAATACGAAAGTTCGTGATGTTCTTGAAAAATGCATGAACGAAAATATGAAAGAATGGTCTAGTCTCAAATCAAACGTAAGAGATACATTAAGTCAGTATCTGTTTGAAAAAACGAAGAGAAGACCGATGATCATGCCGATCATTATGGAAATTTAACCCGCTGCTAAAGCGGGTTTTTTATTTTTTTATCATATGAATGGAAATAACGCCCATACTAAGAAGAACCTAACTTAGAAGGGGTATGAATTTATGGATCAGACACCAGAAACAGAAGCACCACAAACGGATGCACCTAAGAAAGATGATAGCTCGGGTCTTATACAGAAGATACAGTCGTTAGGACAAACGAACGTACCAACAATGGAAGGATCGAGCATACATTGTTTGACGATCGTGGGACAGATCGAAGGTCATATGCAGCTCCCTCCAAACAACAAAGCAACTAAATACGAACATTTGATTCCGCAATTAGTTGCCATCGAACAAAATCATAAGATTGAAGGACTTCTTGTGATTCTGAATACAGTTGGCGGAGACGTTGAAGCTGGACTCGCTATCTCTGAGATGATTGCTTCCCTCTCAAAGCCTAGTGTATCCCTCGTATTAGGAGGAGGACATTCCATTGGAGTTCCGATCGCGGTCAGCGCTGATTATTCCTTTATCGCACCAACGGCTACTATGACGATTCATCCGGTTCGATTAACAGGTCTTGTCATCGGAGTACCACAAACGTTTGAGTATTTAGACAAGATGCAGGATCGTGTTATCTCTTTCGTAACGAGTCATTCCGAGATCACAGAAGAGCGGTTTAAAGAACTGATGTTTTCTAAAGGGAATCTGACTCGAGATATTGGTACGAATGTAATTGGAACAGATGCGGTAAGTGATGGACTCATAAACGAAGTAGGCGGAGTAGGTCAAGCGATCAAGAAGTTGAATGAGTTGATCGATGCAAACAAAAAAGATGAGGATAAAGGGTTAACACAATGATCTGGTATACGATGCAGCCTTTTGAATTGATGTTTCCGGAAGAAGGAAACGAACAGTCGGCGCAGAATGTAATACTTTATAATAATGTACCTGTTCTCGTAGAACGTATGGGTGATGAGAAAAGAATCGTCCAGATCATGAGCACAGACCCTTCTCATTTTTTACTAGAAGACTGTCAACCTGGAATGGTGCTGCGAAACTTTTGAAAAAGTCATCTAAGAATTATGCTATACTATCTTAAAGCAGCCTTCTGATTTGCAGGGCTGCTTTTCTTTCTATTTTTGTTCATACATACATAATATTGCATGCTAGTGAGGTGAAAAAAATGGCAAAAAACAAAAAAAAGAAAGCGAAGAATAAAGGCCGATGGAAAGAGCAGCTGACATTCGAGATAGCAGGGCTTACCATCTTGGCACTGTCCTCTCTAGCACTTGCTAAGATGGGCAATGTAGGAATGGCTTTTGTTCATCTACTGCGATTCTTTAGTGGAGAATGGTACGGCATCCTCTTGCTTGCTTGTATTTTATTATCCTTTTATTTGATATGGAAGAGAAGCTGGCCGGTTTTAGTATCCAAAAAATTAACAGGTGTTTATATACTTTTCTTTTCATTTTTAGTGTTGAGCCACTTAACTTTATTTGAACATTTAACAAACGGTGGAGAATGGAAAGATGCATCGGTCATAAGGAACACGTGGGATCTTTATTGGATGCAGCTTCAAGGGGAAACTTCGACCAATGATATTGGTGGAGGTCTTGTAGGAGCTATCGGTTTTGCTCTTTTTTACTTTTTGTTTGGTGCTGGAGGAACAAAACTTGTCATCTTCTTTTTGATAATAGGAAGCCTTCTGTTGATATCCGGTAAATCGTTATCAGTTCTTCTTCAGAAACTAGTCGATACTTCGGGTTCAGCAACTTCTAAAATAAAAGAATACTTAGAAGAAAAGAAGACTGCACTTTCTGAAGAGAGAAGTAAAAAAGTAAAAGAAAAGAAAAATTTAAAACCGGCAACTGTTGATGATGAAGAAGATACTGAAGAGATCATCATTTCTGAAGATCCAGTAATTGAAGACTTCACAAAAAGAGTTCAACAAACAGAGAGCGGCGTTCAGTTGAAATTTGCACCTCAGATGTACGGTGAGAGCGAAGAAAAAGAAGCTGTAAAGGATGTTAATAGAGGTGAAGATGAGCCGACACCTTCACCTCTACCTGTTAATTTTGGTGATGAAGTGATTCAGAACGAACATTATCAGCTTCCGACAATGAAGCATCTCAGAACGCCTCAAAACAGTGGGCAGCATAAAGACAAGCAATATGCAGCTAGCAAGAGCAACGCAAAAAAACTTGAAAAAACGTTCGAGAGTTTTGGAGTCAAAGCAAAAGTTCTTAAAGTTCATCTCGGTCCTGCCGTTACAAAATACGAAGTGTACCCAGATGTGGGTGTTAAGGTAAGTAAGATCGTGAACCTATCAGATGACTTGGCTCTCGCTCTAGCTGCAAAAGATATTCGGATCGAAGCGCCTATACCAGGAAAATCAGCCGTTGGGATCGAGGTGCCGAATCAAGAGATCTCGATGGTAACATTAAGAGAAGTCCTTGAGGCGCCGCAGTTCTCTGGCCAACAATCACCACTCGCGATTGGTCTAGGCAGGGATATCTCAGGTGAACCGATTATCGCAGATCTTTCTAAGATGCCTCACTTGCTTGTTGCAGGAGCAACCGGAAGCGGTAAAAGTGTGTGTGTAAACGGAATTATTACGAGTATTCTGATGAGAGCTAAGCCACACGAAGTGAAAATGATGATGATTGATCCAAAGATGGTAGAATTAAATATGTATAATGGGATACCTCATCTTCTGGCACCAGTCGTAACTGAGCCGAAGAAAGCAGCTCAAGCTTTAAAACGGGTTGTCTCTGAGATGGAACGCCGGTATGAGCTATTCTCGCATAGTGGTACTCGAAACATCGAAGGTTACAATGAATCTATTCGAAAACAAAACGCTAAAGGTGATGCAAAACAGCCTTTCTTACCTTATATCGTGGTTATTGTTGATGAACTTGCTGATCTGATGATGGTTGCCTCAGGTGATGTTGAGGATGCGATCACCCGTCTTGCTCAGATGGCTCGAGCAGCAGGGATCCACTTAATTATTGCGACCCAGCGCCCGTCAGTTGATGTAATTACAGGTGTTATTAAAGCGAATATACCATCTAGAATCGCGTTTAGTGTATCCTCACAAACGGACTCAAGAACGATACTTGATATGGGAGGGGCAGAGAAGCTTTTAGGAAGAGGAGATATGTTGTTCTTCCCTTCAGGAGCTTCAAAACCTGTTCGCGTTCAAGGTGCGTTTTTATCAGATGAAGAAGTAGAGGCGATCGTAGATCATTGTGTTTCGCAACAAAGAGCTCAATATCAAGCAGAGATGATTCCTACAGAAGAAGCAGAACCAGCAGTCATGGAATCGGAAGATGACTTGTTTACAGATGCTGTCAGACTTGTCGTTGATATGCAGACAGCTTCGGTTTCCATGCTTCAAAGAAGGTTCCGCATCGGTTATTCGAGAGCAGCAAGGTTGATCGACTCGATGGAATCCAAAGGAATTGTAGGACCATATGAAGGATCGAAACCTAGAGAAGTGCTGATTTCTGCTATGCCGGACGAAAAAGAAGCATCTAGTTCATAAGTCTTAGGAAAACGAGCTCATAAGGGCTCGTTTTCATCTGTTATTGGAATTATATTCAATTTATGTAAAATCCAAAGAATACCTATTAAAAATTTGTAAAAATAGTATTTATTTATAGAATTAAAAATGGTATAGTAATGTCGATTCTACTAATAATTTGTCATACGTCGAACAACTTAGTTAAGGTGGTTTTGTAATGTCAATTAAAGCTGACCATCGCTTGTTATATATAAAAGTGATTGAAAAGTTAAAAAAAGATATTGAAGAAGGTATTTATAAAGAGGGAGAAAAGCTTCCTTCTGAATTTGAGTTATCTAAACAGCTCGGCATCTCAAGAGCTACACTGCGAGAAGCGCTTCGTATACTGGAAGATGAAAACGTGCTCATTCGAAAACATGGGGTTGGTACCTTTGTAAGAACTCGTGCTTTGTTCTCATCCGGTATTGAAGAACTCTACAGTGTGACCGATATGATAGAAAGAGGCGGCAAACGAGCCGGGACTATTTTCCTAACGTCACAGATGACGGATGTTACAGAAGAACTACTTAGCAAGTTTAATGATTCATTGCCTGAAGGACTCATGATGATGGAACGTGTCCGTACTGCAGATGGAGAACCAGTTGTCTTTTGTAAAGATCATATGCCAGCACACCTTTTCCCTGCAAAAGGTTTACACGATTATGAATCATTCTTAGAGATGTTGGAAAAAGAAACGGGTAGACGTGTTATGTATGCGGTAACAAACATTGAACCGATCGGATATCACGACAGAGTTTCTGAAATATTGGAAAGCGATGAACGCGTTCCACTCCTCATCTTAAAACAAATGCACTACGATCAATTTGATGAACCTGTACTCTATTCTTGCAACTATTTTAGATCTGATAAGTTTATGTTCTCTGTTTTAAGAAAGCGCTTATAGTTAAAGTCTTTTTTAGGGGGTGATCGGTACTTTATTTTGCAGCATTGGTTTTAGTCATTAAAATGAAAACACTTACAGGGGGAAAATGACTTGAAAAAGAAATTAGGATTAATGGTAACTGCAATGTTAACTGCCGGTACGATTCTTGCCGGATGTGGATCTTCTGATGACGGGAAGTCTTCTGGCGGAGGAGAGAAAAAAGACTTTAAAGTAGCGATGGTAACAGATACTGGCGGTGTAGACGATAAGTCGTTTAACCAGTCAGCTTGGGAAGGTCTAACAAAGTTTGGTAAAGATAATAGTTTAGAAGAGAGCAAAGGTTACAAATACTTGCAATCTACTGCGCAAAGTGATTACAAGCCGAACTTAAACTCACTGATTCGTCAAAAATACGATGTAGTTTTCGGGATCGGATTCTTAATGGGAACTGACGTAGAAACAGTAGCGAAGCAACAGCCTGATGCAAAGCTTGCAATCGTTGATATGGTTGTTAAAGGTGATAACGTAGCGAATATTACGTTCTCTGAGCATGAAGGTTCATTCTTAGTAGGTCTAGTAGCTGGAATGCAATCTAAAACGAACAAAGTAGGATTCGTTGGTGGTGTAAACAGTGAACTGATCAAGAAGTTTGAAAACGGATTTAAAGCTGGAGTATTAACAGCGAATCCTAAAGCTGAAGTAATGGTTCAATATGCAGAAGACTTCAACAAAGCTGAAAAAGGACAACAGATCGCTAACACGTTCTATCAACAAGGAGCTGACGTAATCTATCATGCTGCTGGTGGAACAGGGATGGGTGTGTTCACTGAAGCGAAGAACCGTAAGAAAAACGGTGAAGATGTTTGGGTAATCGGTGTTGACCGTGACCAACACGAGGAAGGTATGCCTGAGAACGTAACACTTACTTCAATGGTAAAACGTGTAGACCAAGCAGTTTATGAAGTTTCTGAGCAAGCGATGAACGGTAAGTTCCCAGGTGGGAAAATTGTAGAATTCGGTCTTAAAGAAGATGGAGTAGGTATCGCTCCAACTCAAGAGAACGTTGAAGAGAAATCACTTCAATCTGTTGAAGATTTCAAAAAGAAAATCATCGCTGGCGAAGTGAAAGTTCCTAAGACAGACGCTGAATTTGAAGAGTTCAAAAAGAACTTAAAATAATTCAAGTGAAATGAATAATAGGCCAGGACTTGGCATGAGCCAAGTCCTTCCTTATGCATATAAGGGGGGAGCAAGAAAATGGAATATGTAATTGACATGCGCAATATCCGAAAAGAATTCCCTGGAATCGTAGCGAACGATAACATTACGCTACAAGTAAAAAAAGGGGAGATTCATGCATTATTAGGGGAGAACGGTGCAGGAAAATCAACATTGATGAACGTTTTGTTCGGTCTTTACGAACCAGAACAAGGCGAGATCTTCGTAAAAGGAAATAAAGTGGTGAACAATGATCCGAATATTGCCAACTCGCTTGGTATTGGGATGGTTCATCAGCACTTTATGCTCGTTGATAAGTTTACTGTAACCGAAAATATCATCCTTGGAAAAGAACCTACAAAAGGCGGAAAAGTTGATCTTCAGACAGCGGCTAAGGAAGTACAAGCTCTTTCTGATCAATACGGACTTCGTGTAGATCCTTACGCAAAGATAGAAGATATCTCAGTTGGTATGCAGCAACGTGTAGAAATTTTGAAAACGCTTTATAGAGGAGCGGATATTCTCATTTTTGATGAGCCTACAGCCGTGTTAACACCTCAAGAAATCGTAGAACTTATTCAGATCATGAAAAAGCTTGTTAATGAAGGCAAGTCTATCATCCTTATCACTCATAAACTAAAAGAGATCATGGAAGTATGTGACCGCTGTACGGTAATAAGAAGAGGTAGAGGCGTTGGTACGGTAGATGTTAGCGATTCTAACCCTGATTCTCTAGCAGCGATGATGGTTGGTCGAGAAGTAAACTTTAAAGTTGAAAAAGTGGATGCTGCTCCTAAAGAAGCTGTATTAAAGATTAAAGATCTTGTCGTTCATGATAGCAGAAAAGTACCAGCTGTAAACGGGTTGAACCTGACTGTACATGCAGGTGAGATCGTTGGAATCGCTGGAGTTGACGGAAACGGTCAATCTGAACTATTAGAGGCGATCACAGGTCTACATAAAGTCCACGAAGGATCGATACATCTGCGTGATAAAGAGATTACGAATAAGTCTCCTAGAAGTGTTACAGAGAATGGTCTGAGTCATATCCCGCAAGATAGACACAAACATGGACTCGTATTGGACTTTTCAGTAGGAGAGAACATGGTTCTTCAAACCTATTATCAGAAGCCTTATTCTAAATCTGGCATATTGAACTTTAAACCGATCTTTGACAAAGCTAAAAAGCTGATCGAGGAATACGATGTTCGTACACCTGATGCTTATACGCCAGCTCGTGCATTATCTGGTGGTAATCAGCAAAAAGCGATTATCGCTAGAGAAGTGGACAGGGATCCGGACTTTTTAATCGCTGCTCAGCCAACTCGAGGTCTTGATGTTGGAGCGATCGAATTCATTCATTCCAAGCTGATCGAACAAAGGGATAATGGAAAGGCTGTACTGCTTGTTTCTTTTGAATTGGAAGAGATCATCAACGTGAGTGACCGAATCGCCGTAATGTATGAAGGAAAGATTGTTGCGATCGTTAACCCGAAAGAAACAACAGAACAAGAACTGGGTCTATTGATGGCTGGAGGAAAGAGAGGTGCCGTTCATGCAGAATAATACAAACAAAATGAAGTTTCTTGTGCCTCTTATCTCTGTATTTTTAGGACTTCTTATCGGCGGTATCATCATGCTGATCAGTGGATATAAACCGATTGAAGCTTATGTAGCGCTTTTTCAAGGTATTTTTGGTGGATCATATTATATAGGTGAAACGATTAGACAGATGTCACCTCTTATCTTGTCAGGACTTGCTGTTGCATTTGCTTTTAGAACCGGACTATTTAATATCGGAGTAGAAGGACAGCTATTAGTCGGGTGGCTAGCTGCCGTGTATGTGGGTATATTTGTTGATGCCCCAGCAATCATTCATATTCCTCTCGCTGTACTTGCTGCAGGTGTTGCAGGTGCATTATGGGGATCTGTTCCAGGTATCTTAAAGGCGCGTTTTAAAGTTCATGAAGTAATCACAACGATTATGATGAACTATATTGCACTCTATAGCACAAATGAAATCATCCGTAATTTCATGCTTGCTCCGGGTGAGCGAACGGAAAACGTAAAAGAATCTGCTTCTCTTGCTTCACCGTTCTTACAGAGTGTTACTGAATATTCGACATTGCATTTTGGTATCATCATAGCAATCGTTGCAGCAGTAATCATGTGGTTTTTATTATGGAGAACAACATTAGGTTATGAGCTTCGTGCCGTAGGGTTCAACCAGCATGCATCTCAGTATGCTGGGATCAACGTGTCGAAAAACATCGTCCTATCTATGGCGATCTCAGGAGCATTCGCAGGGATTGCAGGAAGTATGGAAGGTCTCGGTACGTATCAATACATGACGATCAATGCTGGATTTACCGGTGTAGGATTTGATGGGATCGCTGTTGCACTTCTTGGTGCTAACAGTGCGATCGGTGTTATTTTAGGTGCTGCACTATTCGGCGGACTAAAGATTGGTGCACTGAACATGCAAGCTATAGCAGGTGTTCCAACTGAACTTGTAGGTGTTGTAATTGCTCTAATCATCTTCTTTGTTGCGTGCAGCTATCTTGTTCATTGGTTGATGAACCGTGTGAACAGAGGAGGTAAGATCTGATGAGTTTTATGGATATTCTAGCACTAATCATACCTGCTGCTATCGTTTCAGCTGCTCCTTTAATCTTTACCGCTCTTGGTGGCGTTTTTAGTGAACGTTCAGGAGTTGTAAATATCGGCTTAGAAGGCTTAATGCTATTCGGTGCTTTTACAGGCGCCGTAACGATCTATTATGGTGAGCAGTTCGGATTAGCTGGTGCAGCACCATGGGTCAGTTTTGTTGTAGCTATGATCGTAGGAGCTCTATTTGCATCCATTCATGCTGTTGCAAGTATCTCGTTAAAAGCGGACCAAGTCGTTAGTGGTGTTGCAATCAACTTCTTGGCTGCGGGGCTCGCGATCTTCTTAACAAAGAAAATCTTTAATGCAGGTCAAACGCCTGTAATTTCAGAACGTATCTCAAAAAGTGATATTCCGTTTCTGTCAGATATTCCGGTGATCGGAAAGTTATTCTTCTCAAATGCGTATCTGACTTCTTATCTAGCAGTATTTGTAGCTTTAATCGTATGGTATGTTCTTTACAAAACACCATTTGGTCTTCGTCTTCGTTCTGTAGGTGAACATCCGATGGCTGCAGATACGATGGGGATCAATGTTAAAAAAATGCGTTATGTTGGCGTTCTATTGAGTGGTGCTCTAGCTGGTCTAGGTGGAGCTGTATATGTAGCTTCTATCTCAGGGAACTTCACACACTCCACGATCACAGGACAAGGTTTCATGGCTCTAGCTGCGATGATCTTTGGAAAATGGCATCCACTAGGCGCATTAGGAGCTGCTCTATTCTTTGGTCTAGCACAAGCAATCAGTATTTCTGGAGCTCAGATTCCAGGTCTGCAAGATATTCCAAAAGTATTCTTGCTTATCGCTCCATACGTACTTACGATACTAGCTTTAGCAGGTCTTGTAGGCCGTGCGGATGCACCGAAAGCACTTGGAACACCTTATGAAAAAGGAAAAAGATAAAAAGTTGAATGTGGCTCACTGCCTGTCCCGCGGAAAACGAACATCCTGAAGCGGAGATCAACTGCTTTCAAAAACATCATTGTGTAACATATAATAAAAAAGTCTGCCGATAGGCGGACTTTTTTGTTTTTAAAAGGAGGAATGTCATGTCAGGTATCGAAAATGGGTAAACTAGGATGTAGACATAATGAAAGGGGTACTTATTCAATGGGAATTGTTAATCATAAAAAAACCAATCTCCACGGCATGACTGTACATACGATAGAAACGAAAAAGTATAAGACCACATCGTTTATACTTCAGGTAAAAGAACCGATCAACGAAAAGAACGTTACAAAGCGAGCTCTGCTTGCTTATGTCTTACAGAGCGGTACAAAGGATTTCCCTTCATCCAAAGAGTTGAGAAGTGCTTTAGATGATCTATATGGAGCTACATTAAATGCTGATCTTTCCAAAAAAGGTGAGAATCAAGTAATTAGTATTCGTATGGAAGTAGCAAATGAGAAATTTTTATCCAACTCAGAGCCTGTTCTTGATAGAGCCTTCCATTTATTATCACAAGTTCTCTTAGCTCCTGCTCTTGAAGGTGATGTGTTTAAAGAGGGAATCGTAAAAAAAGAGAAGCGCAGTCTGAAACAACAGATTGAATCCATCTATGATGACAAGATGCGTTATGCAAACAAACGACTTTTAGAAGAGATGTACGACACAGAACCTTACCGCTTGAATGTTTATGGAAACGGTGATGAAGTTGATTCGATCTCACCAAAAGAACTGTTTGACTATTATCAAGAAGTGATTAGAAATGATAAGATCGATCTTTATGTGATCGGTGATATTTCAACAGATGAGATGGTTGACAAGGTTAGCAAGCATTTCCGTTTTTCAAAAGATAGAAAAGAAGACGAGACTATAGCGGTGAATGCTGCAGACGAAAAAAGGATCTCTGAAGTTAAGGAAATCTTCGAAGAGCAAGATGTACAACAAGGAAAACTGCACATGGGTTACCGCACGTATACTACCTATGCAGATGAAGATTATTTTGCTCTACAGGTGTTTAACGGGATTTTTGGCGGGTTTTCTCACTCTAAATTGTTCATGAACGTTCGTGAAAAAGAAAGTTTGGCTTATTATGCAGCTTCTCGGTTCGAGAGCCATAAAGGAGCTGTTTTTGTTATGAGCGGAATCGAGACTGCCAATTACGAAAAAGCGGTAAAAATTATTAAAGAACAGCACGAAGAAATGAAGAACGGCAAGATCACAGACTCTGAATTCGAACAGACGAAAGCGATGATCAACAATCAAGTGTTAGAGACGATCGACCAAACGATCGGTCTATCAGAAGTGCTGTATCACAATGTTGTTGCAGGTACGAATCGTTCCATTGAAGATTGGATGGAAGGAATAAAAAAAGTAACAAAAGATGATGTGGTTGCAGTAGCTAAAAAGGTAACATTAGATACCATTTTCTTCTTGAAGGGAGCTGGCACGAATGGGAATGAAAACGTTTGATCAATTAGATGAAACGCTGCATTATGAAGAACTAGCGAATGGGTTAAAGGTTTATGTTTTAGAAAAGAAAGGCTTTAATAAGACATACGCTACGTTTACGACACATTATGGATCAGTGGATAATCACTTTAAGCCGTTAGGCAAAGATGAAAATGTGAAAGTTCCTGATGGAATCGCACATTTTCTTGAGCATAAACTTTTTGAAAAAGAGCATGGAGATGTCTTTCAAGATTTTAGTAAACAAGGTGCATCTGCTAATGCTTTTACGACATTTAACAGAACGGCTTATCTGTTTTCAACAACGGGTGATGTAAAGAAAAACTTAACGACTTTAATCGACTTCGTACAAGAACCTTATTTTACAGAAAAGACGGTCGAAAAAGAAAAAGGAATCATCGGTCAAGAGATCAGAATGTATGATGATAATCCGGATTGGCGCGTTTATTTTGGTCTGATTGAAAATATGTATCACCATCATCCAGTAAAGATCGATATCGCTGGAACTGAAAAATCTATCGCTAAGATTACAAAAGATGATCTGTATGAGTGTTATGAAACGTTTTATCATCCGAGCAACATGATTCTCTTTATCGTGGGTCCGGTAGATGCTAAAGATATATTAAGTTTTGTTAAAGACAATCAATCACAAAAAACGTTCAAAGAAAAAGAAAACATCGAACGATTCTTTGACGAAGAACCACAGTCGGTCGCAAAAACAAAGAAAGTGATCGAGATGACCGTACAGACTCCTAAGTGTTATATGGGCTATAAAGAAGCTGCTCCTAATCGTCAAGGAAAAGAGTTAATGAAACATGAACTAAGTGTAAATCTTCTTTTGGAGATGATGTTCGGAAAAAGCTCTCCGAATTATGAAACATTGTATGAGGAAGGGTTGATCGACCAGACCTTCTCTTTTGATTACACAGAAGAGAATGGATTTGGATTCAGCATGCTTGGAGGAGATACTGGATCTCCGGATGAATTTGTTGAAAGAATCTCAGGTATGGTTGAAGACTTTAAACAACACTCGATTGATGAAGGTTCATTTGATCGCGCTCGTAAAAAGAAGATCGGTGCTTTTTTACGATCATTGAACTCACCGGAGTTTATTGCGAATCAATTCACTCGCTATGCGTTCAATGAGATGGACTTGTTTGATGTGATCCCCGTTTTTGAATCGCTGACTGTTCGTGATGTGGAAGGCGTCTTACAAGACCACTTTAAAAAAGAAGCCATGACCGTTTGCCAAGTACAAAAAAAGAAGTCATAATAAATTTAAAAACATCCTGCTGAGGTAGGGTGTTTTTTTACAGCAATGAGGGATTAACATTGAAAAACGCGCTTGTCACAGGAGCATCAGGAGCGATCGGAAGCGAGATCAGTCATATGTTAGCATCAAATGGTTTTCGGTTGTATCTTCATTACAACACCAATCAAAACGCTGCAGCAAAGCTTCAGAAAGAATTGAAGGACAAATACGGTGTACCTGTTTCAATGGTATGTGCTGATCTGTCTAAAGCAGGCGGGTCAGAAGATCTATGGAATCAAATTCAAGTTCCCCTAGATGTGTTCGTATATAACTCTGGCTCTGCTCATTTTGGCCTTCTCACGGATTTTACCGAAGAATCTATAACAGAGACGATGCAGTTGAATCTTTTAAGTGCGATCTCACTGTCGAAGGCGATTGTGCCTAGCATGATTCAAAAAAAATCTGGAAAGATCATCATGATCACATCCGTTTGGGGAGAAGTAGGGGCTGCATGTGAGACGGTCTATTCTGCCGCAAAAGGCGGATTGAATACGTTTGTTAAAGCTCTCTCAAAAGAATTAGCTCCGAGCCATATACAAGTAAATGGCATCTCTCCAGGAGTGATATCCACTCCTATGATGGACCAGTTTACAGATGAAGAGAAGCGTTCATTGGCTGACGATATACCTGCTGGGCGGTTTGGGGAACCACGTGAAGTTGCTCATGCTGTTGAATTTTTAATGAGCGAAAAAGCGGATTATATCTCTGGTCATATCCTTTCGATCAACGGATCGTGGTTTACTTAAAAAAACATGTATAAAAAGCATGAAACTAAGAGATATTAATGCTGTATCAACCTTGAAGGAGGAGACAGCATGTCTGTATTAGACAACTTTGGTCAATGGAAAGATTTCTTGGCAGAGCGTTTAAATCACGCGGAACACGAAGGTATGAACCACGATACGATCTCGAACTTAGCAACTGAGATCGGTGGCTACTTAGCGAACCACGTAGAACCAAAAAACGAGGAAGAAAAAGTTCTTGCCGATCTTTGGAAAGTGGCCGATGAAAACGAAAGACACGCCATCGCAAACATGATGGTAAAGCTAGTTCAAAACGACGGAAGCCGCTAAATGGTGAAGGATGTTAAGAAATTTTTCTTAACATCCTTTTATTTTGCTTTCATAATAAATTGAAATCATTTATTATTAGAAACAAGAATAGATGTAGAATTTTGTTTCATTTTGAAAGAATAAGGAGATGAATTATGGGAGAGCAAGAATGGTATTTAGAGTACGAGATACATAAAAACCGGCCGGGTCTCCTAGGGGATATATCTTCCTTATTGGGTATGCTTGGAATTAATATCGTCACGATTAACGGTGTTGACAACGAGCGTCGTGGAATGCTTCTGATCATTGATAACGAAGAAAAGATCAACCGGCTTCAATCGATTTTAGATTCAATGGACAATATTACAGTAACCAAGTTTAGAAAACCGAAGCTTCGTGATCGTCTCGCTGTAAGACACGGCAGATATATTGAACGTGATGCGGATGATAAGAAAACCTTTCGTTTTATAAGAGATGAACTTGGGATATTAGTTGACTTTTTAGCTGAATTATATAAAGTTGAAGGACATAAATTAATCGGCGTTAGAGGCATGCCCCGTGTTGGGAAAACGGAAAGTATCGTAGCATCCAGTGTTTGTGCGAATAAACGTTGGGTCTTTATCTCATCCACATTGTTGCGTCAGACCGTCAGAAGCATGCTTGCGGATGATGAATACGATTCTGACCATGTTTTTATTATTGATGGTGCGGTTTCAGCACGTAATATGAACGATAAACATTGGCAGCTCATACGAGAGATCATGAGGCTTCCTGCAGCGAAAGTTGTGGAACATCCTGATCTTTTTGTTCAGCAAACGGAATATACACTTGATGATTTTGACTACATTATCGAGCTAAAGAGTCATCGTGATGAAGAAATTACATATGAAGCTCTGAAACAAGATCAAACAGGATTCGGAAATTTAGAATGACGTAAGTGGGTGGGAAGGTTGACAGAACTCGGTAAGTTATTAAAAGAAAAACGCGAAGAAAAAGGAATGTCACTTGAGGAACTTCAAACAGCTACTAAGATACAAAAAAGATATCTTGTAGCCATTGAAGAGGGAAAGTATGAAGTACTTCCAGGATCGTTTTATGCTCGAGCGTTCATTAAAAATTATTGTGAAGCTGTAGGTTTGCATTATGAGACCATTTTTGATGAATATTCTCATGAGATACCAAAATCGGCAAAAGAACCAACTACAGAGTTCGAACCGCGTTCAAAAAGAGAGCGGTCCGGAGTATCAGAAGATCATTCTCTTTTAAAGAGGTTGATACCGATCGTACTTATTGGAGTTTTGATCGTGGTTGTCCTCTTTGTCGTATGGAAGCTTCTTCCTGATGGAAATGATCAAGCGAAAAGCGGCAATGATTCACCAGGTGTTCTTTTGGATGCAGATGAGAACAAACCACAGAAAAAAGAAGGAACAAAGAAAGAAAAAGAAGATGTTTCTGAAGAGAAAGAAGAAAAATCTGAAGCTCCAAAAGAAGAAGAGAAACAACAAACGTTAACGAAACTTGAAACGATCGGTAAAGTAACAACTTATGATTTGAAAGATACGGATAAACTGGTTGTGGAACTTAGTGCAAAAGGGCCTAGTTATGTAGGGATCCAAGATGAGACTACGAAAAGCTATTTTGATAATCAGATGAAAGAAGGTCAAACAGAAACCTTCGACCTTTCTTCTGCAAAAGAGGTAACACTAAATATTGGCGCGTCTCATGTAACATCTATTAAAATTAATGGAGAAGCATTCACATATCCAGTGCCAGCTACTGAACTGATCCATCAAAAAATTGTGATTCGTAAGGCTCAACAATAGTTAATACAAAATTGATTTTGACCGTATTTTGGAGGAATTGCATTGAACTTACCTAATAAGATTACCATTTCTAGGATTTTTTTAATTCCACTCTTTATGATTGTTCTTTTGGGCGATTTTGATTGGGGAGTATGGAAGATAGCGGGTGAAGAATTACCTGTCACTCATTTTGTAGCAGCGCTGATCTTTATCTTTGCATCTAGCACTGATTGGGTCGACGGCTATTATGCGCGCAAATATAACTTAGTTACGAATTTAGGGAAATTTTTGGACCCATTAGCTGACAAGCTGCTCGTTTCAGCTGCACTTGTAGGTTTAGTTGAACTTGGAGCTGCACCTGCATGGATGGTTATCGTTATTCTAAGCCGAGAGTTCGCTGTTACAGGAATCCGTGCTGTTGCTTCTGCAGAAGGCGAAGTTATTGCAGCAGGACAGATGGGTAAACTAAAGATGTGGATACAGATTATTGCGATTTCAGCTCTATTGCTTCACAATCTACCATTTGCATGGATCGGACTTCCTTTTGCAACGATCAGTCTTTGGGCAGCAACTCTGATTACCTTATATTCTGGCTGGGAGTATTTCGTGAACAGCAAACATATTTTATTAAAATCAAAGTAATCTAGAATGAAGAAAAAACAGGAGCAGAAAACTCCTGTTTTTTTGTTAGCTGTAGGTGAAAATGGAGAAATCGTGAAGAAATGATAGCGTTTCTTTACATATATAAGTTTGAATGATATGAAATCAGAGAATACAATCAGGGAGCGTGTATGAGTTGAACGCAGAAATCATAGCAGTTGGCAGTGAACTTTTATTAGGACAGATCGCAAACACGAATGCTCAGTTTATTTCAAAAGAGCTTGCTGACATCGGAGTCAACGTTTTTTATCACTCAGTAGCAGGCGATAATGAGAACCGCCTCTCATCAGTGATACAAACAGCCAGGTCAAGATCGGATCTGCTCATCTTTACGGGAGGTCTTGGACCAACTAAAGACGACCTGACGAAGGAAACGATCGCCAAACTATTTCAAAAGGAATTGGTCCATGATGAAGCTGCTTTAGAGTATATAACCAATTATTTTGTTCAAACCAATCGAGAGATGACACCGAACAATAAGAAGCAAGCTCTCATTATTGAAGGATCTGCCGTACTGCCAAACGATAACGGTATGGCACCCGGAATGGCGTTTACTCATGGTAACAACACGTGTATACTCCTACCTGGACCACCTAGTGAGATGAGACCCATGTTCAACAACTATGTAATTCCTTTTCTTTATTCTAAAATGGATGTGCAGACAAAGTTTCATTCAAGAGTCTTGAAATTTTTTGGGATTGGGGAATCGGTCTTAGAAACAAAGCTTCAGGATTTGATCGAGAAACAAAGCAATCCTACCATTGCTCCTCTAGCATCTGAACATGAGGTTACGATTCGACTTACTGCATCGCACCATTCAGAAACTGAGGCAAAAAGACTGCTGGATGAAGTAGAACAAGAAGTTCTAAGCCGTACAGGTTCTTATTTTTATGGTTATGATGACGAAACGCTAGAGAATCAGACTTTTGATCTTCTTCGAGATAATAAGCTGACGATCGCTTCAGCAGAGAGCTTGACTGGAGGATTATTCAGCAAAATTATCACTGATTTTCCTGGGGCATCTTCTGTGTTTCAAGGAGGAACCATCGTTTATTCAAGCGCATTGAAACAATCGATGCTTAAAGTACCTCAATCTTTAATCAAAGATCATGGTGTTGTCAGCTCGCAATGTGCAGAATGGATGGCAGAGGAAATTAAAAAGCAGACAAAGTCTGATATTGGTATCAGCTTTACTGGTGTTGCGGGTCCTGATAGACAGGAAGGCAAGCCTGCTGGAACAGTTTTTATCGGCATATCGACACATGACCAAACGTATTCCCACTCCATAAAACTCGCAGGCTTAAGAAAAGGGATTCGTGAAAGAGCGGTTAAGCATGGATTTCGGTATTTAAATCAATTGGTCAAAGAAGGACAATAAAAAAATCGAATAAATGTTCGTAAAATGATTGGCAAATGAACAAAAAAGAGATATGATAGAGAAGTAGCAAGTAACAGAATTAATGAAACAAAAATACATGTAAAATGAATTTGAGGAGTGAATTGAATGAGCGATAGAAAAGCAGCTCTAGATATGGCTCTACGCCAAATTGAAAAGCAGTTCGGTAAAGGTTCCATCATGAAATTGGGTGAACAAACGGAACAGCGAATTTCAACAGTTTCCAGTGGATCGATCACTTTGGACATCGCACTTGGAATCGGTGGTTATCCTCGCGGAAGAATTATCGAAGTATATGGTCCTGAATCATCAGGTAAAACAACCGTTGCACTTCATGCTATTGCAGAAGTACAACGTAATGGTGGACAAGCTGCATTCATCGATGCTGAGCATGCACTAGACCCTGAATATGCCCAAAAACTAGGCGTTAATATTGATGAACTCTTATTGTCTCAGCCAGATACAGGTGAACAAGCGCTAGAGATCGCTGAAGCTCTTGTAAGAAGTGGAGCAGTAGATATTTTGATCATCGACTCCGTTGCTGCACTTGTTCCTAAAGCTGAGATCGAAGGGGAAATGGGTGACTCTCACGTTGGTCTCCAAGCTCGTCTAATGTCTCAAGCACTTCGTAAACTTTCAGGTGCCATCAATAAATCGAAAACCATCGCAGTATTCATCAACCAAATTCGTGAAAAAGTTGGCGTTATGTTCGGAAATCCTGAAACAACACCAGGGGGAAGAGCTTTAAAATTCTATTCATCTGTTCGTTTGGAAGTACGTCGTGCTGAACAGCTGAAACAAGGACAAGACGTTGTTGGTAATAAAACAAAAATTAAAGTTGTAAAAAATAAAGTAGCTCCTCCGTTTAGAACGGCTGAAGTTGATATCATGTACGGAGAAGGCATCTCTTATCAAGGTGAGATTCTGGATATCGGTTCAGACATTGACATCGTTCAAAAGAGCGGTGCTTGGTATTCTTACGAAGGCGAACGTTTAGGTCAAGGTCGTGAGAACTCGAAGCAATTCCTAAAAGAAAACCCTGAGATTGCATCAGCAATCGTTGCAGAAATCCGCAACTATTATCAGCTAGAAGGCAAAGCAACTGCTGAAGTGGAAGCTCCTTCCTCGGAAGAAGAATTTGAGTTAACAGAATAGCAATCGGGAAGACTGGTCAGTACGACCGGTCTTTTTTTTTGCTCTTTTTTAACCTCAGATTTCGTTTCTTTTGTGACAGTTGATTGGAGTGCAACGTATGAGACTTGGATAGGACGGTGGGCAGACAGAAAGTTAATATGTAGCTCACCGCTAGCGCCGCAGAAAGCGAACAACTAGAACGGAAATCAACTCCTTCTAAAAGCAACTGGTATGCGAAACCAGTTTCAAAATAACGGATATGACAGGCAAAATATGCTCCTTGCTATTTTAAGGTCAAGCAATTATTATAGAAGATTGACTCTCTTGACAAGCCTTTGGCACACCTATAAAATGAAGATATATTTTGATTTCTTATGAAATTAAAAGATATGTATAGAATTTGTACGACATGAATGGTGCACAGCACATGTAAGACGATTGACGCCAAAAATGCAGTATGAAAAGCAGAAAGCAAGAGGAGGTGGGAATATGCCAAGTTTAGCAGTATTCATCTCCAGTTTGCTTGTCTCACTAGGTGTCGGTGCTATTGTCGGATATCTTGTTAGGAAATCAATTGCTGAAGCGAAGATTTCAAGCGCAGAACGAGCAGCTGCGCAAATTGTTGAAGATGCAAAGCGCGATGCTGACGCCAGCAAGAAAGAAGCGCTGTTAGAAGCAAAAGATGAAATCCATAAGCTACGTACCGAAGCTGAACGCGAAATTCGCGAACGTCGAAACGAGCTTCAAAAACAAGAACATCGATTGGTTCAAAAAGAAGAGATCCTAGACAGAAAAAGTGAAACTCTTGACAAAAAAGAGGAATCTTTAGAGCGACGTGAGGAGTCTCTCACCAAAAAACAGCGACAAATTGAAGAGATTGAAAGCAAAGTGGAGGAATTGCTAGAAGAACAACAGCGAGAGCTTGAGCGCATTTCCAGCATTACCAGGGATGAAGCCCGCCAAATTATCATGACTGAAACTGAGAACGAGATGACACATGAGTTGGCGATGATGGTAAAAGAGATGGAAAACCGTGCAAAAGAAGAAGCGGACAAGAAAGCAAAAGAAATTCTTTCCCTAGCTATCCAACGCTGTGCAGCCGATCACGTAGCAGAAACTACAGTTTCTGTAGTAAACCTTCCTAACGATGAAATGAAAGGAAGAATTATTGGACGTGAAGGGCGAAACATCAGGACGTTAGAAACGTTAACTGGAATTGACTTAATCATTGATGATACTCCAGAAGCCGTTATTCTGTCTGGGTTTGATCCGATCCGCCGTGAAATTGCACGTATGGCTTTGGACAAGCTTGTACAGGATGGAAGAATTCACCCTGCACGAATTGAAGAGATGGTTGAAAAATCACGTCGAGAAGTGGATGAGTATATCCGCGAAGTAGGAGAACAGACAACTTTCGAAGTTGGTGTTCACGGACTTCATCCTGATTTGATCAAGATTCTTGGACGTTTGAAGTATCGTACAAGTTACGGTCAAAACGTTCTAAAACATTCAACAGAAGTGGCTTACTTAGCTGGATTAATGGCAGCTGAAGTAGGGGAAGACGTTCATCTTGCAAGACGAGCTGGTTTGCTTCATGACATCGGTAAGGCGATCGATCATGAAGTAGAAGGCAGTCACGTTGACATTGGTGTGGAACTTGCTACGAAGTACAAGGAACACCCAGTAGTCATCAACAGCATTGCGTCTCACCACGGAGACACTGAAGCAACTTCGATCATAGCTACTCTAGTTGCAGCAGCAGATGCACTTTCTGCAGCAAGACCAGGAGCACGCCGTGAAACACTTGAAACGTATATCCGCAGACTTGAAAAGTTAGAAGAGATTTCAGAATCATTTGATGGAGTTGAAAAATCTTTTGCGATACAAGCAGGCCGTGAGATACGTATCATGGTTAAACCGGATATGATTGATGATGTAGCATCATACCGACTAGCACGTGATATTACGAAAAAGATTGAAAGTGAACTGGACTATCCAGGACACATCAAAGTTACAGTCATTCGTGAGACTCGAGCAGTTGAATACGCAAAATAAACAAACAAAGCGGTGGGAGATCAATCCCATCGCTTTTTTATATGGTAGATGTCTTAACTAGAAAGAGATATGATGTTTTTGAATAAAGATATCAGAAGAGAAGATACGCAAGAACAGGTGTTTTAGTAGTAGGTCAATCATAGTTTTTTTCCGGAAAAACCACATTATGGTTTGAAAGAACTTTGTTAAGGGTACTAGAATACCGGGGTTTATTCATAGGGCAGCTGCTTTAACAAATCAGCAAATAAGAGAGAGAATGCACAATTTTGTTTCGGCAGGAATACAAGCCTTAATCAATGAATATAGTAGAACAGGTATCTATCCTGAAGGAGGTTCAAAACAATGGAAATATTAAAAGTTTCAGCAAAATCTAACCCCAACTCTGTAGCTGGTGCACTTGCTGGTGTTCTCCGGGAACGTGGAGGCGCTGAAATTCAGGCAATCGGAGCAGGTGCATTAAACCAAGCTGTTAAAGCAGTAGCTATCGCACGAGGTTTCGTAGCACCGAGCGGAGTTGACCTCATTTGTATTCCAGCATTTACAGATATCTTAATTGATGGGGAAGAACGAACGGCCATTAAATTAATTGTTGAACCGCGCTAATTAAAGTGAAACCTGTTTGCTCACCAAAAAGAGCAAGCAGGTTTTTAGTTTTATAGACTTATTTTCTTTTTAGAAGGTATGCAAAGAATAAGAGAAGGAAATGCGGAAACGTATATAGAATTCTAAGAGAGTACCAAGCATTTTAAAGCGCTTTCTTTTATTTACATTTTTTGTAATAGTGTGAATTTTGCTAGGCGATTACTTGCATTTTTATGAAGTTAAGTCTAGAATTGTAGACGTTTAGTACATAATTTAAGTAAACGTGATAATGCGCGTTCAACACAACATGAACCATACTAAATCAAACTATTGATTGAAAAAATTAACGTTTGGGTTACTGAAAGGGTGGAGTACATGATTGATCAACTTTCTTGGAAAGTTGGCGGACAGCAAGGTGAAGGAATTGATAGTACAGGTGAAATTTTTGCGATGGCACTTAACCGCCAAGGCTACTATCTGTATAGCTATCGACACTTTTCTTCCAGAATTAAAGGCGGTCATACCAACAATAAGATTCGTGTAAGCACGAGTGAAACCCGTTCGATCTCTGATGATCTTGATATTTTAATAGCATTCGATCAAGAAACGATCGATGTAAACGTACATGAGCTTCGTGATGGAGGAGTCGTGATTGGAGATTCAAAATTCAATCCTACAGTTCCTGAAGACCTTAATGTAAGATTATATTCGGTACCATTTACAGAGATTGCAAGTGAACTAGGCACATCTCTTATGAAGAACATGGTAGCGATCGGAGCGACTAGCGCTGTTTTAGGTCTTCCTGTAGAAAGCTATTTAGAAGTTGTAGAAGAGATTTTTGCTCGTAAAGGAGCAAAAGTAGTAGAAAAGAACATGGAAGCTATCCAAAAAGGCGCAGATCGTTTCAATGAATTATCTGGTGGCCAGATCGATGGATTCCAATTAAATAAAGCAGACGGCAAAAAGAGAATGTTCATGATTGGAAACGATGCGATTGCTTTAGGATTCGTGGCAGGAGGCGTACGTTTCATGTCTGCTTATCCGATCACGCCGGCATCTGAGATCATGGAATACTTGATCAAAAAATTGCCAGAGTTTGGCGGAACGGTAATTCAGACAGAAGATGAGATCGCTGCTTGTACGATGGCGATCGGAGCGAACTATGCAGGTGTTCGTACGATTACATCGTCAGCAGGACCAGGTCTATCCTTAATGATGGAAGCTTTAGGTCTATCTGGGATGACAGAAGTTCCTTTAGTTGTTGTAGACACACAGCGTGGAGGTCCATCCACAGGACTGCCTACAAAACAAGAACAATCTGATTTGATGGCAATGATCTATGGTACTCATGGTGAGATTCCAAAAGTGGTTATGGCACCAAGTACGGTTGAAGAAGCATTCTATGACGCTGTTGAGGCGTTAAATATTGCAGAAGAATATCAGATTCCTGTTATCTTACTTACAGATCTTCAACTTTCTCTTGGGAAGCAATCCGTAGAACCATTAGATTATAGCCGCGTAGAGATTCGTCGCGGTAAGCTTGATCCAAAAGAAGAGCTTCCAGAAACAGACGATAAAGATGGGTACTTCAAGCGTTATGAAGTAACTGAAGATGGTATTTCTCCTCGCGTAATCCCGGGTATGAAGAATGGTATCCACCATGTCACGGGTGTTGAGCATGATGAGACAGGAAAGCCTTCAGAAGTAGCAGCAAACCGTCAAAAGCAGATGGATAAACGACTGCGTAAACTTCAAAACCTGCGTTTTAACGTACCGGTTGTTAAACAAGCTCCTCATGAAGAAGCTGATATTCTTTTAGTGGGGTTCAATTCAACACGAGGAGTGATCGAAGAAGCGATCCCTCGTTTAGAAGCAGATGGCTTAAAAGTAAATCATGCTCATATTCGTTTGATCCATCCGTTCCCTGCCGATGAGATGAGATCGATGATCGACAAAGCTAAGAACGTAATCGTAGTTGAGAACAACGCGACAGGACAGCTGGCGAACATCTTAAAAATGAATGTTGGACAGCATGAGAAGGTTAAGAACTTATTAAAATATGATGGGAATCCTTTCTTGCCATCAGAAGTTGTCATGAAATGCAAGGAGCTGGTTTAATATGGCTACATTTAAAGATTTTCGTAACAGCATCAAACCGAACTGGTGTCCAGGATGTGGAGATTTCTCTGTACAGGCAGCTATTCAAAGAGCAGCTGCAAATGTAGGTTTAGAACCAGATGACCTTGCTGTTGTGTCAGGAATCGGCTGTTCGGGTCGTATCTCAGGGTATATTAAATCTTATGGTTTCCATGGGATCCATGGCCGTTCGCTGCCGATCGCACAAGGTGTTAAGATGGCAAATCGTGATCTGACTGTTATCGCTTCAGGTGGTGATGGAGATGGGTTCGCGATCGGAATGGGTCACACCGTACATGCGATCAGACGAAACATCGATATTACTTATATTGTTATGGACAATCAGATTTATGGTCTAACAAAAGGACAAACATCACCTCGATCTGATGTTGGTTTTAAAACGAAGAGTACGCCAGAAGGTTCTGTAGAATCAGCGATTGGTGTGATGGAACTCGCTTTAACGGCTGGAGCTACGTTTGTGGCTCAAAGTTTTTCAACTGACCTAAAAGAGTTAACTTCCATCATCGAAGCTGGGATCAACCATAAAGGCTTCTCATTGATCAACGTTTTCTCCCCCTGTGTGACATACAATAAAGTGAACACATATGACTGGTTTAAAGAGCATCTCGTATCTTTAAGCACGATTGAAGGCTATGATTCTTCAAACCGTATGATGGCTATGCAAACACTAATGGAAAACAAAGGCCTTGTAAAAGGGATCATCTATCAAGATAAGGTAAAACCTTCTTATCAAGATCTTGCGCATGGATACAGCAAAGAAGCACTTGCAAAAGTTGATCTGAACTTACCTGAAGAAAAGTTTAATCAATTGATGTCAGAATTCATGTAAGAAACAGCTCTTCTCCTTAAATTTGGAGAAGGGCTTTTTTATTTTTTATCGTGCTGCATGAATTTCTATCTTTTTCTTCTTACGAAAGTTTTTTAAAGCGAACGTCCTGGAGCTCAAATGAACTCTATACGGTATACACCTATATATACGAAAAAACCTTTTAAGAAAAAAAAACTTTAAATTTTTTTTGGCATCCGCGAATGTCCGTGTGGGATGGACACAGCTCTTTACCTTGTTGTTCAATCCATGTACAATTATTGATGGATATGATTATTAAGGTTTACAGTGAGGGGTGTTTCTGTGCAAGGAAAAATGAAAGCAATAGTTAAGCATCATGCGGGTTATGGAGCTAGATTAGAAACAGTAGATATTCCTGAAATTAATGAAAGTGAAGTGCTGATCAAAGTTAAAGCAACTTCGATCTGTGGAACAGATGTCCATATATACACATGGGATGAGTGGTCACAGAGTCGTGTGAAAACGCCATATGTTTTTGGACATGAGTTTTCAGGAGTTGTTGAAAAAGTTGGAAGCGCTGTTACAAATGTCTCTGTTGGAGATCACGTATCGGCTGAAACACATATAGTTTGTCATTCTTGTCCACAATGTTTAAAAGGACAGTTCCACATCTGTAAGAACACAAAGATCATCGGTGTTGATACTCATGGCTGCTTTGCAGAGTATGTAGCAATGCCATCAGAGAACATTTGGAAAAATGATCCTAAGATGCCGTTTGAACATGGATCGATTCAAGAGCCGATGGGAAATGCTGTTCATACTGTGTTAGCTGGTGATGTTGCTGGTAAAACGGTGGCTGTCATCGGATGTGGCCCGATAGGTGTCATGGCGGTTAACGTTGCGAAAGCAGCAGGTGCAAGTCAGGTAATCGCTATCGATCTGAACGATTATCGTTTAGATCTTGCTAAAAAAGTAGGTGCGACAGAAGTGATCAACCCTAAATCTACCGATCCAGTTGATACAGTGATGAATTTAACGGATGGAAATGGTGTGGATGTTGTTTGTGAGATGAGCGGTCATCCAGTTGCGATCGACCAAGGATTTAAGATGATCACAAACGGTGGTCGTGTTTCAATCTTAAGTCTTCCTGTTAAACCTGTTGAGATCGACTTAACGAACGATGTAGTATTTAAGGGTGTTACAGTTCAAGGAATTACGGGAAGAAAAATGTATGAAACATGGCAACAGGTTTCAGGGCTTTTACAGTCAGGAAGCATGCATCCTGAAACGATCATTACTCATACACTTCCACTTGAAAAGTTTGAAGAAGGCTTTGATCTCATGATAAAAGGAAATTGCGGAAAAGTAGTTCTTATTCCTTAAAATCGAAAGGGGCAAAACATCGTGATGAAAGGTTTTGAATACCTGCAAGAAGAATTAGATCATATGAAAGAAGAAGGTACATTCAGAAAGCTTGTACCGCTTGAATCAGAGCAAGGATCAAAAGTTGTGATCAATGGAAAAGAAGTAATCCAGCTCTCTTCCAACAACTATTTAGGTCTTACGAGTCATCCGAAGATGAAGGAAGCAGCTTTAAAAGCTGTTGAAGAATTTGGAGTGGGTACAGGTTCTGTGCGTACGATTGCTGGAACTCTATCCATGCATGAAGAATTTGAAAAAAAATTAGCTGAATTCAAACACACAGAAGCATGTCTCGTCTTCCAATCTGGTTTTTCAACAAACCAAGGAATTCTTTCTGCTATTCTTACAGATCAAGATGTTGTTATTTCAGATGAGTTAAACCATGCATCAATCATTGATGGTATTCGTTTAACAAAAGCGAAAAGAAGAATCTACAAACACGTTGATCTAGAAGATTTAGAAGCAGCGTTAAAAGAGACACAAGAATTCAGAAAAAGAATTGTCGTAACAGACGGTGTTTTCTCAATGGACGGTAACATTGCGCCTCTTCCTGGAATCGTAGAACTGGCTGAAAAGTACGATGCTCTCGTAATGGTAGACGACGCACATGCGAGTGGTGTATTAGGTACGAATGGCCGGGGTACAATCGATCATTTTAACTTGAACGGCCGCGTTCATATTCAAGTCGGAACGTTAAGTAAAGCTATTGGAGTACTTGGAGGTTACATTGCAAGCACGCAAACATTAAGAGACTATCTGATTCATAAAGGCCGTCCGTTCTTGTTCAGCACATCGCATCCGCCTGCCGTAATCGCAGCGAGTTCAGCCGCGATCGACGTTCTAGAAGAAGAGCCAGAACACATGGAAAGACTTTGGGATAATACGAAGTTCTTTAAAGCGGGATTAAAAGAACTAGGGTTTAATACAGGAGTTAGTGAGACACCTATCACACCAGTACTTGTGGGTGATGACGCGCTTGCGCATAAACTATCTGATACGTTATTAAAATATGGTGTATTCGCTCAAGGTATCGCATTCCCAACAGTAGCTAAAGGAAAAGCTCGCGTACGTACGATTGTAACCGCTCAGCATACGAAAGAGGAGCTACAAGCTGCATTGGATGCATTTAAAAAAGCAGGAAAAGAATTAAATATTATTTAGATACTTGTAAAGTTGACTTTAAAGGCGCATTAGTAAGCTTTTTAAGGTCAACTTTTTTTATTGACCACATTATATAAGATTATTAATAAACCGTAATTATATTATGTAAACTAAAACGATTACAAGTTTAACTATAATCCAATTTTTGATATAATGTTACAGTTGGATGAAATACTAGATTATTTATGAACGGATTACCTAGCAGTAAAGGCAATAAGGAGTGAAGATGTCTTGGATACTACGAAAGACAATCAAGAAGTAAAGACGAATAATAAAGAAAGAGACTACTCACAATACTTTCAATCTACGTATGCACCGCCTTCTTTAAAAGACGCGAAAAAGCGTGGTAAAGAACAAGTTCAAATATTAAAAGATTTTTCGATTCCGGAAAATCTAAAAAATATTGGAGTTGGCAAAAAGTTTTATATTCGTACGTACGGTTGTCAGATGAACGAGCATGATACAGAAGTTATGGCAGGAATTCTGAATGAAATGGGTTATGAAACCACATATTCTACAGAGGATGCCGACGTGATCCTGCTTAATACATGTGCCATTCGAGAAAATGCAGAGAACAAAGTGTTTGGCGAATTGGGACATTTGAAACATACGAAAGCGAACAACCCTAATCTTCTGCTAGGGGTCTGTGGATGCATGTCACAAGAAGAGTCTGTTGTTAACCGTATACTTTCCACATACCCTCAAGTTGATATGATCTTTGGAACTCATAACATACATCGTCTGCCTCAAATTATTGAGAATGCATTATTCTCAAAAGAAATGGTGGTCGAAGTTTGGTCTAAAGAAGGAGATATCGTTGAGAACCTTCCTAGAAAGCGTAAAGGGAACGTTAAAGGCTGGGTCAACATTATGTACGGCTGCGACAAATTCTGTACATATTGCATCGTTCCTTACACACGAGGAAAAGAACGAAGTCGTTATCCGCAAGATATCATCGAAGAAGTAAGGCAGCTTGCAAGAGAAGGATATAAAGAAGTAACGCTCCTAGGTCAGAACGTGAATGCATACGGTAAAGATTTTGAAGATCTAGAGTATGGCCTAGGTGATCTAATGGATGAGATCCGTAAGATTGATATTCCTAGACTTCGTTTTACAACAAGTCACCCTCGAGATTTTGATGACCGATTGATTGAAGTTCTCGCTAAAGGTGGAAACATCGTAGATCATGTGCACTTGCCTGTTCAACACGGAAACAGCGATGTGCTCAAATTAATGGCTCGTAAATATACACGTGAGCATTATTTAGAACTTGTAAACAAGATCAAAGCTGCAATGCCGAATGTAGCATTAACTACGGATATTATTGTTGGGTTTCCGAATGAGACGGAAGAACAGTTCCAAGAGACGTTATCTCTAGTTAAAGAAGTGCAGTATGATGCTGCTTACACGTTTATCTATTCACCTCGTGAAGGCACTCCAGCTGCAAAGATGCAAGATAATGTTCCGATGGAAGTGAAACGAGAGCGTCTGCAGAGGCTA
Source organism: Fictibacillus sp. 18YEL24 (assembly GCF_015903855.1). Classification (GTDB taxonomy): domain Bacteria; phylum Bacillota; class Bacilli; order Bacillales; family Fictibacillaceae; genus Fictibacillus; species Fictibacillus phosphorivorans_C. The sequence continues at coordinate 141,099 of NZ_JACZDT010000001.1, forward strand.
AACGCTATGCTGAATGATATTTCGTTAGAAAAGAACAAAGCATATGTTGGTAAAGTTGTGGAAGTGCTAGTTGAGGGAGAAAGTAAAAAGAATCCTGATGTACTAACAGGTCACACGGGTTCCAACAAAGTGGTAAACTTTAAAGCTCCTAAGCACTTAATAGGAGAAATTGTCAATGTTCAGATTACCGATGCGAAAACATGGAACCTTGGCGGCGAATGGGTAGAAGAAAAATCAGAGGTGGTAGGCTAATGAGCACATATACAAAAGAAGAAATCTTGGGAAAAGCAAAAGAACTTGCAAAAATGATCGCAACAACTGATGAAGTTGATTTTTTTAAAAAAGCAGAAGCTCAGATCAATACGAATTCAAATGTAGCAAGATTGATGGGACAGATTAAGAATCTGCAAAAACAAGCTGTTAATCTTCAACATTATCAAAAGCATGAAGCATCAAGAGAAGTAGAAGAAAAGATCGATGCTCTGATGGCTGAGCTTGATAGTATTCCAGTTGTGCAAGAGTTCAAACAATCACAAAGCGATGTGAATGATATCTTACAGATGGTTTCACATACGATCTCAAACAAAGTTACAGATGAGATCATTGAATCAACAGGGGGAGACCTTTTAAAAGGAACAACAGGTTCTCAAGAAGGATGTTCTCCAGGCGGCTGCGGCTGTCACTAACCAGAAACACGATGTCTTTTGTAGACATCGTGTTTTTATTTGAGATTCATTCGAGTTTATTGGGTGTTTCGCACATACCCATAGAGGTATCAGGTTCATTCAATCCAGAAGTTTTGGTATGCAATCCAAAAGTTTCTGCTGTTTATCCACGAGATTTGGCTCTCAATCCAAAAGTTTTCCCCATTTATCCACGAGTCTACAAACCTCGACAAATTCCGCATTGCGCTTTAGACTTACATACCCGTAAAGAGATTATCCTAGAGGGATAATCAACCACTTGCAAAAGCAATAAAAACGCGAAAATAATTTCACGTACCGTTCATCGATATAATATTTTGAGAACATTGGACAACAAACGCCCATATACTTAGACTAATTGTGTTTCGATTAAATGAAGGCACAATAGGCATCCGCCCAGCATATACTGTATGGAGATTGGTAGAGGAGGGATTCATGTATGTCAAGACGTGTAGAACAAGAGTTGACTTACAGAGAAATCATCACAAAAGCGGTCTGCGGCAAAGGGAGAAAATTTTCTCAGGCAACGCATACCATTGCACCGAGTCATCGTCCGAGCAGCATTTTAGGATGCTGGATCATCAACCATGCATATAAACCGAAGCGGAATGGTGAAGCAGTAGATGTAGAAGGAAGCTATGATATCAACGTGTGGTATTCATACAATGATAATACTCGTACGGAAGTTGTAACAGAGACCATCCATTTTGTAGACAAAGTGGATCTTAGTGTAAGAGATAAGAATGCGTTAGGCAATCAATATGAAGTTACGTGCCGTGCACTTCAAGAGACTAATACGTTAGAAGCGACGATCTCTCCAAACGGAAATAAAGTGATCGTTCAAGTAGAAAGAGAGTTCGTTTGTGAAATTATCGGGGAAACAAAAGTTTGTGTGTATGTGAACCCGGACGGTTTTGATGATGTAGAGACTAGAGATTGGGAATATGATGTGGAAGATGAGAATTTTGAAGACCTGGATCCGAACTTTTTAATAGGTGATTTGGAAGAATAATAAACGGGAGAGAGCTTCCCGTTTTTTTCATGCAGAGAAAACGATAGATGCTGTGAATTATGTTATAATAGCGACATTGAAATGTTATGAAAAAGGTGAAATTATGGCTCAATATACTCCAATGATACAACAATATTTATCAATCAAGGCAGCTCATCAGGATGCCTTTTTATTTTTCCGTCTAGGAGATTTTTATGAAATGTTTTTTGAAGATGCAGTTCGAGCATCTCAAATCCTCGAGATCACTCTAACAAGCAGAGATGGCGGCTCTCAAGATCGAATTCCGATGTGCGGGATCCCTTATCATTCTTCAGCCGGTTATATAAAAACATTAGTTGAGAATGGACATAAAGTAGCAATCTGTGAACAAGTAGAAGATCCTAAACTATCTGTCGGGGTAGTGAAACGTGAAGTCATCCAGATTATAACGCCAGGAACGGTTATCGATGACCATCTTCTTCATGATAGAGAGAACAATTTTCTTGTATCGATAGAAAAAGAAAACGATTCTTATGGATACGTTCTTTGCGATCTTTCAACAGGTGAGTTGAAGGGATATACATATGAAGGAAATCAGTTATCGTTCATACAATTACTTTTAAGTCACGGTGTAAAAGAGATTGTTGGAAACAAAGAATTGTACGATGCTTGGACGAACACAGTTACGCAGACAGGACAAGCTTCGGTTTCTATACAGGAAGAGAGTTCTGTAGACAGTCAGTTTGATCATCTTGTTCAGACGATCTCAGATCCTGTTTTATTACGATCTATAGGACGGTTGTTCCACTATCTAACTCATACGCAAAAGCGATCTTTTCACCATATAAAAGCGGTGGAGTTTCAGCAGAACGATAAAAGGATGAAGCTTGATGCGTTTTCAAAACGAAATTTAGAATTAACAGAATCCATACGAGCAAAAGGGAAAAAAGGTTCTTTATTGTGGCTGTTAGATGCCACGATGACAGCAATGGGTGCTAGAAAGCTTAAACAATGGGTGGAAGAGCCTTTGTTCGTAAAAGAAACGATCGAGAAGCGGCTGCAGCTCGTCGAAAACTTAATCGGAGAATTTTTTACTCGTGAAGAGATCAAAGAACAATTGAAGTCTGTTTATGATATGGAACGGTTGATAGCTAAAATATCTTATGGAAACGCTAGTCCTAGAGATCTTGTACAACTGAAAAGATCCCTGTTCAGTGTTCCGGCCTTAAAAGAAAAGCTCAGGAGTATCGAAGGAAAATACGCACTCGAACTTCATGCGAAGATGAATGAACATAAAACACTCGCAGACTATTTAGATTCTGCCATTCATGATGATGCACCTATCCATATTAAAGAAGGCGGACTCATTAAAGCGGGTTACAATGAGCAACTTGATCAATATAAAGATGCGAGCAGCAACGGTAAAGCATGGATTGCATCTCTTGAGCAGCAAGAAAAAGCAGCTTCAGGTATTAAGTCTCTTAAGATTGGATTTAACAAGATCTTTGGTTACTATATTGAGGTAACAAAATCTAATCTTTCGCAAGTACCAGATCGTTATGAAAGAAAACAGACGCTCGCTAATGCAGAAAGATATGTTACCCCAGAACTAAAAGAGAAAGAAAGAATCATCTTAGAAGCAGAAGAGAAGATCTCTGGATTAGAATATACGCTCTTCTTAGAAGTAAGAGAATATGTAAAGCAGTTTATCCCTGGACTGCAAGAACTTGCATCAGCCATTTCTGAACTCGATGTTATGCAATCTTTTGCAGCGATCAGTGAGCAGTATCGTTATGTAAGACCGACCGTTTCAGAGGATGGAATCGTAAATATTAAAAACGGCAGACATCCTGTTGTTGAGAAAGTGATGGATGCACAAGAATACGTTCCTAATGACATTGTTCTAAATAATGATAGAAACATGCTCCTTATAACGGGTCCAAACATGGCTGGTAAGAGTACGTATATGCGCCAGTTAGCACTTACGGCTGTTATGATGCAGATCGGTTGTTTTGTTCCGGCAGAGAGTGCTGAAATTCCAATGTTTGATCAGATCTTCACGCGTATTGGAGCAGCTGACGATCTAGTGGGCGGACAGAGTACGTTCATGGTCGAGATGCTAGAGACGAACTTTGCCCTAACGAGTGCTACTGAAAATAGTTTGATTCTTCTAGATGAGATCGGCAGAGGAACTTCCACGTATGATGGTATGGCATTAGCGCAATCTATCATCGAATTTATTCATGAAGAAATAGCTGCCAAAACACTCTTCTCTACTCATTATCATGAACTTACCGTCTTAGAAGAGTCTCTTCACTCACTAAAGAATGTGTTTGTAAGTGCAGTTGAAGAGAATGGCAGTCTTGTATTTCTGCATAAAGTCATTGACGGACAAGCAGATAAAAGTTTTGGTATACAAGTGGCAGAGCTCGCTGAACTTCCAGAAGCTGTGATCTCCAGAGCAAAAACGATCTTACAAACTTATGAAAATCAAGAAAAACGAGAGGTGCTTCCCATTCAGGAAGTATCAGCTACGAAAGAAGAGGTTCTCCAAGAAAGTCAGCTAAGTCTTTTTGTAGAAAAAGAGGAGTCGACGAACAGAAGAGACCCTAAAGAGCAAGAGTTAATCAAAGAGTTAAGAAGTTTAAATGTATTAGAGATGACTCCTCTTGATGCAATGAACGCGCTATATAAACTGCAGAAAAAAGTAAGATAAAGGAGGCGTGACATATGGGCAAAATTGTACAGCTAGATGAACATCTATCCAATAAGATCGCTGCTGGTGAAGTTGTAGAACGCCCAGCCTCTGTTGTTAAAGAACTTGTCGAGAATTCAATCGATGCGCACGCGACGAGAATAGAGATCGAAGTTGAAGAAGGTGGGTTAGCACTCATTCGTGTTCTAGATAATGGGGATGGAATCGAGCCGGAAGATTGCGTGCTCGCTTTTAACCGACATGCCACGAGTAAGATTAAAAGTGAACAAGATTTAATCCATATTCGTACCATGGGTTTTAGAGGGGAAGCATTACCGAGTATCTCTTCTGTCTCTCAAGTAGAACTTAAATCATCAACAGGTGAGGGACCAGGTGCTTATCTATTTATTGAGAACGGTAAAATCGTAAAACAGCAACAGACGAACAGCAGAAAAGGAACAGACCTTACTGTTCGTAACTTATTCTATAACACACCAGCCAGGTTGAAGCATGTGAAGACCATTCAGACAGAACTGGGAACGATCAGTGATCTTGTGAACAGACTTGCTCTTGCTAACCCAGATGTTTCTTTTCGTTTAAAGCATAACGGAAAAGAGCTATTGCACACCTCTGGTAACGGAAATCTGCTACAGATCATAGCATCTGTTTATGGGATACAAACTGCCAAAAACATGATCTCAGTCTCTTTTTCTTCACTAGATTATGAAGTAACAGGCTATATAGCAAAACCCGAAATAAACCGGGCGTCCCGTCAGTATATGTCCTTCTTTATGAACGCTAGATATATTAAGAACTTTGCGCTTTCAAAAGCTGTACAGAATGCTTATCACACATTTCTGCCTATCGGTCGTTTTCCAATCGCCATTCTATCAGTTAAGATGGATCCGACAATTATTGATGTTAATGTACATCCATCAAAACATGAAGCAAGGTTGAGTAAAGAAACGGAACTGGTACAGCTCGTTGAAACCGAGCTCAGAAAAGTGATCAGAAATCAGCAGTTGATCCCAGATGTTCAGTTTAAGAAAAAAGAACAAAGAGAGAATGATCGAGAAGAACAACCTTCATTTACTTTCGATTATCAAAGGAAAGAGCAAGAAGTTCAAACTGACTTAACAGCAAATGTAGCAACGACTCAAAGTGTCCACCGTTCAATAATTGAAACCAATGATTTTCCTTCTCATATTAGAGAGTCATCGCCTCCTGTTAACGAGAATGTGGATGTATCGGCGGAATCATTTCATCCCGAGATGAATCAAGCACCAGAATATCTAGATCAGAAACAGCGTCAAGATGAGTCAGTTGATAAAATTCCGGTCATGTATCCGATCGGACAGATGCACGGAACATATATTCTTGCTCAAAATGAGAACGGATTGTATCTCATCGATCAACACGCTGCACAAGAACGCATTAAATATGAATATTTCAGAAAAAAAGTAGGAAAAGTGGATAGAGAAACTCAACTGTTAGCAGTTCCTTATACCTTTGAATTTACAGCAAGTGAATCTGCCTTTTTAGAAAGTCACTTAGAGACTCTTAGTGAAGTGGGGCTGTTTTTAGAAATGTTTGGACAGAATACGTTTATCGTAAGAGAGCACCCGCAATGGTTTCCAAAGGGATATGAAAGAGAAATCATACTGGACATCATCCAGCAGGTACTAGATCATAGAAGGATCGATATTGAAAAATTAAGAGAAGATGCAGCAATCATGATGTCGTGTAAAGGGTCGATAAAAGCTAATCACCATTTAAGGAACGATGAGATCTTTGCTTTATTAGAATCGTTGCGAACATCAGAAGATCCGTACACATGTCCACACGGAAGACCAATAACGATTCATCTATCAACATATGAACTTGAGAAGATGTTCAAAAGAGTGATGTAGGAGTAAACCATGAAAGAAAAATTAGTAGTGATCATAGGTCCAACGGCTGTTGGAAAAACAAAAACCAGTATCGAACTGGCGAAAGCGATAGATGGTGAGATCATAAGCGGCGATTCTATGCAGATCTATAGAGGACTTGACATCGGAACAGCCAAGATTACTGAGGAAGAAAAAGAAGGTATCCCTCATTATTTGATCGATATTAAAGATCCAACAGAATCATTTTCAGTTGCGGAGTTTCAGAAACTGGCTAGAGAACGAATATCAGATATTAATCAAAGAGGTAAGGTTCCAATACTTGTAGGTGGAACGGGATTATACGTTAGAGCTGTCACTCATCACTATGAATTCTCTGAAGCGAATCGAAATAACCAATTGCGAGACGAACTTCAACGAAAGTCAGAGATCGAAGGTTCAGAAGTATTGCATGCAGAACTGCTCAAAGTCGATCCACAGCGTGCGAAAGAGATTCATCCGAACAATGTACAGCGAGTGATAAGAGCTCTAGAAATCTATTATACGACAGGAAATGCTCCCTCAATTGAACAAGGAAAGAATGGGAGCGATGGGGTATCTCGATATCAATTAGCTTTGGTTGGGTTGACGATGGATCGAGAGCGTTTATACCAACGCATAAACGAAAGAGTGGACCTTATGGTACAACAAGGCGTAATAAACGAAGCAAGAATGCTTTTTGAACAAGACATAACGAACAGTCTGGCCGCTAAAGCGATAGGCTACAAAGAGTTTTTTCCATATCTTTCAGGGGAAAGTACTTTAAAAGAAGCGATCACTTTGTTAAAGAGAGACTCCAGGCGATATGCAAAAAGGCAATACACATGGTTTCGCAACCAGATGGATGTTGAATGGTTTAGCATGGACGAAGATCCCTTTCACAAAAAATTTCAAGAAATTCAGCACTTTGTTGAAGGGAAATTAGAAATTTCCGAGAATGTATAAGGGTAATGCCCAAAGAGGAGGATCTGTTCACATGAAGCAATCAATCAATTTACAGGATCATTACTTAAACCAGTTACGTCGCGAAAACATTTATGTGACCGTATATCTGCTGAATGGATTTCAGCTTAAAGGTTTAGTGAAGGGGTTTGACAACTTTACTGTTGTTCTAGAGGCAGAAGGAAAACAGCACCTCATTTACAAGCATGCCATTTCAACGTTTACCCCACACCGAAATGTCGATTTGTCTTCTGCAAATACAAATGAATAAAAAAACTCTCCCTATTGTCCTTAAATAAGGTTGATAGGGAGTTTTTAATTGGTACACATATATTTGTCTATTCCTTGTTCATCTCTTTTTCATTTCAGTTGTTTCTAAATAGGCTTCATAGCGGTTCAGAGTGAGATTTGATTTTAATCCAAACCATATTTGAACTTCTTCTTCAGCTTTCCCTTCTTTTAAAAGATTTAAGATAGCCGTTCTTCTCAGGTGCTGGGAGCTGATTCTTTCTCTCAGGCAAGAGCGACGGATCTCTTGTCTCAGCATCTTTTGAATAGCGATGACCGTTAACGGTTTTGGCTCATACTTTCCATAATCAAACCGATACGTTCCTCTTTGATAATCAAACGCGATAAAGAAATGATCAGAAGAATATTTTCTCGGTCGGATACTTTCTGGGATATCTTCTTTGTAATGATATAATAGTTGAAGTGTCTCGTCGTCAAGTAAGATCAATCTTGTTTCATTTTTGTTGATCACGGTTAATTCATGTTGTGTAAAATGAACATGTTTCATTTCAATATTCGTGATTTCCTGCAGTGTAATGCCATAACGATAGAGAAGAGAAAGGATCGCTTCATTTCTCTTAATCAAGAGGTGCCTGAATTTTTGTTGTTTCTCCGTTAAACCCTCATAAGAAGAGAGTGTTTGAAATAGGATTTTATATTCTTCTTCTGAAATAAAATCATCATCCGTAAAATGAATGTCTTCTTTAAGTGTTTGTTCCAGTTCAGAAAAAGGATTAAACACAATCTTCCTATGGGCATGTAGAAAAGAAAAGAGACTTTTAATAACGGTAAAAACTCGTTTGGTCGTAGCCGTTCGATATTCTCGTTGTTCAGAAAGAAAAAGAAAATACTCATTTAACGTTACAGCATCTAAGTGTTGTATCGTATGTAGGTCATCATTCTCCTTCATAACTCTAACCCATGCAAAAAAATCTAAAAGATCATAATAATATCGTTTAATCGTGCTCTTCGTGCGATCTTTCTTCTGTAAGTAAACAATATATGAATCGGCATATTCGGGTAAGTGTGGATATTCTTCCATAATTGCCTCCTATAACCTCTTTTTCCCATTATAACAAAGCGTCTTTTTTTTGCATATTTCTACAAAGTCCAATGGAAACTATGGAAAAAAGGATGGTTAGATATGTGGAAATCAGGAATGATCGTTCTATCTTCAGCTCTTTTCTTAACTGCGTGTTCAGGCAAAACCGGTTCGGGAGATGAAACCCTTGATACTGAGCAAGTGAAATATGATACATCAGAACGAAAACCGAATACACAGATAGATTCACCATTAGTTGTAGAAAAGTCTGATGAAGTTCATCAATCAAAAGATCTTGTTCATCTAGCGGAAAAAGTAAACGGTGTGGATAAGGCTTATGTGATTGTGAGTGGTATTTACACACTAGTTGGGATCGTTCCTTCTGAGCCTGTTTCACCTGGAGAAGAAAACGACCAGCTGCGTAAAGCGGTTTATAACGGATTAAAAGGAAATGCACATGGTAGAAATGCAGCCATTACCACCGATCCGGATAAGATAGCGCAGATCAAGAGGTTAGGGAATATTGCATCACACAGCAAACATGACTCAAAGAGTGGAGTTTATAATGAACTTGGGATTCTAATCGGAAAAATAAAGCCATTAAAAGGGCAGTTGAAGTCCACTGAGAGGCAAGACATGCATGAAGAGGATACATCCATTCGAAATGATCTTTACGAATAAGACACATTTTATTTCCTAAGCAAGCGCAGAAAATGACATGGATAGACAGTGTGTTAACATAATAATAAATATGTTAACAAATTATTTCTTAAAGAAATGAAAAGAGCATTCTCCGTTGATGGAGAATGCTCTTAGCTGTTTTGAAGTGATTTTGAATCAGAAGTTTGATACTCGACTTCTGAGGGTTTGACCGTGCTTTTTAATCTTCCTGTTAAGAAGGAAGCGACAGTGATTGCAATGATTGATATTAAAGCATTTTTAAATCCAAACATGACTACAGCAGATGACACAATAATAAAATCTGTGACAAACAAGGATATCCCTCGATTAATATTAGATTGTTGTTCTAAATATAGAGCGAGAATGTGTATGCCGCCTAATGATGCCCCTGAATTTAATACAAAACTAACACCTATACCTATCAGACTTCCAGCAACGATCGCAGCTGCGATCGGAGAGATTAGTGGAAGCGTAAGATAATCCATTAGATCTGAGATGGCAGAGATGAGTATGATGCAAAGAAACGTTAGAAGTGAGAAATTCCAACCCAGTTTTTTAATCGAAAGAATAAAAAAGGGTAAGTTTACAATTAGGAATAGAATGCCCCATGTCCAATTCGTCATGAATGATATAAGAGTAGCGATCCCTGCTGTACCGCCAAACGTTAACGTGTGAATGTTTAATAATTTGATGCCAATCGCTGTTAAAAACAATCCCATTAGTATAAACAAGCTTTTCTGTAGTTTAATATGCATAATTTCTTCGTCCATTCGATTCGTACTTTTTCACAGTATTTAACATAACACGGAAATCTTGCATACTTGAGTATTTTTATTCATCTGAAAATAGAAAACGCTTACAATGCAGTTAATATATACTCATTCTAAAAACAAAGCTTGTCTTTGTAGTAGATCATAAGACTTCAACATAAATTGATAACAGTGGATCAAGAAATTGTATAGGCATTTGTCACGGGATCGGATGTTGTTGCGTATTATGATTTGACTGGCAAAGTGAGGTGGTTCCTTTTGAATGAACCTATTGCGATAAAAAAGCAAAGGCAGATCAATATCGTTTTAAATCAAGCGAGTGAAAAGTCGAAGATCGATGATGGAGCAGCACTTGCAGGAAAAAAAGAGAAAACAATTGAAAAGCACCAACCTCTCATCAAGATGGAAAAAGATCTGAACCGTTTAGTCGGAATGGAAGACTTGAAATTTCATGTTAAAGAGATCTATGCATGGCTTCATATTAATAAATGCCGTCAGGAGTTAGGGTTAAAAGCTGAAAAACAAGCTCTTCATATGCTATTTAAAGGTAACCCAGGCACCGGAAAGACGACCGTAGCTAGAAAGTTGGGGACTTTGTTTCATGAGATGAAAGTACTCTCAAAGGGTCATCTGATCGAAGCTGAGCGGGCTGATCTAGTTGGAGAATACATTGGGCATACCGCTCAAAAAACACGAGAGCTCCTAAAGAAAGCTAGTGGAGGAATATTGTTTATAGATGAAGCGTATTCTTTAGGCCGCGGTGGAGAAAAAGACTTTGGAAAAGAGGCGATCGATACACTTGTAAAAGCGATGGAAGATCAGCAGCACGATTTCATCTTGATATTGGCTGGTTACCCAAAAGAAATGGATCGCTTTTTAAAACTTAATCCGGGCTTACCTTCTAGGTTTCCACTTGTTATCTCGTTCCCTGATTATTCTGTAGAGGAATTAATGGAGATCGCAAAGAGAATGATCACAGAAAGAGAATACATGCTGACAAGAGATTGTGAATGGAAGCTAAAAAGTCACATCGAACGGATAAAGCAAAGTAATCCAGGTTCGTTTTCAAACGGAAGATACATTCGTAATATGGTTGAAAAAGCGGTCAGAAGACAATCTGTCAGGCTCTTGAACGAAAGCAACCAAGATAGAAGAGCATTGATGACGATTCAAAGTGATGACCTTGTGCTAGAAGAACGTGATTCGATTTGATATGATGAAAGGAGACTATGGAAAGCAGGGATCGCAAATTTGAACAAAAACAATGATTCAGTTCATGAAAAAGCGATACTCGTCGGATGTCAGCTTCCACGGCAGAACGACGAGCGTTTTTTTTATTCAATGGAAGAATTAAAATCTTTAACGAAAACGGCTCAAGGAACAGTTTGTGCTGTTGTTACACAAAAAAGGGACCGTTATGATTCAGCTACATTTATCGGAAAAGGTAAAGTAGAAGAGATTATTACTTTAGAAGAAGAGCTTGAAGCAGATATCATTATATTTAACAGTGAGTTATCTCCTTCTCAAGTTCGTAACTTGTCGTCTCATTTCAAAGCAAGAGTTATTGATCGTACGCAGCTCATATTAGATATCTTTGCTCAACGTGCAAAGACTAGAGAAGGGAAGCTTCAAGTAGAACTTGCTCAGCTTGAATACTTATTGCCTCGATTATCAGGAATAGGCGCTAGTCTCTCTAGGTTAGGTGGAGGTATCGGAACTCGTGGTCCTGGTGAGACCAAGCTTGAAAAGGATAGACGTCACATTCGGTTTCGTATACACGAACTGAAAACACAGATCAACTCAGTTGTAAGCCATAGAGAAAGATATCGTGAACGCCGCAAACACCAGGGCGCTTTTCAAGCAGCACTTGTTGGTTATACGAACGCAGGGAAGTCAACGATCTTTAACAAATTAACAGAAGCTGATAGCTATGAAGAAGATCAACTATTTGCAACGCTTGACCCGTTGACGCGAAAAGTAAAACTGAGAAGAGGGTTTCAGATGCTGTTAACGGATACGGTAGGTTTTATTCAAGATCTGCCTACGTCATTGATCGCTGCCTTCCGGTCTACACTAGAAGAAGCGGCTGAAGCAAATCTTCTTATCCATGTGATCGATGGTGCTAGTGAGGACCGTAACCAACATGAACAAACGGTCAAACGTATATTAAGTGACCTAAAGGCATCCCATATTCCGATGCTCACGGTATATAACAAAAAAGACCAGTTTGGAGAAGATTTTATTCCAGAGAGTCCATCCATATCGATTTCTGCGTTAGAGAGTACGGATATTTCCTTATTACTTGAAACGATTGAAAAAGAAGTGATGAAACAGATGACTTTTTATGAGGTGAAAGTTCCGGCCCATGATGGCAAGCTTTTATCACAACTTCGCGGAGAAACAATTCTAATTACGCAAGAATTTAATAAAGAAGAGTTGGTTTATGAATGCAAGGGATACGCATTATCTTCCTCTTCCATTCCGTCCATCAGCAACAAAGGAGAATAACATGTATTCACAGTTTCAAAATGAAGAGGTACTGAAACGTACAACAGAAAAAGTAACAGAACGTATTACAAAACAACATAAGCTGATTGATGAGATCTGTGAAGTTAATCAGCTAAAAGTTTTGAAAGCATTTCAAAACAATCAAGTAGGAGATCATCATTTTCATCCTTCAACCGGTTATGGATACGATGACTCTGGTCGAGATACTCTCGAAAAAGTGTATGCGGATGTTTTTGGAGCAGAGGCTGCAATCGTTAGGCCGCAAATCATCTCTGGTACTCATGCGATCACTCTATCTTTATTCGGTATGCTTCGCCCTGGAGATGAACTGCTTTATATCACTGGTAAACCTTATGATACGCTCGAAGAAATTGTAGGGATCAGGGGAACTGGTGAAGGGTCTTTAAAAGATTACAACATCTCGTATAAACATGTAGATCTGACTCCTGAAGGCGCTATTAACTTCCCGAAAGTTCAGCGTGCGATTTCAGAAAAAACGAAAGTGATCGGTATTCAACGCTCAAAAGGATATGCGGATCGTCCATCTTTCACAGTAACTGAAATAGAAGAGTTGATATCTTTCGTAAAAGAAATCAAATCAGATGTGATCGTGTTCGTTGATAATTGTTACGGCGAGTTTGTTGAAGAAAGAGAACCCATTGAAGCAGGAGCCGATATTATTGCAGGCTCCCTGATTAAAAATCCTGGCGGCGGTCTTGCCAAAACAGGTGGTTACATCGCTGGAAAGGAGAAGTTGGTCAATAGAATTTCGTATCGATTAACTTCTCCTGGAATAGGTCGTGAAGCAGGGGCATCTCTTTACAGTCTTCAAGAAATGTACCAAGGATTCTTCCTAGCACCTCACGTAACGGCTCAAGCATTAAAAGGTGCAGTGTTTACAGCTGCTTTCTTAGAAGAACTAGGAATGGAAACGCGTCCATCATTTGATGCAAAGAGAACAGATCTTATTCAATCTGTAATCTTTAATGATCGCGAGCGGATGATTAAGTTCTGTCAAGCTATTCAAAAAGCATCACCGATCAACTCTTATGCGATTCCATACCCTGATTATATGCCTGGCTATGAAGACGATGTGATCATGGCAGCAGGTACATTTATTCAAGGTGCTAGCATTGAGCTAACTGCGGATGGTCCGATCCGACCACCATATATAGCGTTCGTACAGGGTGGCCTAACGTATGAACATGTGAAGATTGCTGTATTATCAGCTGTTGATGAACTTTTAACTCATGGACTAATTGATAAACGATAACAATAGATTGAACAAAAAAAGAGGCGAAAAGTCTCTTTTTTGTTTTGATGTTAATTTTTCTAACATTAGGATTGACATGTGAGCTTTTGTGACATAAGATATAAAAAGAAGTTGAAAGGAGGTAGGCAATATGAACGATATGAATCGTAGGAACTTACCTTTGTTCCCCATCAGCATCGTCATGCAGCTGACTGAACTATCAGCTCGACAGATTCGGTATTACGAAGAGCATGATCTTATTCATCCTGCACGTACTGAAGGGAACCGTCGTTTATTTTCATTTAATGATGTTGATAAACTTCTAGAGATCAAAGCACTTCTTGAGCAAGGCGTAAACTTAGCTGGAATCAAACGAGTCTTTGAACTGAATGAACAAGCAGCAGAACTGATTAAGAACCAGCCGAATGTGCAAGGTGTTCAACAAATTTCCGAATCTGCGCTTCATCGCAGGTTAAAAAGGGAATTGATTCATGCTGGCAGACATGGAAAAACCTCATTGATACAAGGAGAACTTTCTAGGTTTTTTCATTAAAGATTATTTGTTAATACTTACGATGTGAACAATCGCCATAAATAGGCGCTTTATATTTAAAGGAGGAGAAAGATTTGTCTAAGTACACTAAAGAAGATATCTTAAGAATGGTAAAAGAAGAAAACGTAAGATTCATCCGTCTACAATTTACTGATTTATTGGGTGTTATCAAGAATGTTGAGATTCCGATCGGTCAGCTTGAAAAAGCTTTAGATAACAAGATGATGTTTGACGGATCTTCTATCGAAGGATTCGTTCGAATTGAAGAATCAGACATGAATCTTTATCCTGATTTAGATACATTTATGATTTTCCCATGGACTTCTGAAAAAGGCAAAGTTGCACGTTTGATCTGTGATATCTTTATGCCTGATGGTAACCCGTTCGATGGTGATCCACGTGGAATCTTAAAGCGTGTGTTAAAAGAGATGGAAGACTTAGGGTTCTCCGATTTCAACATTGGACCTGAGCCTGAATTCTTCTTATTCAAGAACGATGAGAAGGGTGAGCCGACTCTAGAACTAAACGATAAAGGTGGATATTTTGACTTAGCTCCAACGGATCTCGGTGAAAACTGCCGTAGAGATATCGTGTTAGAACTTGAAGATATGGGCTTTGAAATCGAAGCTTCTCACCATGAAGTAGCACCAGGTCAGCATGAGATCGACTTTAAATATGCTGATGCTGTGAGCACTTGTGATAACATTCAAACATTTAAGTTAGCTGTTAAAACGATCGCTCGTAAGCATGGTCTTCATGCAACATTCATGGCTAAACCATTGTTCGGTGTGAACGGTTCAGGTATGCACGCGAACATGTCTCTATTTAAAGATGGAGAAAACGTGTTCTATGATGCGAAATCAGAAACAGGATTAAGTGAGACAGCTATGCATTTCCTAGCAGGTATCTTAAAGCATGCACAAGATTTCACAGCGATCACGAACCCGACTGTAAACTCTTATAAGCGACTTGTACCTGGTTACGAAGCACCTTGTTATGTTGCATGGTCTATGCAAAACAGAAGCCCGCTTATTCGTATTCCTGCTTCTCGCGGCATCAGCACTCGTATTGAGGTAAGAAGCGTTGATCCAACGGCTAACCCTTATCTTGCTATGGCAGTATTGCTTGCAGCTGGTCTTGATGGAATCAAGAACAAGCTAAACGCTCCAAAGCCAATCGATAGAAACATCTATGTAATGGATAAAGAAGAGCGCGAAGCAGAAGGTATCAAAGATCTTCCAGCAACATTAAAAGAAGCGCTAACTCTATTCAGCAAAAATGAAGTTCTTACAACAGCTCTTGGAGCACATGCTACAGAGCACTTCATTGAAGCGAAAGAGATCGAGTGGGATATGTTCCGTACACAAGTTCACCCTTGGGAACGCGAACAATATATGAGCATGTATTAAGAAGAAGAAAAACCCCTGATATCATTATCAGGGGTTTTTTGTTGTTCTTATGAAAGATTTTGTAGAAGCTTCAATACTTCTGAGTGAATGGTTCCTGAGGCGTATTCTACAGCACATACCACATAAAAGGGACGATAAACAACATGTGGATCGAGTGGGACGAGCTTTCCTTCTAATACCTCCTCTTTGACCATTGAATAAGAAAGAAATCCGACGCCGAGTCCTCTTAGAGCTAACTGTTTGATTAAGTAATGGCTGCTTGCTTCAATAATTTCCACTGGTTCAATTCTTTCGGAACGTAAAAATTGATCTGCGTATTCTCTTGTACCCGATCCTTTCTCTCTGAGGATAAGTGGAGAATTTACAATAGACATTCGATATTGAGCATAAAAACGAAGCTCATCTCTGCTGACGACTTCGACTTGAAAAGGATCTAGCCC
This sequence comes from Fictibacillus sp. 18YEL24, assembly GCF_015903855.1. GTDB lineage: Bacteria > Bacillota > Bacilli > Bacillales > Fictibacillaceae > Fictibacillus > Fictibacillus phosphorivorans_C. Next base: position 157,299 of record NZ_JACZDT010000001.1, read on the forward strand.
TCTTGTTCCTTCAACTAAAGCAATATCAATTTTGTTCAATCTGAGCTCTTCTACAATTTGTTCATGATTATGAATTATTAATTTCAGATGAATATATGGATAGAGTAACTTAATCTTCTTTACGAAGTCCGGTAATAATACATCGCTTACTGTATGTGTGGCTCCAATTCGAAGAAGCATCTCTTCGTTTTTTTCTTTTATAGATTCAATGGTTCTTGAGATCTCTAACATTTTTTTACCTTGTTCATAAACTTGCATTCCTGCATTAGTTAATTCAAACGATTGATTCGTTCCAGACCTTCGGATAAGCTTTAACCCCAAATACTCCTCTAGCTTTTTAATATGAACGCTAATAGTAGGCTGTGAAAGATTTAAGAATTCGCTCGTTTTTGTAAAATGTTTTAAATGAGCAAGAGTTACGAAACTTTTAATCCAGTCTAATTGCATTGGGAATCCTCCATTAAGAATCGTAATGATATAGATGAAATTTATTCATTTTTATTATAGTTAAGTCGGAGTTAAAATGAAAGGAGGAAGGAAGTGTTGGTAAATGGAATGGCTTATGTTTGTAATTGGTGGTGCAGCAATAGGTATCATCTCAGGTTTTTTTGGGGTTGGCGGGGGAATTATACTGACTCCTGTCCTTTTAGTACTTGATTATGAACCTACCCAAGCCATTATTCTTTCTTTAATGTTGACGTTAGGCTCGACAGTTACTGGCACACTATCTCACATGAAAATGAAGAATGTAAACATTCGTTCGGCTTGTTCACTCGGATTATTCGGGGTAATAGGGACTGTTTCAACTGTGCCATTCGTACATTGGCTCGAAAAAATAAATGGAGCATCAACTGTTATTTCAGTTGTATATATAATTATCTTGAGCTGGTTTGCATCTCAATTTTTAAACAATAGTCAATCTGTCAGAAAAGAGAGAAGAAAGTCTTGGATCCCTTTAATAGGATTGTTTACAGGAGTCCTATCATCACTTATGGGCGTAAGTGGTGGTTTCGTGATGACACCACTACTTACAAAGAAGGTTGGTATTGATCTCAATAGAGCAATTGGTACAAGTATTGCAGCAGCTTCAATTATAGTCATCTCTGGAATTGGATCTTATGTATACGGAGGGGCTGAAATGGATTATCGCCACGGTTTGCTGCTGATTGTCGGAGCTCTCATTGGCACTCCATTTGGTATTATTAATTTGAAAAAGTTTTCGAAAATTATGGTGAAAGAAATGCTTGCTGTCTTTTATGTTGTAGTTGCATTGAGTGTGGTTTTTAAAATGTTATCTTTAACAATGTTGTCTCTTGGACTCTTACTCTCAGCGGTAGGACTATTCTTTATCGTACTATTTTATAACAAAGCTTCTCGATTATTATGACGAGTAACAGAGTGCCTATCGATGATTCTATAAGAATCATTAATAATCAAAAGAAGAAGTATCTAGTTAACTAGATACTTCTTCTGATTTAATTAATGAATGCTTCGATATACACCGATCACTTTACCTAAAATCGTACAGCTCTGTAAGATAATTGGTTCCATCGACGAATTTTCAGGCTGCAATCGAATATGGTTTCTTTCTTTAAAGAATCTTTTCACAGTCGCTTCATCTTCATCGGTCATTGCTACGATGATATCTCCATTATTTGCTGTAGGCTGCTGTTTTACAACAACTAGGTCCTTATTGAAGATTCCTGCTTCAATCATACTGTCACCAACTACAGATAACATGAAGACGTTCTCATCTCCAACAACGTGCTCAGGTAATGGGAAGTATTCTTCAACGTTTTCAACTGCGCTGATTGGTAGACCTGCTGTAACTTTACCGATAACAGGAATTGAAACAGAACGGACAGAAGGAATGTTCTCTTCTAAGCCTAATACTTCAATCGCTCTTGGTTTTGTTGGATCTCGTCGAATAAGTCCTTTTTTCTCAAGTCTTGCTAAATGTCCATGGACTGTGGAGCTTGAAGCAAGGCCAACTGCCTCTCCGATTTCACGAACTGAAGGCGGATACCCTTTTTGTGATACTTCCTCTTTTATGAAAGCCAATATATCCAATTGTCGTCTGGATAACTTAGTCATTTTTTAGCACCTCACCGAATTTTTTATCTACAAAAAGTATATCATGGGGAATTCAGAGATACAAACATAAGTTCGAAAAAATAGTTGACACCGAACAAACGTTCCAGTTATTATAAAACCAAGAGATGCGAACAAACGTTTGTTGAAAGGGGATATCACAATGAAACAAGGGACAATGCATGTTATTGTATTTTTAGGGTTGTTAGGTGGTATATTTTTTACGTTATCAAATCTTGCCTCACAAGAAGCTCAATATATTGAAGTAACCATACAGGAGGGAGACTCACTGTGGAGTCTTTCTGAAGAGTATAATGCCAAGCATCATTATTCCAATTGGGAGTTTATACAATGGGTCGAAAAGAAGAACAGTGTAAATGCGGCAGCCGTTTTTCCAGGACAGAAAGTAATCATACCAGTTAATAAATAAAAAAGCGGGTTTTAAACAATGAAAGCAATCATATACTCCAGAGTTAGTACAGATAAAGATGAACAAATGACTTCATTAGAAAGACAAGAAGCTGAACTTGAGAAGTTAGCAATACAATTTCAATTTGAAGTGGTGAACTGTTATCGTGAGAAGGCAAGTGGATTCTCTTTAGATCGAGAAGAGTTATTAAATATATTAGATCTTGCAAGGGATGGAGAGTTCCAGTGCCTTCTTGTACAAGATGATACCCGGTTAGGCAGAGGAAAAGCTAAGATGGCAATACTTCATCAGTTGATCAAATACAATATTAAAGTATATACCCTTTCTAATAATGGAGAATACACGTTAACAGAAGCGGACGAAATGGTGCTTGATATTGTTTCTACTGTAGAAGAATACCAACGAAAACTTCATAATATGAAGATCAAGCGTGGAATGAAAAAAGCTGTTAAAGAAGGATATAAACCTCAGAAGAATCTAAAGAATCAAACCGGTGGTGGCAGAGACAAAAAAGAAGTGCCGATTTCTGAAATCGTTAGATTAAAGAACATGAAGCTTACATTTCATGACATCGCGTTAACGCTTAGAGGGTTGGGCTTTGATGTATCTAAAGCAACCGTACATAGAAGATACAAAGAACATGTGGAAAATACAGATAACTAGAAATTCCTTTCATTCTGCTGTAGGATAGAGTGAAGAATGCTTTGAAAAGGAGTTTTTTACTATGTTATCTAAAGATAAAATGCAACGTATAAATGAACTGTCTAAAAAATCTAAACAAACCGATCTAACATCAGCAGAAAAAACGGAACAAAAAAAACTGCGAGAAGAATATTTGCAAGTTTTCCGTAAATCTTTTGTTCAAGATCTGCATGGAATGACTTTTGTTGATCCTAATGGTGATGATGTAACACCGGAAAAATTAAAAAGAAGTAAAGACAATAAAAAAAACCTTAAACATTAATATAAAATGCCTATTTACTCAACTGTAAATAGGCATTTTTTTCTGTTGCATTCTATATATATTAGTATATACTGTTATATAACAACTTTGAAAGGGGAGAATATTTTGACTTTTTCAATTACAAGTGCAGCAGCGAACCTTTATAAGGATATTACTTTAGAAACGACAGAGGCTTTAAGACTTTTCGTTAAATATGCAGGAAGTGGTGACTCGGGAGGTTTTTCACTTGGTGTGACGCCTGCAGTTCCTGAAGAGAACGATTACATTCAAGAGGTCGAAGGTCTTCGATTTTTTGTTAAAAACGAAGAAAGATGGTTCGTGGAGAATATGAAACTTGATTATGATGAAAATACGGATCACTTTTCATGTCATTTACCAGGGCTCGCATAAATAAAATTTAACCGCCTGTTCTAATACAACCAAAATGTTGTAGGAAAACAGGCGGTTTTTGTATGTTTTTATGAGTAGATGGTAAAATAACTATAGCTAATAATGTGTTTGTCTTGTCTAATTGCATTTGAACGTTTATTATGAAAGTCAAAACTGTTTAGTACATATGAAGGGATGATTTTTTTGTCACGAACTATTGATGAATTAGCAATTAATACAATAAGAACACTTTCTATCGACAGCATAGAAAAAGCGAACTCAGGGCATCCAGGTATGCCGATGGGTGCTGCACCTATGGCATATAGCTTATGGTCAAAATTTATGAACCATAATCCTGCAAATCCTGAATGGTTCAACCGTGACCGTTTTGTATTATCAGCAGGACATGGATCGATGTTGTTATATAGCTTGCTACATTTGAGTGGATATGGCTTAACAATTGATGATCTGAAGAATTTCAGACAATGGGGAAGTAAGACTCCAGGTCACCCTGAATTCGGTCATACGGTTGGTGTTGAAGCAACAACTGGCCCACTAGGTCAAGGGATTGCGATGGCTGTAGGTATGGCTATGGCTGAACGTCATTTGGCTGCAAAATATAACCGTGATGGCCATGAAGTAATTGATCACTTTACTTATTCTATCTGTGGTGATGGAGACCTTATGGAGGGTGTTTCTGCTGAAGCAGCTTCACTTGCAGGACATCTTGCACTTGGTAGAATGATCGTACTTTACGATTCAAATGATATTTCTTTGGATGGCGACCTTCATCACTCTTTCTCTGAAAGTGTAAAACAAAGATTTGAAGCTTATGGCTGGCAAGTCCTTTATGTGGAAGATGGAACAGATCTTGATGAGATCGAAAAAGCACTATCAGAAGCGCGTGAAGAACTTAACAAGCCAACGCTTATTGAAGTAAAGACTGTGATCGGACATGGTTCACCAAATAAATCAGGAAAATCTGCTTCTCACGGCGCGCCACTAGGTAAAGATGAGATCTTACTGACAAAAGAAGCGTACAAATGGACGTTTGAGCAAGATTTCCATGTTCCAGATGAAGTTCATTCACACTTTGAACAACTGAAAAGTGAAGGACAAGCAAAAGAAGAAGAGTGGAACAAGCAATTCAAAGCTTATGCAGAAGCTTATCCAGAATTAGCTCAAGAGCTTCAAGAAGCGATCAAAGGAAATCTTCCTGAGAATTGGGATAAGGATCTTCCTGACTACGATAAAGCGATAGCTACTCGTTCTTCTTCAGGTAAGGCGATCAATGCCCTAGCTAAGAGTGTGCCATCATTATTTGGTGGATCTGCTGACTTAGCAGGATCAAATAAAACACTTATTGAAGGCGAAAATAATTTCAGCCGCAATGATTACAGTGGACGTAACATCTGGTTTGGTGTTCGTGAGTTCGCTATGGGAGCTGCACTGAACGGAATGGCACTGCATGGCGGTCTGAATGTGTTTGGTGGAACATTCTTCGTGTTCTCTGATTATGTAAGACCTGCTATTCGTCTATCTGCTCTAATGGGTCTTCCTGTAACGTATGTATTAACGCATGACAGTGTAATGGTAGGGGAAGATGGTCCAACTCATGAACCAGTCGAGCAACTTGCTTCTCTTCGTGCGATGCCAAATCTTAACTTGATTCGTCCGGCTGATGGATATGAGTCAAACGCAGCTTGGAAGTTAGCACTTGAGAGCAAGAACCAGCCGACTGCATTGGTATTAAGCCGTCATGACCTACCGATCTTAAAGAACACAAAAGAGAAAGCATATGAAGGTGTTAAACGAGGTGCTTATGTTGTTTCGCCAGCTGAAGCAGATGCAGATGTATTGCTTCTTTCTGCAGGATCTGAAGTTAGTATTGCAGTTGCTGCACAAGAACTACTTCAAAAAGAAGGCATTTCAGCTTCAGTCGTTTCGATGCCATCTTGGGAAAGCTTTGATAAGCAAGATAACGACTATAAAGAATCTGTACTTCCTAAGAATATTACGAAGCGTTTAGCGATTGAAATGGGAGCTTCTCTTGGTTGGCATAAATATGTTGGCCTTGAAGGAGATACGTTAACAATCGATACGTTTGGTGCATCTGCTCCTGGAGAAGTCATCCAAAAAGAATTCGGATTTACACCAGAGAACATCGTAAAACGTGTTAAAGATATGTTAAATAAATAAAAAGAAAGGAGGTTTCCGAGAGGGAACCTCCTTTTCTTACTGTTTCGACAAAAGTAGTTGTATTTTGCACACCTTTTTAGACAAGCTTTTTTCCGTACTTTGTATATACTTTTAGAAAATGTTCGGAGAGGAGCTTGTTTATGAGAGAATTTTATATTTATCTAATCACAAAAGAAGTTGCTCATTCCTATTATGGCAAGGAAAATAAGCTGTTTCAGTTGTTTTTTGAAGAACAGCGCTCAAATGGCATTTCTAAAACTATCTTACAAAAGCAGATCAGCTACATAACCTCTCTATTATCTGTTTCTCAACTAGAAAAACACTTCTGGAACCAATTAAATGATAAGCAGGAATGGCGGTCAGAAGGAGAAACATATTCTTTGACTTGCAAAGATAGCATCGTGAGAATAGAACTCACTGATCAATATATACATCTTTATAGCATCGGTAACTTTGAAGCAGAAACGGTTATATTTGAAGCGTTACGCCAATATGAACCTTATTTTCTTGCGATGGACTATGGCGAAAGAAAATTCGGGTGGCTCTCACCGTTTAAATTGAACATGGTCTATGCCACTTAATTCTCTTTCAATCTTGTATGTGTAGGTAAACTTGTAGTAAACTAGTTCTAGACAACATGAAGGAGGAAGTTTTTACAATGAGTACTGGTATGATAATCCTTGTGTGTGCACTTTCACTGATTGCAGGTGTTGCGATCGGATTTTTTATTGCCCGCAAGTATATGATGAGTTATTTACAAAAAAATCCACCGATTAATGAAAATATGTTGCGTGTGATGATGATGCAGATGGGTCAGAAACCAAGTCAGAAAAAGATCAATCAAATGATGCAGGCTATGAACAAACAGATGAAGTAAGTGTTGGACAAGCACCCTGATATAGAATCGGGTGCTTGTTTTCGTTCCGCCTTAAGCTAGCGATATGCATCAACAAAGGGATGATAGCAGTGAACAACGTTAAAGTGATTTCCATAGATGAGATAGATGCCGAGCATTATTTGCTCTTTGATGTAAGATCTCCTAAAGAATTTGAAGAGTATCATATTCCTGGTGCGTACAATGTGAGTATTTTTTCCAATGAGGAAAGAGCAGAAATAGGTACGCTCTACAAACAGGATAGTAAAGAAGCTGCGATGGAGCGAGGACTGCAAGTTGTTGCACCCAAACTTCCGAACATATATAAAAAAATTCATTCAAAAAGTAAAGAACATCCAGAAAAACAAGTGGTCATCTATTGCGCACGTGGTGGGTTTCGTTCGAAAAGTATTGCAGAAACGATGAACATGATGGGGATGGGGATCTTACAGCTCCATGGAGGTATAAGGTCGTATCGAAAGAAAATTGAATCTACTCTAAAAAAGATGGTTGATGAACCAAGAAAGATTATCGTAATTGAAGGTCATACCGGTACGATGAAGACAAAACTATTGCAGCAGTTGCAAGAAGAAGGATATCCAGTCTTAAACCTTGAAGAAATGGCAGGGCATAAAGGCTCAATTTTTGGAAATATTGGAGAACACCCTGCTTCCCAGAAGGAATTTGAATCAAGACTTTATGAAAGGCTTAAAAAGTTGGAGAAGTCTTCATCATTGATTATAGAATCAGAGAGTAAAAGAATTGGAAGAGTAGTCGTCCCCAATTTTCTTTTAGAAGGAAAGTACAGTGGTGTTCGCATTCATGTGGATTTACCTTTTCACTTGCGAGTTCAATATATCTGTAATGTGTACGAACCGGTTTTGCATAAAGATGAGATCGTGGAAGCAGTCAATAAGCTTTCAAAAAGAATACCTTCATCAATCATGATGAATATGCAAGAAAACCTCATTTCGTTAAACTACGAAAAAGTAGTTTCCCTCTTACTTGAAAACTATTATGATCCAAAGTACGATTACGCTCAAAAACAGTATGACAGTGAGTGCATTAAACTGTCTAGTCATTCCTATAGTGACATCTATTCACAAGTAAAGAACCAATTAGATCATCTATCTAGTTAACAATTATCACCATGATAAGAAGACCTGTCACTATAGGGTCTTTTTTTGTGAAACTTTTTCCTTTTCTGAATTTTCATATATTGGTAAACTATAATTGTTTTGATATGCAAACAAGGGGGAACGGGCGTTGAGGGTTTTTCTGCAATTGATGTGGTATTTTAAACAAGAAAAGTGGCGATATTTGGGCGGAATCGTGATGCTGGCATTCGTCTCATTAGGGTTGTTAGTACCTCCAAAAGTGGTCGGGCTCATTGTTGATCATATTAAGGAAGGTACGATAACCGAAGAGATATTATGGAGATATGCTGCTGTATTAATCGGTATTGCGATTGGCATCTATGTTCTTCGTTATATCTGGAGAATCTTGATATTCGGTTCAGCCGTTAAATTGGCTATGTTACTAAGAAATAGGCTTTACGAACATTTCACAAAAAAATCACAAGAATTCTACCATAAAAGACGTGTAGGAGACTTGATGGCTCATTCTACAAATGATCTGCAAGCCATTCAACAGACCGCAGGCGATGGTGTTTTGACTTTAGTGGATTCCTTGATGATGGGCGGTTTCACGTTGATCGCGATGGCTACTACGATCAGTTGGAAGCTAACACTTGTTAGTCTACTGCCTCTACCTATCATGGCTTGGGCAACAAACAAGTACGGTACGATGCTGCATAAAAGGTTTCATAGTGCACAAGAAGCATTCTCGACTCTAAATGATAAAGTGCAAGAAAGCATCTCTGGGACGAGGGTAATCAAAGCTTTTGGTCAAGAAAGAGATGATATCGACAGCTTTTCAAAACTATCCCAAGATGCTGTAAAAAAGAACATGGCTGTTGCACGTGTTGATTCTTTGTTCGATCCAACGATATCGCTGATCATTGGTTTCTCCTTTTTCTTAGCGGTTGGTTATGGCTCGATTCTCGTAACGCATAACGAACTCACGATAGGCGAACTGGTTTCATTTACGAGCTACCTCGGATTACTCATATGGCCGATGCTTGCATTTGGCTGGCTGTTTAATATCGTAGAGCGAGGAAGAGCTTCTTATGATCGTGTAGAGTCACTTCTTGCTGTAAAAGAAGAGATTGAAGACAGTGGTTCAATCGAAAACTGTCCCAAAGGTGATATATCATATCATCTAGAGCAATTTTCTTATACTACGGGTACTCCTGTTTTAAGTGATATTCATTTTACTTTAAAACGCGGTCAGACTCTTGGGGTCGTCGGGAAGACAGGCAGCGGCAAAACCACGCTTTGCAAGCTATTGCTGCGTGAATTTCAATTAAGATCAGACGACATTATTATAGATGATCACGATATCTGTGATTATAAATTGCATGCTTTACGAAATTCGATCGGCTATGTACCTCAAGACCATTTTTTATTTTCGGCAACTATTGCGGAAAATATAGCGTTCTCTAAAGTTGAATCACCTTTTATAAAAATAAAAGAAGCAGCGGAACTGGCCTCTATTCATAAAGATATAACGCAGTTCAAATATGGTTATGAAACAGTAGTGGGGGAGAGGGGCGTAACACTTTCAGGGGGACAAAAACAAAGGATCTCTATTGCAAGAGCATTGATTAAGAACCCAGAAATCTTAATCCTAGACGACTCTCTTTCTGCTGTTGATGCAAAAACAGAAGAATCCATCCTTCAGCAACTGAAGCGTAAACGCCAGAATCAAACGACGATCATTACAGCACATCGCCTATCTTCGATCGCGCATTGTGATCTAATCATCGTTTTGGAGAACGGAACAATCGTACAACGGGGGACTCATCTCAGTTTATTGAATGAGGATGGATGGTACAAAGAAACATATGAAAAACAAGCATTGGAAACACTGATTTCGCAAGGAGGTGTAATCAAATGAGTACTGAACAAGAACCAACGCTCGATGAATTGCAGCAAATGAAGCAGTGGTCAGTTTTCAAAAGACTCATGTCTTATACAAAACCACACAAGAAGCGTTTGGCGTTCGCTTTCTTTCTATTACTCGTTGCGACGGCAGCTGAACTTACGGGTCCTATTCTCGTTAAAACGTTCATCGACGATTTTGTCACACCTCGAAATTTCGATCAAAGAGCTTTAGTGATCCTTGCTTCTGGATATATTGGATTAATCGTAATCTCAGCGGTCGTAAATTATATACAATTTGTTCTCTTTCAATCAGTCGCTCTAGATATCATTCAAACGCTTCGGATTCAAGTGTTTTCAAAGGTACATTCACTAGGATTAAAATTCTTTGACCGTACACCAGTTGGAAGTTTAGTATCAAGAATTACCAACGATACAGAAGCAGTGAAAGATCTTTATGTAAGTGTACTCTCAACGTTTGTTCAAAATATTGTATTTTTATTTGGTATCTTTGGTTTCATGTTCTATTTGAATGTAAAACTTGCCTTATTCTGTTTAGGGATCTTACCGTTCATCGTTTTGATCATGTGGTTATACCGTAAATACAGTTCAAGGTCGTTTTATGACATGAGAGAGAAACTTAGCCAGTTGAACGCTAAATTGAACGAATCTCTTCAAGGGATGTCAATCGTCCAAGTGTTCAATCAGCAAAAGAGGCTAAGAAAAGAGTTTGCAAAAATTAATCAAGAGCATAATGACGCACAGATCAGAAATATAAAATACAATGGTTTGTTGCTAAGACCTGCCGTTGATCTTGTCTATATGTTTGCATTGTTGATGATTCTATCCTTTTTTGGCATTAAATCTTTTAATTCCCCCGTTGAGATCGGTGTGATCTATGCTTTTATCAATTATCTAGATCGCTTTTTTGAACCGGTTAACATGATGATGATGCGCCTTTCTATCTTTCAGCAAGCGATCGTTTCTGCAGGACGAGTATTTACAGTCATGGATGAAGAAGAATTTGCTCCTATTAAAAAAGGCAATGAGACGCCTTCGATTTCAAGAGGAAAGATCGAATTTAAAGACGTTTCCTTTTCTTATGATGGAGAACAGGAAGTTCTAAAAGATATCACTTTCACTGCAGAGCCTGGTCAAACAGTAGCCCTCGTCGGTCATACCGGAAGTGGTAAGAGCTCGATCATCAATTTGCTCATGCGTTTTTATGAAGTGAATAAAGGTAAGATTTTGATCGATGACGTTCCTTTATCCAACTTTGAAAACAAAGAGTTGAGAACTAAGATGGGGCTCGTTTTGCAAGATCCCTTCTTATTTGTAGGTGATATTATGCAGAACGTAAGATTGTACGATCAGACGATCACAGATGAAGATGTAAAGAATGCGGCTAGGTTTGTTCAAGCTGCTCCCTTTATTGAAAGGTTGCCAGAGGGGTATCAAACAGAGTTAGGAGAAAGAGGAGCAACATTTTCAAGTGGGCAGAGACAGCTGATCTCTTTTGCACGCACGATGGCTTTTTCCCCGAAAATCTTAATACTCGACGAAGCGACGGCAAACATTGATACAGAGACGGAAGAAGAGATTCAAGAAGCACTTCATAAGATGCGCAGCGGCAGAACGACCATTGCTATCGCTCATCGATTATCTACGATACAAGACGCCGAACTCATTCTCGTGTTGCATAAAGGTGAAATTGTCGAAAGAGGCACTCACCAAGAACTATTAAGGCAGCGAGGGTTGTATCATAAGATGTTCCTTTTACAACATGGAAAAGATTCTATGAACGATGTGGGTTAATTAACGAAATGATATATACGAAAAGACAGCTCTTCGTAATACAGAGCTGTCTTTCTTAATGCTGTTTTGTACTGCGTGTGTATTGCTTTCAGGTGATCGCGCGGTGTAATCTCAGGTGGTAAAGCGCGTCTTAGCGGTGCTCCTGCCTGTTTTAAAGGTGAAGAAAAAGTGATTAAAGGTGAAAACAACCAATTAACCGGTGAACGCGTAATAAATATAAAAACACGTGCCATAAAATAACATAGAAAACAGAGTACTTTCATGCAAGGTTTGTGAAAAAACTTTTATTCGCATCTCCATTCAAAAATGTCCCTATTTTTTACTATAATTTTTCGAAAATATGAACATGTGTTTTAAAGATTGACTTATTTGCAAATTATTTTATTATAAGATAGCATACACGTACAGACAAACTGAATAAAAGGATGAGAATGCTTTGAAGAAATACGTATTACCATCGATGTTGATCGGCAGCATGGTTGTCCTTTCAGCATGTAAGCCAGTTGATTGGGCAGAAAAGAAATGGAATGCTACCTTTAATGAAGAGAGCTCTGAAGAGAACGAAAAACAGATTTCGAACGAGCAGACTACACCAAAACCAAATGATGAAAACAAAAATGAAACTCCTGATGAACAACCTTCAGCGGAGACTGATCTACCGTGGTTAGAAGAGACGGTAACAGCATCCGGTGACGGAAAAGCGGTCGTACAGAATTTAGACGATCTTTTAATTGTTGCAAACAAGGAAAGAAACCTACCAGGTGATTATGAACCGAAAGATTTAGTTACACCTAATGTTCCGTTCCCGTTTAAAGAGGATCTGCCTAAGAAAAAACTTAGAAAAGAAGCTGCACTTTCCCTAGAAGTATTGTTTAAGGCAGCGGAAGAAGATGGCCTGGAGCTGCTAGCTCAATCAGGTTATCGCTCATATGATACTCAAGTATCCATCTTTGCTTTTAACGCGGAGCAAAAAGGAGAAGAGGTAGCGAACAAAACGAGTTCCAGACCCGGTCAGAGTGAGCATCAGACAGGATTGTCAATGGACGTGACTTCTCAAGAAGTGAACTTTGAGCTTGTAGAAGCGTTCGGTGAGACAAAAGAAGGAAAATGGCTCGCTGAAAATGCGCATAAGTATGGGTTTATCATCAGATATCTTAAAGGAAAAGAAGAGATTACGGGATATCAATATGAACCTTGGCATTTACGGTATGTTGGTGTGGATCATGCTAAAAAAATTCACGAGCAGGGTATTACGCTCGAAGAGTATTTACAAAAACCATAAAATATCTGACAGCTTTTTTCAAAGCTGTCTTTCTTTATGTTTGAACAAAATGGATATTCCCTTTAAGATAGAGAGAGAACTGTAAAAAGGAGCTTACTAAAAAAATGACCGATCTTAATATTCTGCTTGCTTTTGGAGCTGGCTTGCTCTCCTTTATTTCACCTTGCTGTTTACCGTTGTATCCTGCTTTTCTATCCTACATAACCGGGATCTCTGTTCAGGAACTTAAAGAAGAAAACGCAATGCTTAGAAAAACGGCACTTTTACATACTACATTTTTTTTAATAGGTTTTTCGATCATATTTCTTTTCCTTGGTCTATCTACTACGATTATCGGTGATCTATTCGTACAATATCAAACTTTGCTAAGACAGATCGGGGCTATTGTTATAATCTTTTTCGGACTAGTTGTAATAGGATTCATAACTCCTACTTTTTTGATGAAGGATAAGAAAGTCAGGTTTCAATCTCGTCCTACTGGATATCTGGGTTCCGTATTGATCGGAATTGGTTTTGCGGCAGGGTGGACACCTTGTATGGGTCCGATTCTAGCAGGCGTTATTGCGCTTGGAGTATCAAATCCAGCAGCATCTATGACGTATATGGTCGCTTATGTTTTAGGATTTGCTGTTCCTTTCTTTGTTTTAAGCTTCTTTTTGGATAAACTAAAGGTAATAAAAAAGTTCAATCGTCAGTTTATGGTGGTAGGCGGAACTCTTATGGTCATCATGGGAATCTTTCTATACTTTGATTGGCTGACTCAATTAACTTCATTTTTAACAAACCGTGTGTTTGGAGGATTCAAAGGTTTTTAAGAGTAAAATGGAAAGGGGATATACATCATGCATTCACGATCGAATGACCTTATCTTAAAAACAACAACAAATATTATTGTTTTTGTTATTCTAGCTTTTTCAATTAACATGCTTTTTTCAGGACATAATGCACCTGGAGGAGGATTCATCGGAGGATTGATGGGAGCAGGAGCATTTCTTCTTCTCTATGTTTCCTACGGATTACAACCTGTACATAGAATCTTGCCGATTAACTTTACGTACATGATAGCAGCTGGTTTATTGATCGCTATACTGACCGGTGCAGGTTCCTTTGTTTTGGGTGTTCCGTTTTTGAGTCATAGTTTTGGCTATTTTCAACTTCCTCTGTTAGGAAAGACTGAACTCGCTACAGCAATGCTCTTTGACTTAGGTGTATATTTGACAGTAATCGGTGTGACGATGACCATTATCCTCTCAATTGCAGAAGATAAGATCGAGAAAGAAGTAGGGGAAGGGAACTAACTGTGTTTTTTATTGCGAGTACATGCTTTGCCATCATCATGGCAGTGATTATTTTTAACTTCCGAATGAAAGAAACAAGAGAACCGGTGACGACCAAAAGAATCATCATACCTCCATTGGCTATGAGTACAGGTTTTCTACAGTTCGTGATTCCCGCTTTTCACATCACCTGGACGGAAGCGGGGGAGGCGTTCTTAGTTGGTTTAATGTTTTCGATATTTCTTATCATGACAAGCAAGTTCGAGATTAAAGGTGATCATGTATACTTAGTTCGATCGAAAGCCTTTATCTTTATCATAATCGGATTGTTTGCCATCCGCTTAGCTCTAAAGTGGTATATTGGTTCGACGATATCGATCTTTGAAACAAGTTCGTTATTCTTTATTGTTGCGTTTGGAATGATTTTGCCATGGCGACTTGCTATGCTTGTTTTGTTCAATAAAAAGAAAAACGAGATCGCAATGTAAACGTGAATAACAAAAAACACCCCCTGAATCTCATGATTCAGGGGGTTCTTTATGCGAGTAAAGAATGATAAGGTTTGATGTCGATGTTTTTCTTTTTTAGTGTCTTGATCAACCACTTGTGATCTCTTTTTGGTGTAGCGATAATATAGCCGCGAATGATTAAGTCTTGTGACATTGAACTTGCATTTTCTTGCAATGCTAATTCGCCAATCTTACCTGCTATCTTTTCTTTAGCTACATCCCTGAAGAGTTCAGGTACCGGGGCTACTAATTCGTTTAAAAGCTTCTTCTGATCATCTGTCCATAGATGAATAGTTTGGTTGATGTAATGTTCTTGCCAATCTAAAATGGACTTTCCGTCTTCTTTAGGTAATCGTTTTAAGAATTTCCGGAACATAAAATATCCGCCGATTGCAAACATGGTAAATAAAAAAACGGACCATAACACGATAAAAGTGATGAACCATCCAGACAATGCGTCCACCTCATATGTATAAATTTTTTGGCGGGACCATGTGGGAATCGAACCCACCGGAGACGGCACGCGCCTCCCAAAAGGTTTTGAAGACCCAGGCAAGCACCAGCTACACATCTGGCCCCATATAGATTCCTTAGCTCGCTATTGCATTATACAGCATTTTACCCTAGTAGGACAAGACTTGAGCCTCTTTCCTTACGATAGGGGAGAATGCATTTGTCGAACTGTGGTGGAGCATGACTGTAACAGAGGAAATATTCAACTATAACAGTTTAACACTATAACAGTTAAATTAATCAACTGTAACAGTTCGGCCTGTGGACAAGTGTGAATAACTTGTTCTGTGGATAACCTGTGGGTATACAGGTATGAATAAATATACATCAGTTCATGGTGATCTGGGAAATAATTTCAAACAGGTAAACTTCGCTATTTTTCAACAATGAATAATGCGTTATCCTTGTTTTTTACATCTCCTTTTCATAAAGTGTAAAAGAGTATGTACATATAGGTGGTTAAACATATGACGATAAAATATTATACGATTGGAATGGCCGGACACATTGATCACGGAAAAACGACGCTAACAAAAGCTTTAAGTGGGATCGATACAGATACACTCAAGGAAGAAAAAGCCCGTAAGATCACGATCGAACCAGGGTTTGCGCCTTTTCCGTTAACAAAAGATCTGCATACCTCTATTGTAGATGTACCTGGCCATGAGAAACTGATTCGTCAGATGATCGCTGGTGTGGCGGGAATCGATCTAGTGCTCCTTGTGATCGCGGGAGATGAAGGTGTGATGCCTCAAACGAGAGAACACTTTGAAATTCTTTCCTACTTGGGCATTGAAAAGGGAATTATCGTAGTTACAAAGTCAGATATGATTGATGAAGAGATGAGGTTCTTAGTTGAAGAAGACATTTTGGAACTTACAAACTCATCGGTTTTTGAACATTTTCCAATACATTTTGTAGACAGTGTTTCTTCTGCAGGAATAGAGAAATTGAAAAATGAAATCATTTACCTATTAAGAGACACACCTGTTAAATCTTCACAAGGGGCATTTCGCATGCCGATCGATCACATCTTCACGGTAAAAGGACAAGGTACTGTTGTAAGAGGTACGGTCTATGAAGGTGAGGTACAAGAAGGCGATGAACTTCTTGTTCAGCCAGGTAACCATAAAGTGAAGATTCGAAAACTACAAGTGCATAAACAAGATGTTCATTCCGCTAGAGCGGGACAAAGAGCAGCGCTAAACCTTTCAGGAGGTTCTAGAGCAGATTGGAAACGAGGTCATGTTCTAGTAGAACCGAATGTCTACTCGACCACGAACACTATCGATCTCGTGTTATCAACGGGAGAAGGCTGGCAAGGAAAGTTGAAACAGCGCTCGCTTGTGAAGTTTTATAGTGGTACATCTGAAGTGATGGGTAAACTCGTCCTATTTGACCGAAATGAGCTTGATGTCAATGAAGATCAAATATATTGTCAAGTTCGATTAGATCAAGAGGTCGTAACGAAACGAGGTGATCGTTTCATCTTAAGAAGACCAACTCCTGAGGAAACAATTGGCGGAGGAGAAGTTATCGACCCGAAAGGATCTGTTTATCGATTTGGAGCGGAGACCATCGAACGATTGAAAAGTAAACATAAAGGAACTCCTGGTGAGCGGGTCCTACAGTTGCTTAATAAAGTAGGATCGATGACAGAATTGGAACTTAGGAGATCTAGTGGAATGGATGAGGAAATTCTTCAACACACGTTAGACGAACTACTTAGTGAAGGTTCTGTTGAACGAATGCAGAATTATTTGGTTTCTCATTCTACGGTACAGCATATTAAATCTAGCATCATGAACAAACTTCAAAACTTCCATAGTGAGTATAGTTTAAGGCAAGGTATTCCAAAGGCAGAAATTGTTCAATCATTCCAAAATGAAGTAAATCCAAAGATAGTTAACACGCTTCTTGAAAAATGGGTAACAGATTCAACTGTTTCGATCACGGACCATTTTGTTCATTTATCACATTTCAAACCACATTATCCAGAAAAATGGGCGAAAAGGATGGCGAATGTTCTGACCACCTTGGAAGAAGCGCAGCTTGAACCGGATGACCTAGAGAACATCTATAACTCACAACAACTTCCAGAATCTCTTTATCATGAGTTTAAGTATTATTTAATTAAGACTAATGAAGTGGTCATGCTATTTGATGAAGTGATGTTGAGTAAAAAGGCATTTGATTCAGCAGTTGAACACTTAAGAGTCAATACGGATTCAGCCTTTTCTGTGCAGGATGCTAAGGCGGTTCTTCATACATCAAGAAAGTTTTTAATACCGATCTTGGAATGTATGGATTCTTTAGGGTATACGATGCGAGAATCTAATCTTAGGAAATGGGTGCAATAATTGAGAGTTGTTTTTTTCACTCCATATTATAAACAGAACCGTGGTAATTCTACTACGGCCAAACGGCTAGAACATGCATTGTCTCGGAAAGTGGAGTTTTATTTATTTCCCTATGAAGAATTAAATGTCAATCCTACTCTTCTTGAATATATGGAGAAAGCGGAAATGTATCACATCCTTCATTTTTCTAGATTCGTTCAATGGGCTGAAAAAAATGAGGTTACGTTGGATAAACCTTATATCGTTACCTCTGGAGGAACAGATCTCAACCACTCATTAATAGAAGACGAAGAAAGATATCTACCTATGTTGCGTGAAGCAAAAGCTATCGCTGTTTTTACTCAACAAGCTAAACAAATGCTCGTAAAGGATTATGGACTAAGTGATAAATCTGTACATGTGATCCCCCAAAGTATTTATTTACCTACTACTGACGAAACGCTTCAACCATTGAATCTACCAGAGGGCTATCCAAAATTGTTACTGCCAGCTGGAATTCGCCCGGTAAAAGATGTTCTTTTTGCTTTGGAAAGCTTGATTAGGCTGTCTGAAGATTTCACTGAACTCTGCTTTTTACTAGTAGGAGCAAACTTAGATGAGGAAGAGCTCGAACGAGTGAAGAAGGCAGAAAAAAAGTATGATTGGTTGCATTATCTGCCCGAAGTAGAACTCGGTCAAATGAAGAAGCTGTATGAATGGGGAGATGTTGTTCTGAATACATCGATCTCAGAAGGGCAGCCGTCAGCACTTTTAGAAGCGATGAGTTTTAAAAAGCCTGTAATTGCTAGAAATAATGTAGGAAACGCTAGCATCATACAGCATGGAATGAACGGATTGCTGTTTCAATCTCAAGAAGGATTATATCATTCTATAAAAAAAGTGATCTCTGATAATAAAACGTATAAACAACTAAGTGACCATGGGTATCAAACCATAAAAGAGAACCACACTATAAAGAAAGAGATAGACTCTTATATGGAATTATATAAAGATTAATAAGGATAAAGGAGAGAGTATGATGAAAAAACTTAGTTTATTGTTGCTGACTATGATGCTATTCTTATCAGCTTGCGGAACGAATAATGAAGATAAGAAAAATTCAAAACCAAATAAAGATGAGGTCTTTACGATCGGGGTAATCCCAGCACAAACAGAGGGTGAGATGAAGGGTGCGCTTGATAAGCTTCAGAAAGTGCTTAGTGAGAAAATGGACCGTGAAGTTAAGATCACATCTTATCCAGATTACAACGGTGTAGTTGAAGCGATGAACTATGATAAGATCGACATGGCTTATTTTGGACCTCTTACATACGTTGTCGCTCATGAAGAGAGTGGAGCGAAAGCGATCGTAACTCAACTGATCAAAGGTGAACCGTTCTACTATTCTTATTTAATCACGCATAAAGACAGCAAGTATGAAAGTTTTGAGGATATGGCATCAGATGTTAAGAATGTCAGGTTTGCTTTTGGTGACCCCTCTTCAACTTCAGGCTCATTGATTCCTAGTATCAAATTAAAAGATGAAGGCATCTATAGAAGTGAATCTGATAGTGATTTTAATAATGTTAGGTTTACCGGTTCACATGATGCGACCGCACTTGCTGTTCAAAACAAACAAGTAGATGTTGGTGCGATCGACAGCGCTATCTATGATAAATTGATCGAAGAAGGAGCAATTGACGGAGATCAGTTTAAAGTGATCTGGAAGTCAGAGAAATTGTTCCAATATCCATGGGCTGTATCTGAAAGAACAGATGAGAAAACGATGAAGAAACTTCAGCAGATCTTTTTAGATATTAAAGATAAAGAGATACTAGATGCCTTTGGTGCAACTGGGTTTACGAAAGCAGACAACAAGGATTACGAGAGTATCCGAAAAGCAGCGATTAAAGAGGGTACCATTCAAGAATAGAGGGGAACCATGGTTTGGTTTAAGAGGAGCCAGTTTTTAATTCTATTATGCTTAAGCTTACTCGTGATAGGAAGCATGAAACTAACAGAGTTTGATCTTTCGAAGTTTAGAGATTTTCAGAATATGGGTGACTTTCTGTCGAAATGGTTTCCGATGAACACAGAAAGTCTGCCGTTTCTGTTTCAAGAAAGTTTGTTAACGATTGCTATTGCATTTTTGGGGAGTTTATTCGGTCTGATTATCGCACTTCCGTTAAGCTTTATGGCGGCTCGAAATACGAGTAGAAATCGCTTTGTCTATTCCGTAACTCGCATCTTACTTAGCTTTTTACGATCAGTACCTGAATTTGTTTTCGGTTTAATTCTTTTAACAACGCTTGGACTTGGCCCGTTTCCTGCCGTTATCGCCATCATATTTCATAACATCGGAGTATTAGGAAAGCTGATATCAGAGCTGATCGAGTCGGCTGATAAGGGTCCGATGGAAGCGATGCTGGCAGTTGGGGCAAGGAAATGGATCGGGAATCTTTTTGCAGTATTACCACAAATATGGCCGAATGTCCTCTCTCAATTTTTCTACCGATTTGAGGTCGCTATTCGTACTTCCCTCATCTTAGGTTTGATTGGAGGAGGGGGAATCGGTCAACAGTTGTTTATTCATTTTAAAACGTTTCAATATCAACTCGTCTCGGTTGACGTTCTACTCATCATGATCATGGTTATCATGGTGGATTATATTGGCAGCAAAATTCGGGAAAAGGTGATTTAGGTGATAATATGATTGAATTTAAGGGTGTATCTGTCACGTATCCTGGTGCTAAAGAACCTGCTTTAGCAGATGTGAATATTACTTTTCAAAAGGGAGAGTTTGTTTGTGTCTTAGGAAGAAGCGGTGCAGGAAAATCAACATTTATCAGATGTATTAACGGGTTGCAGCCTGTATCTGAAGGTTATGTGAAATGGGAAGATAAAACGTTAAGTGAGATGACTCACAAAGAAACGTTAGAAGTTCGCCGGAAAACAGGTATGATCTTTCAGCATTTTAACTTAATTCCGAGGATGAGCGTTGTTCAGAATATCTTAACAGGTCTGTTTGGATACAAAAAATCTTATGAGAACTTGTTAGGATTGTTTAAATCCAGTGATCGATTGCAAGCTCTAGAAGCGATCGATCAGGTTGAACTAACGGTTGAACCAACAAGACGAGTTGAGAAGTTAAGCGGCGGACAAAAACAAAGAGTTGCTATTGCTCGAGCACTCGTTCAAAATCCGAAAGTATTCTTAGGAGACGAACCTGTTGCGAGTTTGGATCCTGGAACGGCTGATCGGATTTTTCAATTATTAAAAAAAACTCATGTAAAAAGAAATCTTGTGTCAATTATTAACGTGCACGACGTCATTCTCGCTAAGAAATTTGCCACAAGAATCATTGCGCTTAAGGACGGAAAACTCGTTTTTGACGGAACACCTGAAGAATTTGATGATAAGGTCTATGCAGACATCTATAACCATTCATCTTAAAATGGACGCAAAAAAACTCCGAACCCGGAGTTTTTTTGTTTAATTGGCTTTGATTGGTTTTTCAGAGAATGCAAGAACACGACCGACGATGTTAGCGTCATTTATTCCATTAGTGTGAAGTCTCTTCACATATTCTAGAGCTTCACTTTCAGGAAGGCTTACGAGTAAACCGCCAGAAGTTACAGCATCACATAAGATCCATTGCTGCCACAGGGTAAGGTCGTTTCCGTATTGGACATCATCTTTTATCCAACGATGATTTGCTTTTGAACCACCAGGAACAATTCCCTCTTGAGCAAGCTCTGATGTGCCTGGTAAAAGTGGAACTCGGTCATAATCGATCACGATTGTAACATTTCCTGTACCTTTTGCCATCTCAGTCGCATGACCAAGGAGACCAAATCCAGTTACATCTGTGACAGCGTTTGGAGATAGACCTTCTAAACATTCAGCAGCAGTCTTATTCAGTGCTGCCATCGTTTCGCTGACTAGTTGAAGCTGCTCGGCGGAAAGCTTGTCTTTTTTTATCGCTGTGGTTTGTATACCCACACCGATTGGTTTTGTTAACACAAGAACATCTCCAGGTCTCGCACCAACATTTTTATATACTTTTGATGGATGAACAAGTCCTGTTACAGAAAGACCAAACTTAGGCTCTGAATCATCGATCGAGTGTCCTCCAACCAGCACTGCACCAGATTCCTTCACTTTATCGGCTGCTCCCTTAAGGATTTCAGCAAGAACATCGTGACCGAGAGTGTTGATCGGAAAACCTACTATATTCATTACCGTTGTAGGCTGTCCTCCCATCGCGTAAACATCACTAAGTGAATTGGCAGCCGCAATTTGTCCGAACATGTATGGATCATCTACGATTGGTGTAAAGAAGTCGACAGTCTGGATCATAGCTAGGTCATCCGTTAACTTGTAGACTCCTGCATCGTCTGAGGTATCTAAACCAACTAAAAGGTTAGGATCATTTTCACGTTTTGGTAGATGACGCAAAACTTGCGCCAGGTCTTCTGGACCAATTTTACAGCCTCAACCACCTTTTGAGGAAAGGTGAGTAAGCTTAACATTGTCTTTACTTGTCATAATGAAACGACACCTCCTTTTGTTAGTATAAACATTATTTTTGTGAAATGCCTAAGGATATACTAAAATAGTCTTAAAAAAGGAGGATGAAAAATGAAAGTATCCATTGAATTCTGCATGATGTGAAACTTTGCACCAAAAGCCGCGAGTCTCGCGGAGGACCTGTTCAACCATTTTCGTTCTAAAATTTTATCTCTCGAACTGATCCCTAGCTCTGGGGGAGTGTTTGAAGTAAACGTCAATGGCGAAAAGATTTATTCGAAAAAAGAGACCGGAGAATTTCCGGATCATGATCTGATCATACAACATTTAGAAAAATTAATGGCTTAAAAACGATGCCCTCCCTAAGGGATCGTTATACCCTTAAGGAGGAGCTTCATTTTGTCAAAATCTGATCTATTAAGGCAGCTACCTGCAGTGCATGAGGTAGTAAAAGATATCAGTTCTGAAGTGAGTGGCAAACCGGAAAAGGAAATAACAAGAGCGGTTCAAGATGCGATCAAACATTGGCGGAAGACTATTCTTAACGACCGCCATGCTATTGACTTGAAAACTGATATGAGGTCACTCGTCAAAAATTCTGCAAAGTCTAACTTAACTCATCCCACTGATCAGATCCGCTCCTTGATTAATGCCAGTGGAATCGTTATACATACAAATCTAGGACGTTCCAGACTCAGTGAGAAAAGTGTAGAACGGATGAGTGAAACAGCAAGAATGTACTCGAATTTAGAATATAATTTGGAAGCAGGAAAAAGAGGTTCCAGGCATGACCTGACAGAGAATCTAATTAAACAAGTGACAGGTGCAGAAGCAGCGATGGTCGTGAACAATAATGCTGCAGCCGTTTACTTGATCCTTAAAGCGCTAGCTAAAAACAAAGAAGTCATCGTGTCAAGAGGTGAACTGGTTGAAATAGGAGGCTCATTTCGTGTCTCTTCTATTATGGAAGAAAGTGGAGCGAAACTCCGTGAGGTTGGAACGACGAATAAAACGCATCTCTTTGATTATGAAAGAGCGCTGAATGATGAAACTGGTATGATCATGAAGGTTCATACAAGTAATTTTAAGGTGATCGGGTTCACGAAAGAAGTTCCTTCAAGTGAGTTGATTCAGTTGAAGAAGGATCATCAAGAGCTGATTATATACGAAGATCTTGGAAGTGGGGCTCTCTATCCTTTTCAGTCTGAAGGAATCGGTGATGAACCATTGATCTCCTCCGTTATTAATAATGGATTAGATATAGTGTCTTTTAGCGGAGATAAACTTTTAGGCGGCCCACAAGCTGGAATAATTGCAGGTAAGAAAAAGATCATCGAGATATTGAAAAAGCATCAGCTAGCTCGTGTTTTAAGAGTGGATAAATTTACGATTGCTGCATTAAACGAAACGTTGCGGTCGTATATGAATGAAGAATATAAAGAAATTCCTACGGTCAGAGATATTTTGAAAACTCCTGAAGAGATCAGAGAAGTCGTATGGCGACTAAAAAGAAAAGTGGAAGATCATTCTTCTTTGCATATCCGAATTATAGAAGAATTCTCTCAAGTTGGGGGAGGAACAATGCCGGATGTGAAGTTGCCAACTTTTTGTTTAGGACTTAAACACTTTAAAGGAGCAGATTACCTAGCAAGAGCTTTTCGGAACTATTGCACCCCCATTATCGTGAGGATCAAAGGTGAAGAAGTTCTTCTCGATCTTAGAACGATTTCCGATAATGAGCTTTTGACGGTTGAAGATGCAATACGTTCGATCGATTAAGAACAGGGACTGACAGATTATCTGTCGGTCCCTGTTGTTGTTTTATTTTATTTAACTGCCTTCTCCACGGTTTTGTCCCGTATGATTACGTTGCTTTACTTTTTTAGAACCACTCATAGGAGCTGGTTGTCCAGGGTTCTCTCCTTTAGGAGCGTTCTTTCGAATATCTTTAAACGTATTATGCTCTCCCATAATAAAGCCTCCATTTTCTATCTTGCTTGCTTTGAAAGCAGTTGATTTCCGCTTCAGGTGCTCGCTTTCCGGGGGGCAGGCGGTGAACCACCTCGGCGCTATGCGCCCTTAGGTGTCTCACCTGTCCCACTGATCCCCCAGGAGTCTCACACCTTACACTCCAACCAACTTATCAATGATGTCTTTTTATGGACACCTAAATCGACAATTGAAAGTGATTTATTGAATAATTCTAGATAATATTGGAACGTTAAAGGTATATCAAAACAAAGGATGGTAATTATGCCCTATCATAAAAACAAGCAACAAGCATATCAAGCTGCTGAACAAGGTTATCACCATGCAATGGATATCTCAAAAACATTGGACGCGTCAAATAGTGAATATGGTGTTTTTTATTCTCATTTTATGACCGAAAACGAAAAGGCTTGTCAACAAATACAGAACGCAATGGAAACAGCTTCTGAACATCAACAGCCTCAGTTAGAGAGCTTTCTAAATGAGCTGCAACAACTTCAAAGTCAGTTTCCAAAACCTTAATGTCTTTTCTTCGTTTTCTTATTGTTTTGACGCTCAGCTTCACTTAACTTTTCATTAGGTAAGGATAATGCCTCATTACCGAATTCTGTCTCATATCCAGCTCCCTTACCTTGAGCTTTTGCTGCATTCATTCCAGGACGCGAGTGATTTGCTTTATTTCTTCCCATTTGTTTGTCACCTCCGTTACATTTAGTTTGTGCAATATCAAAAAGAAGAAGCACTCCAAAAAAAGGAGTGCTTCTTTACGTTCAAGATTTATATTTACTGAGTAACAGCCAGACACCAGAAAGGCCGATCAAACTGTATAAAACTTTTGTAACAGTGGTAGCGCTTCCAAAAATTTCTGTCACAACGTTAAAATCAAAAAGACCGATTGCTCCCCAGTTCAATGCTCCGATCAACACGAGTAAAGCGGCAAGTTTTTTTAACCATTCCATCCTGTTTCCCTCCGATCTTTTTAAGCGTGGTAATTATGGGAAAACAAAAAGAAGTATTACGTAATTTACTATATGCAAGCAGGAAGATACTGGTGATATTTATACCATAAGAAAAACTTATGTCGATTGATAACCATTAACTATTTTACTTATGAAAGGGTTTTACGTATGATTATAGAGGGAAAAAAAGATTTTGTGTAAATGACTCTGAAATTGAACACATTTTTTCGACAATTTTTCTCATAATCGTGTATGATTGTTAGTGAAGGGAGAGAGTGGAACATGAAAAGAAATGATGTATTTAATGCCCGTTCTACTTTTGATGTGAACGGTAAGGAATATAGCTATTACCGTTTAGGAGCGTTAGAAGAAGCGGGAATTGGTAACGTATCAAAATTACCCTACTCTGTAAAAGTATTATTGGAATCTGTATTAAGACAATTTGATGGAAAAGTAATCAACAAAGAACATGTTGAAAATCTTGCAAAGTGGGGCACGAGTGAGCTAAGAGATATCGATGTTCCTTTTAAGCCTTCACGTGTTATTCTTCAGGATTTTACAGGAGTGCCTGCTGTTGTTGATCTAGCTTCTCTTCGTAAAGCCATGAAGGATATGGGTGGAGACCCTTCTCAGATCAACCCTGAAATTCCAGTTGATCTTGTAGTTGACCATTCTGTACAAGTTGATAAAGCAGGTACTCAAGATTCACTTGCTTTCAACATGAACCTTGAATTTGCTCGAAATGAAGAGCGTTACAAACTTTTGAGCTGGGCTCAATCTGCGTTTGATAACTACCGTGCAGTTCCTCCTGCGACAGGTATTGTCCACCAAGTTAACTTAGAGTACTTAGCGCCTGTAGTTCTTACGAGTGAATCTGAAGGTGAAACTATTGCTTACCCTGATTCATTAGTAGGTACAGATTCTCATACAACAATGATCAATGGTCTTGGAGTATTAGGCTGGGGTGTTGGTGGAATTGAAGCAGAAGCAGGCATGTTAGGACAGCCTTCTTACTTCCCAGTTCCAGAAGTAATCGGTGTTAAATTAACTGGAACGCTTCCAAACGGAACGACTGCAACAGACCTTGCACTCAAAGTAACGCAAGTATTGCGTGAAAAGAAAGTAGTAGGGAAGTTCGTCGAGTTCTTCGGTCCAGGACTTGCTGATATGCCGCTTGCAGACCGTGCGACAGTTTCAAATATGGCTCCTGAATATGGGGCGACTTGTGGTTTCTTCCCAGTTGACGAAGAAGCTTTAAACTACCTTCGCTTAACAGGTAGAACAGAAGAGCAAATCCAGCTTGTAGAAGCGTATTGCAAAGCAAACGGATTGTTCTACACAGCAGGAGATGCTGATCCTGAATTTACAGACGTTGTTGAAATCAATCTTTCTGAAATTGAGCCAAACTTGTCAGGACCAAAACGCCCACAAGATTTGATTCCTTTATCACAAATGAAAGACAGCTTCAATAAAGCGCTTGTAGCTCCACAAGGAAATGCCGGGTTCGGGTTAACAGCTGATGAGATCAACAAAGAAGTTACCGTGAAGCATTCGAACAACGAAACTTCTACGATGAAGACTGGTGCAGTTGCAATCGCTGCAATTACAAGCTGTACGAATACTTCTAACCCATACGTAATGTTAGGAGCTGGATTAGTTGCTAAGAAAGCGATTGAAAAAGGCTTAAAAGTTCCTGGCTATGTAAAAACATCTTTAGCACCAGGATCTAAAGTTGTTACACGTTATTTAGAAGAAGCAGGCTTAATGAGCTATATGGATCAGTTAGGGTTCAACCTTGTTGGTTACGGTTGTACAACATGTATCGGTAACTCAGGTCCTTTGGCGCTTGAAGTTGAAAATGCGATCTCTAAGAACGATCTAACTGTAACATCAGTACTTTCAGGAAACAGAAACTTTGAAGGACGTATCCACCCGCTTGTAAAAGCCAACTACTTAGCTTCTCCACCGTTAGTAGTAGCGTATGCACTAGCTGGAACTGTAGATTTCAACCTTCAATCTGATTCTTTCGGAACAGACAAAGAGGGTAACGAAGTTTACTTTAAAGATATCTGGCCTTCAACAGAAGAGATTAATGAAGCGATGAAGAAAGCAGTAACTCCAGAATTGTTCAAGAAGGAATACGAGCGTGTATTTGATGAGAACGAACGTTGGAACGAACTGAAGACTTCAGCTGACCAATTATATGGGTTTGATACATCATCAACATACATTCAAAACCCTCCATTCTTTGAAGAGCTTTCTGCAGAACTTAAAGAGATCCAACCTCTTAAAGATCTAAAGCTTATCGCTAAATTCGGGGATTCTGTTACAACTGACCACATTTCTCCAGCTGGTGCGATCGGAAAAGATACTCCTGCAGGCAGATACTTGATTCAAAACGGTGTAGAGCCACGCGACTTTAACTCTTACGGCTCTCGTCGTGGTAACCATGAAGTAATGATGCGTGGTACTTTCGCCAATATTCGTATTCGTAACGCGGTTGCTCCTGGTACTGAAGGTGGATGGACTACTTTCTGGCCAACTAACCAAGTGATGAGCATCTATGATGCTGCGATGAAATACAAAGAGAACGGTACGGGCCTCATGGTAATTGCAGGAAAAGATTACGGTATGGGATCTTCTCGTGACTGGGCAGCAAAAGGTACTACATTACTAGGAATTCAAACTGTACTTGCTGAAAGCTTCGAGCGTATCCACCGTTCAAACCTTGTGTTGATGGGTGTACTGCCTCTTCAATTCAAAGATGGTGAGAATGCTGAGACGTTTGGACTTACAGGAAAAGAATCATTCACAGTTTCCGTTGATGAAACGGTTAAACCGCGTGATCTTGTTCAAGTTACAGCTGTTTTTGAAGATGGAACGGAGAAAACATTTGAAGTTGTAGCACGTTTTGACAGCGAAGTTGAAATTGAATACTATCGTCATGGTGGTATCCTTCCAATGGTACTTCGTAACAAGCTTGCTCATTCTTCTCAAACTCAAAACTAATAAAAAAATCCTTTGCCAATTCGTTTTAGGCAAAGGATTTTTTTATGCTTTCTTCATATGTTTTTCGTCAAGTTTGATCTCAAGTTGTTCAATGTAAGACTCATCTTTCAGAAGTTGCCTTTTGTTCTCACTCACGAGTTCTTTGAAGTTCATTTTTCTGTTTTTCCTCATCATTGACACCTCTTCATTGGGATAATATCAATATAACCAAGATGAAATCGAAATAATCAGACATTAAAAAATAATTGCCAGTTTACTGATGAATAGTTGATTTTGATTAATGGAAAAGTAAAAAGAAGACGAAAGGAGGTAGGACCTTTGAGTAATCCAAAACGCTTTCCGGAAGATTTCGTTCCAAATCATATCGGCACTCAGCCACGTGAGAGCAACAGCAATAATGGAAAAAAGATGGCTAATAAATCGCACGATCATGCAGATTATGTACCACCTAAAGGGAAATAACACTTGCTTTCTAAAAAATACCTCTCCATAATTTTTTCTTTTGACTCCCATATACGAAAGATTTTGTCGAAAAAGTGTATGTAGTGAAAGAATTAGGAGGGGTACGTTTGATTACGGCATCTGTCAAACCATTACCTGTATCACATAACAAAGATGATCAGGATTATTTATATCGTCAATTAGAGATTGAAATGCAGAGATTGGGGCATCTAGTTCCTTTTCGTGAAGAGTTGAACTGGGATAAAGAAATTACAACGATGGAACTAGGAAATGTTGAAACGCTTGAAAAGTTAAAGAAAGCGGCAGCAAAGAACGATGGGGTATTTTTGTTCTATGCCAAGCTTACAAAAGGAACCGTCTATCAGCATATTATCCTGCATCCGAACACAGAAGGGTTCTATCTTCCTTTTCGATTTGAAGAACCGTTTCAGATTACTGTGAAAAACAAAAAATACTGGATTGGTTCATCGATCAGGCTTGCCGAAGAATTAGCTTGGCTAGAGATCACGATGAAGAATCTAGAAGACGACAGTGTAGTAGAATATTGGAAATATCTCACTGACCTATGTCAATTCAGCGTTCAAAACATGAGTCCTATTCTATTGCAAAAAAACTAAAGAATAATTCAATCGGTTACTTGTACAGACTAAGATGGTACGAACTTTTTTTAAAAAAGGAGAATCATCATGAACAAACCAAACCGAGACGATCGAAGCAATAATGTTGAACGATTAGAACAAATGGTCCAAAACACAGAACAGAACATCTCAGAAGCTAACCAGACTGCGGCTAACACTGAATTGACAGCAAGCCAAAAAGAGCAGATCAAAGAGAAGAATCAACATAGACAAGAATCCATTGAGCAGTTTCAAAATGAGATTCAAGAAGAAAAGGCTTATAGAGAAGGTAACGACCTTCAATAAGAGAAAGACCAGCATATTGCTGGTCTTTTTTTTAAATTTCTACTAAAGTGTTAAGAAAAGACAACACGAAGGGAAACAGATGATATATGAAATTTGTTGAGAGCAGCGTTGATGTTAGATATGCAGAAACAGATCAGATGGGTGTCGTCTATCATGCAAACTATTTAGTATGGTTTGAAATCGGTAGAACAAAGCTGATCGAACATTTAGGCTTTAAATATGCAGACATGGAAAGAGAAGGTATACTTTCTCCTGTAACAGACATTCAAGCGTCCTATAAAAAACCATTAACTTATGGACAAAAGGCTCACATTAAAACAGCCGTAAAAGAATATTCAGGGATCAAAGTTATTTATTATTATGAGATCTTTAATGACGAAAACGAATTATGTGTTACAGGCGAATCCACTCATGTTTGTGTGAAAAAAGAAAATTTTCGACCGATCTCAATTAAAAAATATTTTCCTGATTGGCATGAAGCCTACCTAGAAATGAGCTCATCAAAATAATGGCATTCGGAATAAAACGAGCTGACTTAAAGAGATGGAAAGGTGAAGTTGAGGCAGGACACATCGCATTCCTCACCCATTTTTGGTATGATCCGCGATTTCCAACAGCTAAGAGTGTAACAAAAGTAGGCTGTAACGATCGAAAAAAATTATCAGAGTGGGGAAGAACTTACGGTTTAAAAGAAGAGTGGATTCATGAACGAGATGCTTACCCCCATTACGACCTTATTGGGGATAAGCAAGTAGAGATCATGAAAAGTGAAGGAAGAATTGGAGAACTTCAAAAGTTCTTATAGTCTAATTTTTGTTCTCGTTAAAATCGTATTTGATTTCTCCATCCGTAATGGAAACAGTTAGATCATTTCCGTCAAAGAACCATTCATCTTCTTGCTCAATGAAAAAAGTATGGTTCTCTACAACAATTTCTGCAGCTGGATATTTAGGGGTATCTTTTGTAAGTCCTAACGAAAAGCCGTCTTGTACTGTGCTGCATCCTCCAAGGCGAACGAAAAAACGGATGGAATCGTTCTGAGACGCTTGAAGGTCATTGATCACAAAATTTGCAGTATCTTCATTCAAAATGATTTTCAAAGTATGTTCACTCCTTAACAATTACTTTTCAAGTAATGATGATATTGTGGCATACGAATGTGGAAAGCACAATTAAAACGATTATGTTTTTGGGGAGACGTTGATTACCGTTCTAGGCTGCTCGCTTTGTGCAAGGCAGTTGTATAATAATCAACATTTATGGAGTAAAGGAGGCAGATTTGGTGGATATTCAATCTTTTTTTGAAGAAGCATCATCACTTTATAGCGTTCAAGATATAATTTCTGAACACACGAATATGATATTTATTTTAGAATCACCTCATAAAGAGGAGATCAAATCTGGAGTACCACTGGCGGGTCTATCTGGCAGATCGATGGCAAAAGAATTGTTTGAAGTCGAAGATACACTTCCAATGGGAAAGTTGTTAAAACAGTACATAGATGAGAATAAAAATACAGTGTTCGGAATCGTAAATGTTTGTCCTTTTCCCCTGCAAGGTACTGCATTTCCTGAGCAAACTTTCGTTAACAGATATAGTGATGAGATCAAAGTCGCTGAAGCAGTAAGAACGAGTTCAGTTAAAGTCTTTAAAGATGAATGGAGGGCTGAATTCGATCAACTTCTTCTACATCATTTCGAAAGTAGATTAACGTCATTGCTTACTGAAAATACACTTATCATCCCATGCGGAAGATTTGCAGAAAAATATGTGAACAAACTGACTAATAAAGAGAGTTTAAACACCATAGAAGGGGTACCACACCCTTCTTATCATTCTTGGTCTAGAGATCGCTACCAAGAAGTAATAAACAAAGTAAGAGAAGAAGGAAAAAAACGAACCTCCTAAGTCAGGAGGTTCAAATGAAGAATACAGTAGCTCCATATAGTACTGCTGTTATGGCTGCAGCTATTAGTGCTGGTTTAAGCTTGTATCGTGCATAAGTAATGACGGATAGGTTTAAAATGCGTGCGATCGTGTTCGTATCATCACTTAAAGGCGAGGCGAATGCTCCGAATGTTCCACTTGCAAAGACTGCTCCGATCACAAGAGGCAGTGAAACATCTGCCACTCCTGCCATCGATACACCGAGAGGCATCAATATTCCCCATGTACCCCAGGCAGATCCGATAAAATAGGAGACGGCACAGCCAAAGATGAACAGCAAAGGGACGATAACTGATCCGGGAATCCATCCTGCGTATGAAGTTACAAAAGCAGAGAATCCAAGTTCTTCAGTAACCGAAGATAAGCCCCAAACTACAGCTAAAAGCACGATAACACTCATCAATTCGTTTCCGCCAAAAATAAACCCATTTAAAAGATCACTTGTTTTCATTTTTTGAAAACGAAGGAAAAGAAATGTAAATATTGTGGTGAACAACAGTGCAATAAGCATGGCATCCATAACATCAGCGGAAATGAAGGCTGCAAAAAAACTTCCTTTCGTTTTTTTGTACCCATCCCACCAAGTTAAAAGTAGAGTAAGGAATACGACGAGAATGAGTGGGATAAGTAGGTTCCATGGTTTATTTGGAAGTTCCTTATTAACAGCAGGATCACAACTATGCCAATCATCTTCTTCGCTTTTACCCACATCTTTTGGATCTGTTTCTTCTGTTGACTTTGAATGATGAAAGAAGCTCAGGTAGATCCCTACGATTATCATCACAAAAGAGAAAAAATTAAACGGAATGCTCTGTATAAAAAGAGAATATGGATCTGCCGTAATATTTTCGTTCTTTAACGATATGTCTACAATGGATGTCATGTATCCAACAAATGCGGTAGCGATCGGTATCAATACAATGATGGGAGTTGCTGTAGTCTCAATGACAAAGCCGAGTTCTTGAGTAGACATCTTTACTTTTTTTAAAAGAGCTCTCATGATCGGAGCAATCGTGACGAAACGAAAACTTGGAGCAGCAAAAGTACCAATTGTAGATACATAAGTAAGCAACAAAGCTCCTTTTTTTGTTTCGATCCTGTTAGAAGCTTCTTCTACAAAGCCTTTAATTCCCCCAGAAAGTTTAATCATTGAGATGAGTCCTGAAAAAGCATACAAAAACACTAAGATTTTTATGTTCTTAGGGTCTACCAGTCCTTTCACTAAAAATTGGACCATTCTCTCCAATCCGCCAACGAGGGTTGGCTGGAGTAGGTAAGACCCGGTCAAAAGACCTGCGATCAAACCTGGGAGAACTTGTTTAGTCTTGATAGCTATAGGGATTACCACTAAGAACGGAATAACAGAAACCCAATTTTGATCCATAAAGAGTCCTTCTTTCATACTAAAGATAATAGTGTTAGCGTGCGATGGTTTCAAAAATTTATTCTTTCGTTCGGAAGAAAAGACGTTTCATTCAAATCTTCATTGGTTAGAATAATACCGTTTAAGTGAAATATCACATGTTTAAAGAGTTGTGTGAATAAACTTTAAACACTACTTCTAATGTAAAGAGTTGCATTTATTAGGTTTACGTGATAAGTTTAACAACGGAATATATATGGACGGAACAAGTTTGAATTACGGATAGCCTTGTAACTATTAACGTTTAATTTTTACGCATATTCACATGGCTAAGCATTTCCCATCAATACTTAATTAGGAAATGCTATTTTATGTGCAAATCATGATGTATTTTGAAAAAACAAATTGGCCGGCACTTTAACATGACAATCCATGCCGGATCCACGAGGTTATCGTAAAACCTTTTTCGTCACAGAAAAGGAGATAGAACATTGACAACATTTCAAGAACTAGGACTAAGTCCTGAGTTGCTTCAATCCATTAATAACATGGGATTTGAGGAAGCAACACCGATTCAGCGTGATACCATTCCAACAGCACTTAAGGGGACTGACCTTATTGGCCAGGCACAAACAGGGACTGGTAAGACAGCTGCGTTTGGTATACCGCTAATCGAAAAAATGGATACTAGATCACGATTCGTTCAAGGAATCGTATTAGCTCCAACTCGTGAGTTAGCTGTTCAAGTAGCAGAAGAACTCAATAAAATCGGTCAATTCAAAGGAATCAAAACATTGCCGATTTATGGTGGACAATCCATTGTTCGACAAATTAAAGCATTAAAAAATGGTCCACACATCGTAGTAGGTACACCAGGACGTGTGCAAGACCACATTAACAGGAAAACATTAAAGCTTGATAGCGTTCATACAGTTGTGCTTGATGAAGCTGATGAAATGCTTAACATGGGATTTGTTGAAGACATCGAAAAGATCTTAGAAAATGTTCCTACAGAACGTCACACGATGCTTTTCTCTGCAACGATGCCTAAGCAGATTCAAAACTTGGCTGCAAAATTCATGAAGGACGTATTACTTATCAAAGTAAAAGCGTCTGAAATGACTGTTAAGAACATTGAGCAAGAATATGTTGAAGTTAAAGAACGTCAAAAGTTTGATGCGTTATGCCGCTTCATGGATATTCACTCTCCAGAGCTTGCGATCGTTTTCGGACGTACGAAGCGTCGTGTAGATGAATTGTCTGAAGCATTAAGTAAACGCGGATATTCAGCTGAAGGAATCCACGGTGACCTTCCGCAAGCTAAACGTGACAAAGTGTTACGTGCGTTCAAAAACAACACGATCGAAGTTCTTGTTGCAACAGACGTAGCTGCTCGTGGTCTTGACATCTCTGGTGTTTCTCACGTTTATAACTTCGATATTCCTCAAGATCCAGAAAGCTATGTTCACCGTATTGGACGTACTGGACGTGCAGGAAAAACTGGTTATGCATTAACGTTTATCACACCGCGTGAAATCGATCACCTATACACGATCGAAAAAATTACAAAGCGTAAAATGGTAAAACGTGCGATTCCTTCTGTATCAGAAGCAATGGAAGGACAACAGCAGATCACACTTGAAAAATTGATGGAAGTTGTTGAGCAAGATAACTTTAACGGTTATAAGCAAACAGCAGTTGAGTTACTAGAAGAGAACGATTCTGTAACACTTTTAGCTGCAGCGCTTAAGCTTCTTACGAAAGAACCTGATACGACTCCGATCAACCTTACAGATGAGCCGCCACTATCAGTTAAAAAGAGACGTCCTAATAATCGTTTCTCTGATCGTAGACGTTCTGGAGGAGGCCCTAAAAGAGAGGGTGGAGGCGGAAGAGATAATCGCCGTTCTGGATACTCTAAAGGCGAGCGCAGTGGTTCTCGCGATGGTGGAAACCGCAGCAGCAGCAGCGGTAGCCGTGATCAATCATACCGTTCACAAAAACGTGTTCGTGAAGACTTTAAAAACAGATAAATCATACTAAGAAGCAAGGGAGAAAGTCTCCCTTGCTTTTTTGTTTTCGTTTCCTAACTATGTTTAAATAAATCTTATGAAATAGCATTATAAAAAAACAGCCATAAATGCTGGTTGCTCATGAAAAGAGGTTTACTGAGTTGAAAAAAATCCTAATAATTTCTGATACACATATGCCGAAAAAAGGAACGGTATTTCCTGAACCAATTCGAGACATTCTAAGAAACGAAATTGATTACATTTTTCATGCAGGAGACTGGACAGCTCAATCTGTTTACGAAGAACTTAAAACGTATGCGCCAGTTTATGGAGTAAAGGGGAACGTAGACAAAGAGGATTGGAGCAAAACTCTGCCTGAAAAAGTACTTGTTGATATGGAAGATATAAAAATTGCAATGGTTCATGGACATCTTGGAAAAGGAAGATCGACACCAGAACGCGCATATAGAGAATGTGAAGGAGATCAAGCTGACCTGATCATATTTGGACACTCCCACATCCCTTTTCATGAGCGAAAGGGGAATACAATCCTTTTTAATCCCGGTTCGCCAACAGATAAAAGAAGGCAGAGACGGTTTTCATATGGCATTGCAATGATCGATCAGTCATCGATCATACTCAATCATCATTATTTTTCTTGATGCATGACAACCTGTAAAGAAGACATAATAATACAATCATAACTTTTGGAGGAATAAAGCCATGCCAGATGGGGACAACTTCTTCTTTACAGCTAAAAATGGGGAAGAGATCATCTTAAGACCCGTAGAAGAAAAAGATGCAGCAGATATCACAAAACATGTAGAAACGATCGTAAAAGCCGGTAGATATCTTCAAAAAGAGGAGCTTCATTCAGTTTCAGAAGAGATTGAGTTTATTCATGAGGTTAAGCGTAAGGGAAATCTATACACAGCTGTCGAACGAAATAAAAAAGTTGTAGGGATCGCTAGAGTGCTAAAAGGAGAACTTCAAATGAAAAAACACACCGGTGTTTTTAGAACTTGGATTCATCCAGAAGCACAAGGCCTTGGTATTGGAAAAGAACTTCTGGCCCATACGT
The DNA here is from genome assembly GCF_015903855.1 of Fictibacillus sp. 18YEL24. Lineage (GTDB taxonomy): Bacteria > Bacillota > Bacilli > Bacillales > Fictibacillaceae > Fictibacillus > Fictibacillus phosphorivorans_C. The sequence continues at coordinate 193,239 of NZ_JACZDT010000001.1, forward strand.
TAAGATGGGGAGAGACTAACAATCTACATAAGATATGGCTTACTGTTTTTTCTGGAAACGAAAAGGCAGTAAGAGTTTATGAAAAAGCAGGTTTTATAATAGAAGGAAAGCAAAGAGATCAAGTGATCATAGAAGGCAAATTTGAAGATGAATACTTTATGGCGTATTTTTTTAACTCCATTCAAAAATAACTCATTCGGATTCCAAGATAATAGATAATCAATGGTGAAATCGCTATCATATATATGGTAAAGTGGATAGTGATACAGTATTGAAGACAGGTGGATACGATGAAGTCAACTGAAAAAGAATTATTGATAACAGAAAAACAGAGATTGATCGGATTATATGAAGTATTTCAAAAAACGGACAATAAAAAAGAAGAAGATCAATTAAGCAAACTATTCCTTAAGGTAGCAAAGGAAGAGTTTGCTATAGCTTTTTGCGGGCATTTTTCCGCAGGAAAATCTAGCTTGATCAATGCACTTTCAGAAACAGGCATACTTCCGTCCTCTCCGATTCCTACAAGTGCAAACATCGTTAAGATGGTAAGAGGAGAGGAAAGAGCAGTTGTTACTCTAAAAAACAAAGAAGTGGTTACATTCCACGCTCCATATGACGTAAATGAGATAAAAGAGCTCTGTAAAGATGCAGAGCTTGTTGAGGAGATAGAGATCTATTATGGCGGTGACGAAAAGAACGTAGAGAATATCGCTTTTTACGACACACCAGGAATTGATTCGACTGACCCTCTTCATAAGAAAGCGACAGAAAACGTCGTCTATCTTGCGGATCTGATCTTTTATGTAATGGATTATAATCATATACTCTCTGAAACGAACATGGCATTCATCTCATCACTGATCAAAAGAGGGAAAGATGTCCGCTTAATCGTTAACCAGATTGATAAGCACCGTGAAGAAGAGTTGAAGTTTACAGCTTTTAAGGAAAACGTGTTTGCCTCTTTTCAATCTCTTGGGATACCGAAAGAACATATCTTTTTCACCAGTGTTAAGAGACAAGATTTGTCGCACAATGATCTAACTGCGCTAATGGCTTATTTAAAAAGAATTGAGCAAAATAAAGACGCCCTTCTTTTAAAACAAGTGAATAATCAGCTTCAGCAGTTTGTACATGAATTTGTAGAAAGAAAAGAAGAAGGTTTAACAACCATTGATGTTGTTAGCCAGAGGTTAGCTTCATTGTCTCAAGAACATGAAGATCTAACAAAAAAGAGATCTAAGATAAAACAGGTCATCAATGAAAAAGAAGAAAGTGTTAAGGACCAACTTATTAATATTCTAGAATCCGCACAATTAATGCCATATGAGACGAGAGAAAAAGCAAGCTCCTTTCTTGAATCTGCTAAAACAGACTTTAAAATAGGGCTATTCTTTTCAAAACAAAAAACAGAGCAAGAACGGACTGTTCGAATAGAAGAGTTATTAGAAATTCTACAGAAATCGATCGATGCTCATATCAACTGGCATGCTCAAAACTTTGTAAGCTCTCTTCAAAAAGAGGTAGACCATAATCTCCCAGATTGGGAACCTATAAAAGCCGACAAAGACATGTTGCATTCATTCATCACACCGGGTTTGTCATCACAAGGGCAAGGTCTTTTAAACTATTGCAACAATTTATCCAATGAAATAAAAAAGAAAGCACGTCAAGAGGTCACAGAATGTATCAATGCTGTTAGAACATCTTTGAACTCAAAAACAGATGATGAGCTATCAAACTTGGAAGAAGAGTTGAACAAGTTAGAAAAAGATCGAAAAAAGCTATATCTTGAGAAAGAAATCGCAGAAAACTGGGATGAGCAAAAACATGACCTTCAAGAACTGCTTTATGAAAATGTGTCTGGCGATCGACCAATAGATGAATTTGAAAGAAAGTTTCTTGCTGAATACCAGCCTCTATCGATCGAGATGTTTAAGGAAAGATTTGATAAAGGACCAATAGAAACGGCGGAAGAACAATTGGAAGAGGAAAATTTTCTTACGTTACATTCAAGTGAAGATTCTCTTCCTCTAGAAACAGAAAAATTATCATTGGCAGCTAAGATACTTAAGCCGGTCGGAGGGCTCTCACATTTAGCTGCTGAGATGGAAGAACTTCACGAGAGACTTGAAAAACGATCGTTTACGATGGTTCTCTTCGGTGCGTTTTCAGCAGGTAAATCATCATTTGCGAACGCATTATTTGGTGAAAGTATTCTTCCATCCTCACCGAATCCTACAACAGCTGCTATTAATGAGATACGTTATCCAGATCGTGAACATCAGCATGGTTCGATCAAGATTGAGATGAAGAGTGAAGAAGAACTAACGCAGGAGCTCAATATGCTCTTGAAAACCACAGATCAAGAATTAAGCGAGTTACTGAATTCTTCAGATGAGAGATTGGCGTCTTACAAAGCAGGTTACGCTTGGGCTAACGGTCATCTAGGTAACGTTCTAAATAAAGGGATTTCTGAGATCGGTGAGTATGCTGCCGATGAAACAAGAGCTTGTTTTATAAAAAAAATAACGATTTATTACAGCTGTCCGTTAACTGAAAAAGGTCTTGTGCTCGTTGATACACCAGGAGCTAATTCGATTCATTCTCGCCATACAGAAGTCGCGTTTGAATATATGAAACACGCTGATATTATCATTTATCTTACCTACTTTAACCATGCCTTTTCATATGCAGATCGAGAATTTTTGATTCAGTTAGGAAGAATTAAAGATACCTTCTCATCAGATAAGATGTTCTTTGCGATCAATGCTGCAGATCTTGCTGAAACGGAAGAAGACAAGAATGATGTTGTGCTACATGTAAAGAACAACCTCCTTGCATTTGGTATCAGAAACCCGAGATTATTCCCGGTTTCGAGTAAGAATGAACTGATCGCAAGTAAGCGATCAGAAAGCGGGTTTGATGCATTTTCATCAAGCTTAACTCATTACATCGAAAATGAGTTGGAAAACACCATGATCAAGAGTGCAAGATCTTCCATAACCCATGCAAACACTGTCATTGAAAATATGATCAAAGAAACAGTTCAGAGAATGGAAAAAGAAGACGAGTATTTAGAGCTTCTTCAGAAGAGAGAAAACACACTGATCAATTTCAGTAATGATTATATTAGAATATCGAAAAAACAATTTCTTCAAGAACAAAAAGAACTTTTGTATTATGTAAGACAACGTGTATTGATACGTTATCATGATTTTTATAAAGAAACGATTCATCCGGCTGCGGTTCAAAGTTCTAAGAGTGCGTTAGCGCAATGCATAGGGGAACTTTTTGGTAAGATCTCGCATGATTTGAATCAAGAGTTCAAAGCATGTTCGTTACGTTTAGATCATTGGATACAAAAAGACATGAAAGAAAAAGTAGCTCATTTGATCTCTAATGCAAGTCAAGGAGGCGTAAGTCTGCAAGAGAGAAATGAAACAGCAGATCTATTTAAAACGCCATCCTTCTCTTTAGATTTTGAGATAAAGGATGAATCGAAACATAAGAGGTGGCTATCTTATTTTAAAAATCCGAAACAGTTCTTTGAACAAAATGGTTCAAACGAACTGAAGAACCACCTTATTGATGAAATAGACAGTGAGGTAGAAAATTGGCTGAGGGAAGCTGATACGAAACTCACACACCACTATGAAACGGTTTTAGTCAACACAGAAAACGAATTCAAGACTCACATGATCAATCAAATTGTCAACTATTTTGAAGAACTAAAGAAGCCTGGTGATCTTGAGGCAAGAATTCAAGAACTGAACAACTCACTTACAAAGATGAAAAAGCTTGAAAAATAATCGTCATCCTTAAGAGTGAAAATGGTTGACCGAATTGTAAGAAGCAAGCATCTAAAACGGAAAACCCATTACAAGATCTAAAAAGCTTTCAAAAAAACAGCACTCTCTTTGATGAGGGTGCTGTTCCTTTTGATTAGTTGTATTTCTTAGATACAAGTCGGTTTGTTTAGCGTTTGGTAGAGCTCTACAGAATCAAGATCAGACGTTGAAGGGTGATTGTATGTTTCTTTATACTTTTCTGGCCCTTTACCCGTAATGATTACTACTGAATTTGCTGGAGCTTCTTTAAGAGCAAAGAATATAGCTTCAGTCCGATCTTCTATGATCACAGGCTGGTGAGAAGATCTAGGAATCGCTTCTTCCGTTTCAAGAAGTAATTGATCACGATCTATACCGTTTAAGTCATCTACCGTCAAGACGGTCTTCGTACTGTATTCTAATGAGATCTTAATCATATCAGTCCGTTTCGATAGATCTCTGTTTCCTCTAAATCCAAAAACATGATAAAGAGGACGATCTCCTGCTTTTTTACTCGCGGCTTCAAGCACTTGAGAAACTCCATCAGGAGTATGCGCATAATCAACGATAACTTCTGTCCCGTTATAGAGTGTGATTTCTTCAAAGCGACCGGGAATTCCTCCGAAACTTTTTAGATATTCAACAGAGTTCTTTATCGGTATCCCATAATCTAATGCAGCTGCGATCGCAGCAGTCGTATTAAGGGCGTTATATTCTCCTGGTAATGGTAATGAAACGGTCACCTGTAATGTTTCATGCACAAGGTTAAAAGAATCAATTCCGACGTCTTCAATATAAAAATCATCAGACTTTCGTTTACCATAGGTCCAAATCTGCAAGTCGTTTTTTGACCGCAGTTCATCCCTTAACCGCTTGCCATACTCACCTTCACTGCAGATAATGGCTGTCCCTTTATTCTTCAAGTATGAAAACAATTTAGATTTACAGAGAAAGTATGATTCCATCGTTCCATGATAATCAAGATGATCATGAGTTAGATTTAGAAAGATCGCTTGATCATACGTTATCCCATCTATCCTATTCTGTTCGATCCCATGTGAACTAACTTCCATAACTACTACATCATCATCGCTTTCCAAAAGCATCTTCTGAAGGGTAACAGGATCTGGTGTAGTATGTGAACTTTTCACAATTGCGGAATTGATATAATGATATACCGTACCAAAAAGAGCAGAAGTCATACCGTGTACATTGAGGATATGCTGTAATAAAAAGGATGTTGTTGTTTTACCGTTCGTTCCTGTAATGCCCGTCATCTTATGTTTTTTATATGGCTCTTCATAAAAGTAGGAAGCGGCAAGACTTAATAAACGCTTCGTTTCTTCCGCGTATATATAAATACCAGGACCTATGTTCTCATCATATTCACCGATGACAGCTGCCGCACCATTATCAAACGCTTCTTGTATGTACTGATGGCCATCAGCTTGAACACCTGAAATCGCAAAAAACAAGTTTCCGGGCTGAACTTGTTTAGAGTGTGATGTAATGCCTGTGATCTCAGGATCATCCTCAATGGTAGGTTGTATAGATAAGTGACTTAATAAAGCTTTTAACTTCACAAAAACGCATCCTTTGAATAAATTAATTTTAGTTTTTTTCTAATTTAAGTTCTTATTCAGAAACTTTAAATTAACCGTAATATGTTTATGTTAACTTATTCGAAAAAACTGCCCAGTTTGAGGGCAGTTTACTTAAGGGAATTTATAAAGTTTTCTATGCCATCCATACCTTTTTTTAACTGTTCCATAGAAGCTGCATAGGAGATGCGAATATATCCTTCTCCGATAAGTGTAAATGCATCACCAGGTACAACAGCAACTTCTTGTTCTTGTAAAAGTTTTAGTGCAAATTCATAAGAAGAGAGTCCATATTTTTTTATGGAAATAAAGAGATAAAACGCTCCGTTTGGTTTTTCGAACGTGAACCCCATATCGTGAAGGCGATTGTAACAATAATCTAACCGTTCATTATATGCGTTTCGCATTTCGTATGCATCATCTTTACCGTTTGTTAATGCCTCAATAGCAGCTGCTTGAGAGATGGTTGAGGCACAAGTAACGTTGTACTGGTGAACCTTTAAGACATGCTGCATAAGATTACTTGGTCCGAAAAGCAACCCAATTCTCCAACCGGTCATGCTGTGTGATTTTGAAAGTCCGTTGATCACAAACGTTTTTTCACGCATGCCTTCATAGTTCGCGATCGATCGATGTACACCCTCGTATTTCAATTCACTATAGATCTCATCAGATACTACAAAGATTTCTTTGTTTGAGAAGTATTGAGCAAGGGCCTGTAATTCATAATCCTCCAAAACAACACCTGTTGGGTTAGAAGGAGAAGGGATGATGATAGCTTTTGTCCTATCTGTAATATGTTTTTCGATTAGTTCGGGTGTCACCTTAAACCCTGTGTGTGTTGTATCAATATAGATAGTATTCGCACCGCAAAGAGTAATTACGGGTTCATATCCAGGATAGATGGGAGCAGGGAGAAGCACATCATCGCCCTCACTCAATATGGTTCGCAATGTGATATCAATCGCTTCACTTGCCCCGGCCGTTACAATGATTTCAGACGTTGGGTCATAAGCAAGAGCATATTTTTCGTCTAGGAAAGAAGATGCTGCTTCTCTAAGTTCTATGTATCCTGCGTTATGAGAATATACTGTTTGATTATTATGTATCGCTCTTATCGCAGCTTCTTTTACGTGCATAGGGGTCGGAAAGTCAGGTTGTCCTAATGTTAATGAGATCGCGTTTGGGAACTGAGTCACTTCATTAAAGAATTTTCGAATGCCTGAAATTTGTATGTTTTTAGCTCTGTTGTTTAATAATTGTTCCACAAAAAATAACTTCCTTTCTTCGTTTCGCACCAATTGACAAATTTAACGTTGCCATTAGTGTAGCTTTAATTCGTTTCTTGAGTCAATGGGTGGATTTTCTTGTATGGTTTTATGACTTTTTACAATACTAAAGATGTAATAGTACGGTTTTGGAGGAAATTATGGAAGCTAAGAAAAAGTGGGACTTACTTGCACTCGCATCCATTCCCCTTGTGATGACATTGGGGAATTCTATGCTCATACCCGTTTTGCCTGAGATCGGTAAAGAACTTAATATAAGCTCTTTTCAGGTTTCCTTGATCATTACGGTGTATTCGATCGTAGCTATTTTGTTAATACCGATCGCTGGATACCTGTCAGACCGTTTTGGGCGTAAAAAAGTAATCATCCCTAGTCTTTTTATAGCCGGAATCGGAGGATTGATCTGTGGGTGGGCGGCATGGCAATCTGATCATGCATTTACTTTTATACTTATTGGAAGATTTTTTCAAGGTGTTGGTTCTTCAGGAGCCGCCCCCGTCGTCCTCCCATTAGTAGGGGACATGTTTAAGGATGAAGAAGAAGTGAGTTCAGGTTTAGGGTTGATCGAGACATCCAATACGGTTGGTAAAGTATTAAGTCCGATTCTAGGAGCATTTCTTGCAACGATCGTTTGGTTTTTACCGTTCTGGCTCATCCCTGTATTTTGTATTGTTTCTATCTTGTTAGTCATGTTCTTAGTTAAAGTGCCAAAAAAGGATCAAGAAAAACAACCTTTTAAAGAATACTTACAAAACGTAAAGAAAATTTTCCATAACGAAGGAAGATGGCTGTTCGCCATTTTTTTAATCGGTGGCATTATCATGTTTGTTCTGTTTGGTATCTTGTTTTATCTATCGACCATATTAGAAGAGAAGTATGGTGTAAAGGGAGTCATGAAAGGGCTGGTAATTGCTGTTCCGTTATTAGCACTGTCGATCTCTTCATTTATTGCAGGTAAAAAGATCAAACAAAATAAAATTATCATGAAGTGGTGTACGTTTATCTCTATGGCGCTTTTGGGAGGCTCAGTCTTTTTAATCACGTTTACAGAAAACGTCTATTTTCTTTTAGGTGCACTTTTTGTGGCAGGTATAGGAATTGGTGCGGCTCTGCCAAGTTTAGATGCGTTAATCACAGAAGGAATTGAAAAAGAAGCTAGAGGGACGATCACTTCCATCTATAGTTCGATGAGATTTGTTGGTGTAGCTCTCGGACCGCCGATCTATGCGATACTCATGAAACAATCACATGAGATTGTTTTTTATACTTCGGCAGGAGTAAGTATTATTGGAGCCATTGCTGCATTTTTTGCTATCAAACCTGACAAGAAAAAAGGCGGGGGAGATGAAGAAAAGAAAGATTCTAATCCGACTCAGAAATTAAAACCTGCTTTAGAATAAGAATCAATTTTAAAAAAACAAGGGCATTGCATGTGGATCTATGCAAGCCCTTGTTTTTATTATTGTTCAATAAGTACGATTCTTGCAGGAGATGCATCAAGACCTCTTATTTTTAGAGGAGCAGCGACCATTATATATTCGCCTTCAGGAACTTCTTTTAACTGAAGTCCTTCGATAATGATGATATTGTTTTGAAATAGCTGTTTGTGAGTAGGATGGTTTTCTTGTGCTCTCTCTACTCCTAATGCGTCAATTCCAACACCTGCTATACCGATTTCAGCCAATACTTTAGCCGCATCACTGTTTACATATATGAATTCAAAATTGAACTCGGTGTCCCAAGAATTTTTTGTTTTAAATAAGACAAAATCATCTTTTTGAATACCCTTATCAGCCAGATCTTCAGCCGAAATAAAACCAGAAGAACCTGTTAGATCGATAACTTTAGCTTTTCGAACCAATTTTTCGATCGGAAGAGTTTCGATCGTATCACCGCCAGGAACCATGTGCAACGGAGCATCAACATGTGTTCCTGTATGAACATCCATTGAGATGCGAGTTTCTGTTACATGTGCATTTTGTGCTGTTTTGAACTCGGGTTGTTTTTCAGGTTTGTTCTTATAGACTGGCATTCCCTCAAAGATCGGTAAAGAGACATCATATATTTTCATGAATTAACATTCCTCTCTTACTTTTGTAGGTTCCCACCAAGAATGTCCGTCAGCTTTTAATAGTTCGTCAGCTTCTTCAGGCCCCATGCTTCCTGATGGATAGTGTGTGAGGTTAGAACCTGTTCCGTCTTGCCACGATTTCGTTATACGGTCAATAAAGTCCCAGCTGAGTGCCACTTCATCCCATCGCGTGAAATAAGTAGAGTTACCAAGAAGACAATCGTGCAGAAGCTTCTCGTATGCTTCAGGTGAATTCATTTCTGCTGTACTATTATTGTTGTAAGTCATATCGATCGGCAAGAGATCAGGAGTATCACCTTTTGGTTTTGCGTTAAGTGTAAGGCTAACACCTTCATCCGGTTGAACATGAATTCTTAACAAGTTAGGCTGATAATTTTCTGTGTTCGCATGATAAAGTGCCATCGGACCCTGTTTAAATTGAATAACGATCTCTGTAGATTTTACAGCCATACGTTTACCAGTACGAATATAGAACGGAACGCCTGTCCATCGGAAATTATCAATGAAAAGCTTAGCTGCTACAAATGTTTCTGTTCGAGACTCAGGATCTACGTTCTCTTCGTTCAGATAACCAGGAACTTGATTTCCGTTCATCGTTCCTTCTGAATATTGACCGCGGATCACATTCTTCTTCACCTCTTCTTCTGAAAAGAAGCGCAATGATCGAAGAACTTTAACTTTTTCGTCTCGGATGTGTTCTGGTTTTAATTCACCAGGCGGTTCCATTGCCACCATCATGACCATTTGAAGCATATGATTTTGTACCATATCAAGCAGGGCACCTGACTTTTCATAATAGCCTGCACGGTCTTCAACACCTAATGTTTCACTTGAAGTGATCTGAACAGAGTCAATATATTTATTGTTCCAGATGGATTCAAAGATGGCATTTCCGAAACGGATCACTTGGATGTTTTGAACCATCTCTTTTCCAAGATAGTGATCGATACGGTAAATATCATTCTCATTGAAGCTTTGCTGAATCTCTTCATTTAATTTTGTTGCAGATGGCAAGTCATTACCGAATGGTTTTTCGATTACGATACGTTGCCAACCTTCTGTATTCGTGATTCCTTCTGATTTTAAGAAAGTAGGAATCGTTCCGAAGAACTTAGGAGCCATCGCAAGATAATACAGGCGATTTCCATTCGTTTGATAATCTCTGTCGAGTACGTTCAACAGCTCTTCTAACTCATGATAGCTTGCTTCACTCGTTACATCCATCTTTAAATAATAAAAATGGGAAGCAAACTTTTCTACGATTTGGCGATCTGCACCTTTTGCATGTTCATGAATAGCAGATGCAACTTCAGCTTGAAACTCTTCATGAGAGAATTCTTTTCTTGAAACACCTACAACAGAAAAGTTCTCTTTCATATGTCCCTTTTGATACAATTGATAAAGAGCGGGGAAAAGTTTTCTGTGAGCAAGGTCACCAGTCGCTCCGAACAATACGATGGATGCGTTAGGAATACTATGTATCATCTGTACGTCACTTCTTTCTATCTTTTCTAATAGTTACAGCTTTCCCTAGATGAAGTTAAAATAACGAACCACTTCATAAAACAGGAGGTCAAATATGTCAAATTTCGTAAGTCCTGAATGGGTGAACCAAAAGGTGAACAGTGCTGATATCGTGATCTTTGATTGCAGGTTCACATTAGCTGAACCGCAAAAAGGGTATGAACTGTATAAGAACGATCATATTGAATCTGCTATTTATGTGGATCTTGAGCAACATCTCTCAAGCACAGTTTCAGCCCATGGTGGTCGTCATCCATTACCTTCCGTAAACATACTATCACAATTTTTTAGCCGTTGTGGTGTTGACCAAGAAAAAATTGTTGTCGCCTATGATGATCAATCTGGCAGCATGGCTGCAAGACTTTGGTGGATCTTGAAATACTTAGGACATGATAACGTTTATGTCATGCAAGGCGGCTATACACACTATAAAGAAAAAGGATATGCCATCTCAAGTAAAATGCCTACCGAGAAACCTGCACATTTCACTCCAAAAGTGAGAGTTGAAATGTTGAAGAGCAGAGAAGACGTATTATGTGAAATGAACAAAGAGGATACACTTATCGTCGATGCACGAGAATACAAACGATACACAGGAGAGTTCGAGCCTATCGATCATGTGGGTGGTCATATACCTAATGCGATAAACATCCCTTGGGAAAGTCATATGCAAAAACCGGGCTGGTGGAAAAGTCAGAAAGATCTACAAACGAAATATAATGGTTGGACTGGAAATAAACAAGTTATTGTGTATTGCGGATCTGGTGTAACGGCATGTGTAAACATATTAGCTATGGATGAAGCGGGCTTTACCGATAAATCCCTATATGCGGGCAGCTGGAGTGATTGGATCAGCTATGTTGAAAATCCAATAATGAAAGAAACTACGGATTAAAAATTTCATGTACCGTAATCAATATGATTATTTAGGAGAAAAAAATAATGAAACAATGCGATTTACATACTCATACCACAGCATCTGACGGGACATATTCTCCTGTAGAAAATATTAGAAGAGCAGTTAAAAAAGGTCTTGGAGCGATCGCGATCACTGATCATGATACAGTGAATGGAATTGCGGAAGTGATGTTAGAAGCGAATAAGTACCTAGGATTTACCGTAATTCCTGGTGTCGAGATAAGTACCTTATATCAGGGCCAAGACATTCATGTATTAGGTTATTTTGTAGATTATAAAGACGAAAATTTTTTAAAAGCATTAAGCAGTCTTACTTCTGTTAGAGATAAAAGAAATAAAATGATTCTTCAAAATTTGAACAACCTCGGAATTCAAGTGAAGGAATCGGAATTAGAAGAGAAAAGACATGGCAAAGGAAATGTAGGAAGAGGGCATATTGCAGAGATTTTGATGGAAAAAGGAATTGTGAAATCACTTCCAGAAGCATTTGAAAAGTATTTAGGAAAAGGGAAAGCTGCTTATGCTTCAACAGAACGCATCTCTCCAATAGAAGCGATTCAATTGATCAAACAAGCAAAAGGAGTACCTGTACTAGCTCATCCAGGTATTTATGAGGCAGATGAACTCATTCCGATTTTAAGTGAGAACGGTTTGATCGGACTAGAGTATAGTCATCCAGATCACACAGAGGAACAAGTAGCTTTTTACGAGGGTTTAGCAGATAAATACTCCTTAATCAAAACAGCAGGAAGTGATTTTCATGGCTTTCGTAACGGCGAAGTTTTCCATGGAGACATAGGCAGCTGTTCAGTCCCCATCAGCACCTTAAACGAATTGAGAAGTTTTAGTAAATAATACTTGCCAGTCGGCCTAGAACCTTATAAGATTCAATACGGAGCATATTGATTTTGAGAGGAAGAATGGGTTTGACTTGGGATTTATTGAACATCATTGGAACGATCGCATTTGCCATTTCAGGTGCATTAGTTGCAATGGAAGAAGATTATGATATTTTGGGCGTCTTTATTTTAGGACTCGTCACAGCGTTTGGCGGAGGGATATTGCGTAATGTGTTGATCGGCCTTCCTGTAGACACGATTTGGGAGCAGGGACTTCTACTGAAATCAGCACTGGCATCCATGGGGATCGTGTTTTTTATGCCAGAGAGCATGATTCAATTTTCTAAAAGGAGTCTTTATTTCTTTGATGCCATCGGTCTTTCTGCATTCGCGATTCAAGGTGCTATCGCTGCCACAAGTATGAATCATCCCATCAGTGCTGTTATCGTTGCTGCAATCTTAACAGGTATTGGCGGAGGTATGATTCGTGACGTGCTGGCTGGCCGAAAGCCGGTCGTATTGCGTGAAGAGATCTATGCTGTTTGGGCTTTATTAGGCGGTTTAGTCGTTGGTCTAAATATGGTTAATAGCACTGTGGAATATATGATTCTTTTTATTTCTTTAGTTGTGTTTAGAATGTTGTCACTGAAACTCAATTGGAAACTTCCGCATAGAGCTTTATAATATACATCCGGTTTGTTCTAACAGATTGCTGCACTTTTTGCAGTTGCTACTAAAAGCGTGTAGGTTCTCCGCACGCTCCTTGAAAAGCGAGCAAATGTGAGCGGGACTAGTTCAAAACAACATGTTATACGAATGCAATCTTAACTTAACAGCCTTAGATGAAACCACCCTTTAAACAGAGGGTGGTTTTTTGTGCAGGATTCTAAGCGTATATTATTGAAGTTATGAAACAAGGACATTATAGGAGGCAAAAACCATGCAGACCACATACTACGAAAACAAAAGAATCAATAGGACTCATTTTATAGCAGATACATGTTTTGATTTTTACAGCGAACGCATACGAGCAGACGATTATCGAGGAAACGTCAACTCTTTATCACAATGGCTTGAAGAAGAAGCAGTAATCAATGGATTTCATAAGATCATTGTTAAATCGAAAGGAGATGATCTCTCTTATTGGCAAGAGCTCGGTTATATTAATGAAGGAGAGTTTAGTGGATATTTTAATGGTGCCTCAGCATTCGCCATGTGTAAATACCTTACAAATGACAGAAGAAACAGCGCGTATTGGATAGATGAAGATCGTATTTTAAAAGATGTATTAAAGATAGGAACGGGATCAAAGTATCAGTCTCTTCAAAGCAACTATTCTATAAGGATGGCTGATATAGAGGATGCAAATTCACTTGCAGAGCTTTATGGGAACGTATTCCAAGTGTATCCTACACCTATGAACGATGCAGAGTATGTACGGAAGATGATTCAATCAGGCACATTATTTTGTGTAATTGAGCATGATAAAAGAATCGTTAGTGCTGCTTCTGCAGACGTCAATGGATCGTATCATAACGCTGAGATCACAGATTGCGCGACAACCCCAGAGCACCGAAAATTTGGTCTTATGAAGCATTTGATTGATCAGCTTGAAAGAGAGTTATTTCAAAGAAATATTTATTGTTCCTATTCAATCGCTAGAGCCCTCTCATTTGGAATGAACGCCGTTTTTCATCAAAAAGGCTACAGATTTAAAGGAAGACTAGCGAATAACTGTAAAATTTTTGATAAATACGAAGATATGAACATTTGGGTGAAGGATTTATCGAAATGAGTGCCGAATTTTAGGCATATAGTGACAAAAATTAAGCACTCTTGGTGGTGATCTTTTTGATATCTAAATCATTAGAAACAGCAGAAACTTTAAATGCCATATTAAAGACGATTGATGAGGGTATACATGTAGTTGATGCAGATGGAATTACTATTTTTTATAATTCGGTGGCTGCTTCATTAGATGGTTTAACATCAGACGAGGTTCATCATCATCATGTACTTGATGCGTTTCCTTCCTTAACAAAGGAAACGAGCACATTACTTAAAGTAATAGAAACAGGGAAACCCATCTTTAATGAACATCAATCCTATATGAACCGAAAAGGCAAACAGATCGACACGGTAAATTCTACCCTGCCACTTTGGTTGAATGGAGAACTGATAGGTGCTGTTGAGGTAGCAAAAGATCTTTCAAAGATTAAAGTACTCTCTGAACAGCTGATCGATCTGCAAAAAAAGATGAAAGTTAAGAAAAAAACAAATAAAGATCAACCGCTGGCAGCTTACCACTTCTCCGATATCATAACAGACGACCCTGAATTAAACGCGGTAAAATTACAATGTAACCAAGCCTCTCAAACAAACTCGCCAATCATGTTATATGGAGAAACGGGAACAGGCAAAGAGATGTTTGTTCAAGCGATACACAATTCTTCTAAACGTTCTTCAAATCCGTTCGTCGTTCAAAACTGCGCCGCGATTCCTGGACCACTACTCGAAGGGATATTATTCGGAACAACAAAAGGCAGTTTTACTGGTGCCATTGATCGGCCAGGAGTGTTTGAACTAGCAGATGGAGGCACTCTATTTCTAGATGAACTGAATTCGATGCCTGTTGAATTGCAAGCAAAGCTATTAAGAGTCGTTCAAGAAGGTATTGTAGAGCGCATAGGAAGTCATGTATCAAGAAGTGTTGATGTTAGGATCATTTCTGCTTTAAACGAACGACCAGATGTTTGTATGGAAAAAGGAAAGCTGCGAAGAGATCTTTTCTATCGGTTAAATGTAGTTTATTTCGAATTACCCCCTTTGAGGCAAAGAAAAGGGGATATAGCATTCTTAGTGAAACATTTTGTAGACTATTTTAATCATAACTTTGGAAAAAAGGTAAGAGGCTTTACTTCTGAAGCTGAAATTTTCATTCACCGTTATTCTTGGCCGGGCAATGTGCGAGAACTCAAGCACGCGATCGAGCACTGTATGAATTTTGCGGAAAATGATTCTTTGATCGAGTCTTCCTTACTTCCGAAACATGTAACCATTCCTGATGAGATTAGAGGTAAAGTCAGAAAAGAATTATCAAACATACCTTCATTAAGACAAGCTTTAGGAGATTATGAAAAACAGATCATAGAGATGGCACTCCAACATACTTCTGGCAATATCCTTCAAGCTGCAAAAATTTTAGGAGTACCTAGACAAACTCTGCAATATAAAATAAAACAAAAGTGAACTGCCGAAAATTCGGCAGTTCACTTTTGTTTTATTAATAGGCCCACATTGTAAAAAGGATGCATAAACTATAGGATAAATCGTTATATTCTGAACTTTCTGTAAGTTGGCACACTTCTTGCATAATTGAAGAGTGTAGAAATAAAGGAGGTCATTAGAATGCCTGTAGTGAATGGATTATTCAAACCAAAGAAACATTGGAGTGAATTTGAATTATGGAAAGATGTTACAGAAGAGCAATGGAATGATTGGCTGTGGCAGCTGACTAACACCATCAGAAATTTAAAAGATCTTAAGAGCATCATTAACTTGACGCCAGAAGAAGAAGAAGGCGTTAAAATATCCACGATGACGATCCCGTTAAATATTACACCTTATTATGCTTGGCTCATGGATCAAGACGACCCAAGGTGTCCGATTCGAATGCAATCCGTTCCGATCGGAAAGGAGATATTAAAGACGAAATACGACTTGGAAGATCCTTTGCACGAAGACGAAGACTCCCCTGTTCCAGGGCTTACGCACCGTTATCCTGATCGTGTTCTTTTTCTTGTAACGAATCAGTGTTCGATGTATTGCCGTTATTGTACGAGAAGACGTTTTTCTGGTCAGATCGGTATGGGTGTACCAAAGAAACAATTGGATGCAGCCATTAACTATATTCGAAACAATCCACAAGTTAGGGACTGTTTGATCTCAGGTGGCGACGGGTTATTAATTAATGACAACATCTTAGAATATATATTAAAGAACTTAAGAGAAATACCTCATCTTGAAATTATTCGGATTGGAACACGTGCTCCAGTCGTTTTCCCGCAAAGAATTACAGAAAACCTATGCAATATTTTAAAGAAATATCATCCAGTTTGGTTGAACACGCATTTCAACACTTCGATCGAGATTACAGAAGAATCTAAAAAAGCGTGTGAGATGCTTGCGAATGCCGGAGTTCCTGTAGGCAATCAATCTGTTATTCTTGCAGGGATCAATGATAGTGTTCCAATTATGAAAAAGCTGATGCATGATCTAGTGAAAATTAGAGTAAGACCATATTATATCTATCAATGTGATCTGTCTGAAGGAATCGGCCATTTCCGTGCACCTGTTTCTAAAGGTTTGGAGATTATAGAAGGTTTGCGTGGTCATACTTCTGGTTACGCTGTGCCGACATTTGTCGTAGATGCTCCTGGAGGCGGAGGGAAGATTGCTGTTCAGCCAAACTATCTCATCTCTCAATCACCTGAAAAGGTAGTGCTTCGTAACTTTGAAGGAGTGATCACTTCTTATCCAGAACCTCAAAACTATCAAGCAGGAAGAGCAGATGCTTATTTTAATGAAGTGATGGGAACAGCCCACATCAAGCCTGCGATAGGAGTTTCAGCACTTATGAGCGATGAAGCTTTCAATCTTGTACCAAAAGGGTTGAAACGACTTGAACGAAGAGAAGATTATGATACGAATCCTGAGCATAGTTCACTAAAAGATAAGCGTGATAAACGTGATGAATTGAAAGAGAAAAAATATAAGTTTGAGCAGACAAAAGACGAAGGAATTTCAGCGACTCCTGAAGAACAAAGAAATGCATAGAGAGGAGGATAACATGAAGTGCTTATGGTGTGAGAGCGAAGAAGCAGAGAAGGCAGGATTAACAGGATATTGGGAACTGCCTGATGGTTCAAGAGCAGTCCAAATAACTGTGATCCCTTCTGTATCCTGTTCTTCTTGCGGCATGGAATATCAAGAAGACCATATTGTGGATGAGATTGAGGATCAACTCATGTTAATTGATACAAAGAAGATAGATTCAACGATTTCCTATACAGAATTAATGAACATACCGAGGTTTTTGAAGAAGAATTATTTTAAGTTGTAACACCAGTAGAGTAAGGGAGTATCTTTTTTTCAACAAAACTATTCTCTGGAGGTTGGTCGCTAAAATCTTTATTAAGCGAGTATACGAATCGGAGATCAACTGTTTTTGAGTGCGACAGTGAAGATAGTTTTAAATAAAGATATTCCCTTTTTAACCTTCATGAGGAAGGAGCCTTTTTTATGAGAAAATCACATCTCATCAAACCGGTTCTAGGAAGCGATTACCCTGTTATCAGTCATGGCAAAGGAATCTATTTATACGATAAAAATGGAAAGCAATATATTGATGGCTCGTCAGGTGCGATCACGTGTAATATCGGTCACGGAGTACATGAAGTTGCGGAAGCCATGTGGAATCAAGCAAATCATGTATCTTTCGTTTACCGTTCGCAGTTTACAAGTGAAGCAGCAGAACAATTAGCAGAAAAAATAGCTCATTATGCCCCAGGAGATTTGAATTCAGTGTTCTTTGTAAATAGTGGATCAGAAGCAACCGAGACAGCACTTAAGGTTGCTATTCAGTATTTTCAAGAACAAGGAAACATGACGAAAACAAAAGTGATATCCCGGTGGACCAGTTATCATGGAATAACACTTGGCGCACTATCAATGTCCGGTCACAAACTAAGACGACAACGTTTCACGTCATTGCTTGAAGACTTTCCTGCTGCACATCCACCATATTGTTACCAGTGCCCATTAAAAGAGACATACCCTGGTTGCGGTGTGAAATGTGCAGATGACTTAGAATCATCGATTCAAGCTATCGGACCAGATAAGATTGCTGCTTTTATCGCGGAACCGATCATCGGCGCATCTGGAGGAGCGATCGTACCACCAGACGAATACTTCGGAAAAATTAGAGAGATCTGTGATAAATATAATATTTTACTGATCGCTGATGAAGTAATGACAGGCATGGGCCGTACGGGGAAAATGTTCGCGATGGAACATTGGAATGTAACTCCTGACATTATTGCGATAGGAAAAGGCATGAGTGCAGGCTATACACCGATGGCCGCAACAATCGTTTCAGACCGAATTATGAACGTGATCGAAGCAGGAAGTAAAGTAGTAATGAGCGGACACACGTTTAGCGCAAATCCACAATCTGCTGCCATTTGCCTAGCTGTTATTGATTATATGGAAAGAAATAAACTTCAGGAAAATGCAGTGGATATGGGCCAGTATCTGATCAATCATCTACATCGCCTTCAATGGAAATATCCCTTAATCGGTGATGTAAGAGGCAAGGGTTTATTATGTGGCATTGAATTTGTTAAAAATCCGATCACACGAGAACCTTTTGAGATTACTACAAAAGTAACAGATCGATTATTATCCATCTGTTTTGACAACGGCTTGCTTGTTTATCCTGCGGTAGGGGGAGTAACTGGATTTTCTGGTGACTCTATTCTTTTGTCTCCGCCGCTAAACGTAACGAAAGAACAGATCACAGATATCATGGAGATTCTAGATCAATCCATTGGTGAACTGACTACTCAGCTCATTACAGAAGGTTTATATATTACAGAAGCAACTAGCTGAAAGAGGTGTTGTGAATGGCCAAAGGTGTTGATAAACAGATCACACTAGAGAGTGCCTCTGCTTATTTTCATAATGGCATGTCACTTATGGTCGGCGGCTTTGGAGGAGTGGGTGCTCCTCCAACCCTTGTTAATCTCATTTTAGAAAAAGATATTAATGATATCTTTCTGATAAGCAACGATACAGGTTTCCCTTGGATCGGACCTGGTAAGCTGATCACGGAAAAAAGGGTAAAAAAATTAATAGCCTCTCATATCGGCTCAAACCCTGAAGCTGGTAAACAGATGCAAGATGGGTCTCTAGAAGTGGAATTTGTTCCGCAAGGCACACTTGCTGAAAAAATAAGAGCTGGAGGTATGGGGCTTGGCGGTATCTTAGTAGATGTTGGTCTAGGAACGGTTGTTGAAGCGAAAAAAGAAAAAGTCTTGGTCAAGAACAAAGAATACATGATCGAACCAGCTCTAACAGCTGACGTAGCGATCGTTTATGCAAAAAAAGCTGATCGGTATGGAAATCTCATCTATGATAAGAGCGCTCGAAATACGAATCCACTCGTGGCTATGGCAGGACAGATAACGATCGCAGAAGTAGAAGAGATCGTTCCCATAGGTTCCCTTAACCCGGAAGAAATCGTTACGCCAGGCGTCTTTATAGACTATATCATTCAGAGTAAAGGAGTGGACTGGAAATGGGTTTGGGAATTGAAACAAGGCACAGGATCGCAAGAAGGGCAGCCCTCGAAATAACTAATGGAATGATCGTTAACCTTGGAATCGGTATTCCCACGCTTGTTGCAGATTATATTGAAAAAGACCTACATATCATGCTGCATACGGAAAACGGTATCTTAGGCATGGGTGGGTCACCAGAAGCAGGCAGTGAAGATGGTAACCTATCGAATGCCGGAGGATACCCAGTTTCCATCAAGCCAGGAGCTTCTTATTTTGACAGTGCTACAGCATTCGGAATCATTAGAAAGGGATTGCTTGATGTAACTATATTAGGAGCACTAGAAGTGAGTGAAAAAGGTGATATTGCCAATTGGATCGTCCCAGGAAAGCGGGTTCCTGGAATGGGTGGAGCGATCGATCTTGCACAAAAAGCAAAGAAAGTCATTATATTGATGAACCACACGGATAAGTACGGAAATCCTAAAATTGTTAAAAACTGTTCTCTTCCGCTTACGGTCAAGGAAGGCGCAGACATGATTATCACAGAGAAAGCCGTTTTTCACTGTGAAGATGGAAAACTTTATCTGCGTGAAATCATGAGCCCATATACGGTAGAAGATGTTATCCAGACAACGGGTGCTTCTATCGTTGTTGATGAACAGATCTCTGTTTTTCAATGAGAAGTGAGGGAGGTAACACATGTTAGTTAAAGAAAAACTCTCAAACTGGTTGATGAGCGAACAAGAAAATGCCATTAACTTTTTACAAAAAACGGTTCAAGAAGCGAGCACGACTGGAAATGAAACGGGTGTACAAAAGTTGATCGCACGAAAACTCGAGGAAATTGGACTCGAGGTTGATATGTGGTATCCGGATGGTGAAGAGTTAGCGAAACATCCTAATTTTTGTGCAAACCGGAAAGATTTCAGTACAAGTCCTAATGTTGTTGGAATCTGGCGGGGAAAAGGAAACGGACGTTCACTTGTTTTAAACGGTCATGTGGATGTCGTCCCAGAAGGTGATATAAACCAATGGAACGATCATCCTTACAGTGGAAAAATAATAGATGGTAGACTCTACGGCAGAGGATCAACAGATATGAAAGGTGGAAACCTCTCCCTACTGCTAGCCATTCAAGCACTTAAAGAAACAGGGGTTCAGTTAAAAGGTGATCTACTCTTTCATAGTGTTATAGAAGAAGAAAGTGGCGGTGCTGGAACGCTCGCTGCAGTTCTACGAGGATACAAAGCAGATGCAGCCATTATTCCCGAACCTACGAATATGAAGATCTTTCCTGCTCAACAAGGTTCTATGTGGTTCCGGCTTACCGTAAAAGGAAAAGCGGCACACGGCGGCACACGGTATGAAGGAGTTAGCGCTATCGAAAAAGCGGTAGTTGTATTAGAGGCTATCAAACAGTTGGAAATCATCAGAAATGATAGAGTGACAGACCCTTTATATAAGGATATACCGATACCTGTTCCGATCAACGTAGGGAAGATATCTGGTGGAAACTGGCCGTCGTCTGTTCCAGATACGGTTGAAATAGAAGGAAGAATAGGCGTTGCTCCTAACGAAACATTGGAAGAAGTAAAAAACGAATTAGAGAAATATCTATTAAATGTCTCAGACCCGTGGCTAGAAGAGCATAAGATCTCTGTAGAATGGTTCGGTGCACAATGGCTGCCAGGATTGATTGAAACACAACATCCTCTCATGAAAATGCTCTCAAAGAATTTTGAAGAGGTAGTTGGAGATCAACCCATCATCGAAGCGTCTCCATGGGGAACTGATGGCGGCTTATTATCTCATGTCGGCGACACTCCGGCGATCGTGTTCGGGCCAGGAGTTACAGGGGTCGCACATTATCCAAACGAATATATTGAGATTTCAAAGATCATGGAAGCTGCTGAGATCATAGCTTTAACGATCTATGACTGGTGTGGAGGCGATAATGGATGAAGAAATCAGAAGAGTTGTTAAAACGAAAAGAATTAAACGTCCCAAGAGGTCCTTTTAATACAGTCTTGAATTTTGTGGATCATGCTAGCGGAAGTACGATGGTTGATGTTGATGGTAACGAATATATTGATTTTGCTGGAGCGATCGGGACATTAAACGTTGGTCATTGTCCGCAAAGAGTAGTAGAAGCACTTAAAAACCAGGTGGAAAAATACATTCACCCATGTTTTCACGTGATGATGTATGAACCGTACGTTCAGCTGGCAGAGAAGCTGAACGAGATCACACCTGGTGATCATCATAAGAAAACTTTTTTTTTGAACAGTGGTGCAGAAGCTGTAGAAAACGCTGTTAAAATCGCAAGGAAATATACTGGAAGAAAAGCCATCATCTCGTTTGAACGTGGATTTCACGGTAGAACGTTGCTCGCCATGAGTTTAACAAGCAAAGTAAAACCATATAAGTTCGAGTTTGGACCTTTTGCACCAGAAACATATAAGATGCCCTATCCTTATTATTATCGTGAGGATCGTAACGTTGAGGAAACCGATAGAGCGATCTTAAAGAAATTTGAAGACTTCTTCTTAGGAGAAGTTCCACCTGAGGAAATTGCAGCGATCATTTTTGAACCTGTTCAAGGTGAGGGAGGTTTCGTTATTCCTTCGAAAACGTTCGTTAAAGGTCTTCGCGAGATTTGTGATAAATACAATATCCTGTTAATCGCCGATGAGATACAAACTGGATTCGGCCGTACAGGAAAGATGTTTGCGATGGAACATTTTGATGTTGTTCCAGATCTCATGACGATGTCGAAATCGATAGCTGCTGGCCTGCCGATATCAGCTGTAACAGGCAGAGCGGAGATCATGGATGCACCAGCGCCAGGTGAGATCGGGGGTACCTATGGAGGAAGTCCATTAGGATGTGTTGCAGCGCTAGAGGTCATCTCAATGATTGAAGAAGAAGGTTTGTTAACAAGAGCGAATCAGATCGGGGAAAGAATTACCAACACCTTTTCAAAATGGAGAGATCAATACGAATTTGTTGGTGATGTTCGAGGTATAGGTGCTATGTGTGCGCTCGAGATCGTGAAAGATAAAGTGACGAAAACACCAGACCCTGATCGTGCGAAGAAAATCATTGCACTTTGTAACCAAAATGGCGTAGCCATTATGGGAGCTGGTCTTTACAGCAACGTTATCCGGATACTCTCACCACTCGTAATCTCTGATGAACAGCTTCTTAAAGGCTTGAACGTGATTGAGAAACAGCTTGCGAAAGTAAGTGAAATGGTATCGTCATAAATCCTGGTTGCAACCTCGTCTTTAAGACGAGGTTGCTTATTTTTTCAAATTAATGGATATTTACGAAATGAAAATTCGGAAAATTATGCTAATATGATGGTATAGATACTAAAGGGGCTGTACGACTTGCAAATCATAAAAAAATTGCTGATCGGTTCTGTCTTAATTGGTGGATTTGTTGTTTACACACAGTACGAAAAAAGCGCTGAACCAACTTGGACGGTGAATTCGGAACAATTTTCGGTTGTGAACACATTAAAAGATGGAATGAAAAGAGAATATATCAAGTTTGATGAATTAGAGCTTATTGATAAATACGGTTTTCTTAAAGAAGTAAACAAGACAGTGACGCTAAAAGAATCGTATCGCACGTTAAAGATTGAAAAGATTTGGAACATGAATGGCCGCATGTATCTTTTATACAGTGTGGACGTTAAAGAACGAGATAAGGACGAGTATAATATCCCGCGGCTCTCTGTTAAAAACATGCAGTTTCAGACAAAAGATGGTAAGGAGCTCGTGCTCAAGGCTGGTGAAGAGATGATTCACCAGGGAACTAGAGACGAAGGGTTCGTTTATAAGCACCGTTTATACCGTTCCATGATTCTGATGCCCAGTATGTTCGATTCATCAGAGAACGATTGGTCGATCATATCAAAAGCAAAAATCGTTCGGCTACAGGACCTCACAATTTCTTCTAAAGACAATGGGGTAGATTCAATCGAGGATATAGCTTTCACTGTACCTTCTGAAGATCCTTATACAAAAGTTTTGAAAAGTGTACCGATCGATCAAACGTTTACATATGGAGATAACCAAAAAATTAAGATCAAATCAATAGATGCTTTACTTTACGAACAGAGATTAAGCGTAGAAATCCCAAATGATGAAAGTTTAATCGGATTTGCAAGCAAAGATAACACACTACATGATGTACCTTCTACATATGGAATTCTTGGAACCAAAGAAAATGGTTATTATGTTCCCGTTTATGATATGCCGGAAGATATGGAGAAGAAGAAAGAAAAAACTCTCACATTTACTTCTTCTGTACATAAAGATCCTCGAACTTTCTCATGGAGAATTCCTAGGAAAGATATAACAAGATTTATAAACAATAAAAATCAACCTATTCTAAAGAATCAAGAAATATTAAGAATGAATGGTACGGTACTACGCTATGAAGGGATCACTATGTTTGAACAAAGCCCCAGAATCAAGTTGAGCTTAATAACGGAAATGGATCAACAACTAAATCATCTGCGTTTGATTCCGGATCATTATTATAGTGATGCTGAAGTATCTGACGATTACGAAAGAGTATACAAAAACAATATCATCACAATCTCAGGTGAGAATAAAAAGAGAATCAATAATTTTGAAGTGCAAAGAGCAGAAGAAGAAAACAAAGCCACCTATTATATTACTTTTTATAACAAAGAAGAGATGGAAAAGGGTGAGATGAAACCGATCTTGATTCCTGAGAGTGACTTGACGATCACGGTATCAAATCTCTCTTATCTAAAGCCTCTTACTAATCCAATGGACATTAAATATAAGAACATCATGATTATGAACTGATAAACCATGAAAGTGGTAAAGGAGACAGGTTACTTTGAGCAACAAGCGAAATAAGATCATCATTGGACTTTTGCTGTTAATTGCGTTTGTCATTTACACGCAATATGAAAAAAGCGCAGAGCCAACGTGGAAAGTTAACGATGAAAATTTTGTTGTGATGGAAGATTGGGAAGAACTAATGGATACAGAGAAATCAAAATTTAGTGACCTTAAGTTTGCCGATCATTTCAAGTTATTAAAAAACAGTCAGATCTCTATACCGTTAGCGAATAATCAGCGAAAGTTCCAGGTAGAAAGAACCTATAACTTCGGGCAACAGCTGTACATTCTATACAGTGTAGACCTTGTAGAACGTGATAAAGAGGAGAGTGATATTCCTCGATTATCGTTTAATCAAGTTAAGATCACATCAAAGAAGGGAAAGACGTTTCATTTTCCTATCGATATGTATGAAGGAGAAGGCGCGATCGGTGGTGTTGTGTACAAACATAAATTATACCGGTCCATGATGGTACATGCGCAATATGATAACATTGAAACAGATGAAGATTGGAAAGAGGTTTTTAGCAGTGAGACGGTTAAGCTTCTTAACCCAACATTGACTTCAAACAAAGGGAAGATGAAGTTAGATCATTTAACTTTTAAGATCAAGCCCCATAATACTTTAGAACTGCCTCCTGTTCTTGCCGAAGAAAAAATTGATCGATCTCTGCAGCTTTACAACAACAAAGAAGTTCACCTGGATAAGTTTGAAATCTATCAAATGGGATCAAGAATCAAGTTGGACTCAAAGATTGATAAAGATCTTATTTCTCTATTTGGAAGCATTGAAAATGGACAGGATAATTATACGTTACATGCAGATATCACAGAAAATGAAGGTTCAGGGTACTTTATGGAAACATATTCAGCTCTAGAGGACCTTCTTAATAAGGACGATTCAGATCCTTTAAAATTGTCCTTTACACACTCCATTCATAGAACGGACAAATCGTATGCATTTTCAGTATCTAAACAAGATCTTGAGCAATTTGCAAACAATCCTGAAAAAGATATAACAAGAAATGAAGTTATCGCGAACGACAGTGATTATAAAGTCATATACAGAGGAATTGAAAATGATGTTTCCAATAGCGAAAAAGGAATTCGGTTTTCAATAGAGAGCAAAGTAGAAAATATAAGGCAAGACGAATATCTTTATTTTCAACCCAACTATAATGAGAATAGGATCCAAAACGAAGAACGTTTTATGAACAACCTCGTCACGATCAAAAATTCATCAGGAGAAACACTGCAAAATTTTGATGTGATGGGAACATACGACAGTGAACAGTCTGGGTTTTTATTATTCTTTCACGAAGAACTTCCAAACGATGATCTCACCATCACACTATCAAAATTAACAAAAATCTATCCTCTAAAAGAAAATATAGAAGTTCCCTTGAAACTTCCTACAGCCAAATGATAAATCATAAAAAAAAGACTGCCGCAATGTTAAACGGCAGTCTTTTTCTACGCTCTTGGATTACTTTGAGCGCGTTTAATGTACATCTCTTCTTCTCCAACAATTCCACATGCTCCGCACTGAATCAGTCGCTCTGATCCTTTATACGGAAGATGGAACATATCTAACTCACCATCTTCATATTTTTGAACTACATCACCAGTGGATGGATCAAGCTTAACCGATACAGGATTTTGTTCGATCACGTTAAAACGCGTTCGGTTCGTCTTACAGTTTGGACATAAATAAGGATTTACCATTTAACGAAACCCTCCTTTTTAGTCTTAAGTTAACCAGTCAAGGAAATATTATGTAAGTTATATTTTTATTTTCTTTAGCCATAGTAAGAAAAAGGAGGGATACATTATGGGTAAACAGAAAAAAGCCAACGCTAATGCACAGCGTAATAACAACGTGAAAGAAAATGGTGCAGAACACCAAACGGAATTTGCGTCTTATGCTGAAATGGAAGTGGAAAAGATGCATCACGGCAAAAAAACAAAATGATTTTACTTCTTAAGAAACTGGTAGTATAATAAAATTCTGCGATGTTCGTGGCTTTTCCATGTCTTTAACCTATGTGCTAATGACGGGAATCCAATATGATCTGTCAGACAGTCAAGCCTAGCATTCGACTTGGAAGGCTGTAACGGCAGCTGCGGATACCCACCTGAGAGATCAGGTTCCAAAGGCATATAAAGTCACGGCAGAGCGGATTTTACTTAAACGACAACAAGCGTATTTTACATCACATGTAAAATGCGCTTTTTTCATAACATATTTCTACCGGGGGATAAAAAAAGATGGAAAAGAAAGAAGTATTACTGTTAATTGATGGATTTAATCTGCTTAGCAGATGTTATTTTGCAACAGCTTATGGAAAAGAAATGCATGATCTTCCTCGAAACTCAAAAGGTCAGTTTACGAATGCCATACGCGTTACCATTCAGAAACTGCTTATGCTCGTTCGAGATCATGAGCCTTCTCACATTGTAGTGGCTTGGGATGTTAAACGTGATGAGACACTCAGAAGAGAAAAATTTGCTGATTACAAAGGAACAAGAAACGAGTTGCCTGAGCCACTTATCCAGCAATTTGAGACACTTGTTCAACTTTTTGATAACATCGGAATTACGCAACTTACGATTCCGAGATATGAAGCGGATGATATCATCGGTACACTGGCATATCGCTGGAGAAACGAACGTGACGGAGAATGCATCATCTACAGCAACGATCGCGATCTTTTGCAACTTCTTTGCGAGAAGACATCACAGTTGATTACAGTAAAAAGAGATGAGCTGAAGTATACGCTGAATCACTTCCAAGAAGAGTACGGAATAACACCTGCACAGTGGATCGATGTAAAAGCCTTATTAGGTGATAAGAGTGATAATATTCCTGGGGTAGCAGGAGTCGGCGATAAAGCTGCACTTCCACTCATACAACAATATGGTGCTGTTGAATCGATCTATGAAAATTTTGAGAATCTTGATCCTAGATATAAGAGGTATCTGAAGAAACTCGAAGCAGGGCGCGAGATGGCTGTTCTTAGCAAAGATTTATGTACGATTTTTACAGATGTTCCTGAAGTAGTCGATAGAGACTTAGAAGAATGCCGATATATTTTAGATAAACAGAGTGTTCGAAGCGCATTAGAAGAATTAGAGATTCAAATAAGAGTGGGTTAAGTAAGATCCCACTCTTTTTGTTTGCGTTTTATCAACTTTTTATTGAACCGTATTTCAGATAAAATCATGCCGAGTAAAATCAACCCGCATCCTAACAATGATTTTGAACCCAATCGTTCATTCAGCATGATATAAGCAGTAAGTGCCGCAAAAACAGGTTCCATCGCAAAGATTAAAGCCACTCTTGCAGGCGTTGTAAACGATTGAAAGTGTGTTTGAGCCAAAAAAGCGAGAGCAGTTGCAAAGAATGAGGTGATTAGTAGAGCACTGATTACTTCCGGCTGTCGAACCAACTGGGCTGTGAACATCTGCTGCCAATCTTCTATCATGATTGCAGTTATAAAACTAAATACAGCAACGGTCACAAGTTGGATAATCGTTAGACAAATAGCGTTGTATGATGAAGCAAACTTTCCTGTGAACACAATATGAAGAGCAAATGAAATGGCACATAATAGTACATAGCCATCACCGACGTTCAGAGAAAGATTGTTGTGAATCGTTAGTAAATATAAACCGATTACAGCTATTATAGAGCTAATCCCGACTTGCCAACTCAGTTTGTTTCTTAACAATAAATAACTGAACAAAGGCACCAAGACAACACTTAATCCTGTTATGAACCCAGCTTTTGAAGACGTGGTATATAACAATCCGACGGTCTGAAATCCGTACCCTAAAAATAGCCAAAAGCCAAGTATAATGCCGCTGATCCATATGCTTCTGTCTGAAAAATGACTGAGTGACGAACGGTTAAACAAGAAGATAATTAGCAATAATGTTATGGCGGCAATGGAAAAACGCACGCTATTAAATGAATAAGGTTCTAAGAACGCGATTGCTTTCTGGACGATAACGAAAGTCGAACCCCAGATCAGAGCTACAAGGAGTAGATTGAAGTCGGCAAACCAAGTCTTTCTAAACATCTGACGGTCTCTTGTTTAACTGGATGGCCTGTCGTGCAAGTTCGTCTGCGATCTTATTTTGCTTTGAAGGAATCCACTTAATAAAAAACAGATCCAGTTGCTCTGTAAGATGTAAAGCTTCTTCTAAAAGTTTTGTATAACGTTTATCTTTGGCAAATCTTTTATCCACCGCGCTCTCAACTGCTTGTGAGTCTGTGCGGAACGATACGATTCTCCAATCATGTTCAATACATAATTTCAATCCATGAATAAGAGCTCTAAATTCCGCTTCATGGTTACTCATCATACCGATTGGAAAACGATATGAATGTGTAGTGCCGTTTCCGACTTTTACATATACGCCAGCTCCGGAAAGTCCGGGATCACCTGCACTTGCACCATCAATGTATATCTCTATCAATTCTTTCTCTCCTCTATATGATTATATTCGTATTATAAAGGACTTTATAAAAAACAAAAAGGAGATTACTATGAACTTCTCAATAGAGTATATGTATAAACATCCCAAATACCCCTTTAAGATTCGATTTGTTTCTGATCCTATGTCCTTAACTGAAGCCCTTTTTACAGCAACTGATTTGGAGAAGACCGGAAGAGTGTCTGAATTGGTTTTCATCGATACAAAAGATGTAACTTGGACGAAGAAAGAGCTGACTAAATTAACGCAAGTCAAAAAAGAAGAACCAAAAGATATCTCTGTTTATTTCGATGGAGGTTATAAGTCGGAAACAAGAACTAGTGGTCAAGGCATTATTATTCATTTTTCTCAAAACGGCATAACCTATCGAATTAAAAAGAACGCGAGTCTTACCAATCTTGAATCCAATAACGAATCAGAATATGCTGCACTGTGGATAGCGATTAAAGAACTTGAAGATCTTGGAGTCCAATATGAAGAGGTTACAATTCAAGGGGACTCGAAGGTTGTTATAGAGCAGCTCAAAGGAGAATGGCCTTGTTATGAAACGAACCTCCAGAACTGGGCCGATAAAATCGAAACACTATTAAAGAAACTTCAGATCGAACCTGTTTATGAATGGGTGGCAAGAAACAAGAACAAAGATGCTGATCATCTCGTAACACAAGCATTAAACGGGAAGATCATACAAGCAAAGAAAGAAGTCATTGATAATTCCTGAATATTACTGGTACAATTTACTAGAATCTTTTGATTTTGGGGTTGAGGTAGAAATGAATGAGAACGTTCTAGGCGACTATATAGCTTTGTTAGCTTCAAAAGGGTTTCGTCTTAACGATGGTGACCTTCATTTTGTGGATTTTGGAAAACATTATACGGATGCAAGTGAATCTCAAGTGAAAATAGCATTAGAAGTTACATTAATTAAACAATTATCGTTTGACGGAAGTTACTTTATTGCTATATTAGAATCTTTAGTTAACGAAAATATCACCTCAAAGAAAAAAGCGTATGAATTGCTAGATCAGCTGCAAAACAACAACGAAAGAAAACATTCTTATACAGTGGGGTAAGTATGAAAGAGAAGATGATCCAACAGACAGAGACGTTTGTAAAAGATAAGTTAAGAAACGAGAGCAGTGGACATGATTGGTATCATATCTATCGTGTTAAAAATCTGTCTCTGAACATCGCAGAAAAAGAAGGTGCAGATTACTTTGTATGTGTGATGGCGGCACTTCTTCATGATATAGCAGATGAAAAGATTGCAGGAACTGAAGAAAAAGGTCTTCAAGAAGTGAAAAATTGGTTAGAATCTATTTCTGTCGAGGAACCTTACATCACGCACATATTATCAATCATCTCAACGATGTCATTTAAAGGCGGCAGTGGAAAAGAGATGGAATCGATGGAGGGTAAAGTCGTACAGGATGCCGACCGTTTAGACGCGATTGGAGCGATCGGAATCGGCAGAACATTCGCATATTCAGGTGCGAAGGGGCAATTGATGTATGATCCTGAGATTCCTGTTCGAGAGACGATGACAAAAGAGCAATATCGGAATGAAAAGAGTACAGCTATTAATCACTTCTACGAAAAGTTGTTAAAATTAAAGCATGGGATGAATACTCCTTATGCAAAAAAACTAGCAGATGACCGGCATGCCTTTCTAGAAAACTTTCTAGAGCAGTTTTTTGAAGAGTGGGAAGGCAGAAAGTGAGTAAGTTTTCTATGAAAGTGGTTGATTTCCGCTCCAGGTTCCTCGCTTTCCATGGGGCGAACGGTGAGCCTCCTGTCTATTTGCAGTGGCTAGCCCCTCGAGGTCAAAAGTTAAAATGGCTCAGAAGGCAAAGTGCGCCTTCAAATCCATTCACCTTTTGCTTGTCGGAGCTGAACGCGCCACTTCCACTTTTTTGACTGACCGCTTCAAGGTTGTCTCTCTGCTCCTGCGTCTACAAGTTTAGCTAACGAAGTGCTTTCCTCGTCACATGCCTTGCGAGAAGCTTCTCATGTGGCAGGCAGGCAACCTTGCGCTCCAATCAACTTTCATAGGAAGAGAAAATAAACATCCAAAATCAACATTCTTAATTTAGGTTGTCATTACAAAGTTAATGATCTGTATAAAAAAGGCCAAAATAATGGCCTTTTTTAGTTATCTAGAATCTAGACTAACACTCTTCTGCTGGTCGAGGTCCTGCGTCTAATCCTTCTGATGTTACAGTAAGAACTGGATTAATCGATGCATCTTCACTCACACAGATCTGGCAAGACAACCTTACATTACCTGATAGACCCTTCGTAGCGATAATATTCGCTTCATTTTCACCGATCGGTCCTAGATCTCCTGACAAAACTTCCACTCGACATGTTGTACATTTTGCTTTGCCTCCACAGCGGTGAAGGATATCAATTCCGTTGTCTTCAAGTGCATTTACTAGTTTTTTGCCGTTCTCGATCTCGTATGTACCAAATCCACGCACATCAATTTTTGCCATTTTACCTGCCTCCTTAAAATAAATACTTAGTATTTCTATCCATTCTTATTATACGATAACCTCTTACCAAGTAAACTACATGTTTAGAAGTTGTAATAGAAAAACTAATCGCATCACATACTTGTTTCATATACAATAGAGAGTGGAGTCAATTACATATGATGGAGGGTTAAATCAACATGCTAGAAAAGGTTACGTTCAAAAGTGATATCGAGATTGCCCAATCAGCGAAAATGCTGCGAATCGAAGAAATTGTAGGACAACTAGGAATTGAAGAAGATGATTGGGAACCTTATGGAAGATACAAAGGAAAGCTCTCATTAGATCTGTTTCAAAAGCTTCAGAATGTTGAAGATGGAAAAGTAGTCTTAGTTACAGCGATTAGTCCAACACCAGCAGGAGAGGGCAAGTCTACAGTGACCGTGGGGCTTGGACAAGCACTCAATCGAGTTGGAAAGAAAACGATTATCGCTTTACGTGAACCATCGCTTGGCCCTAGCATGGGTATTAAAGGTGGTGCAGCAGGTGGAGGGTACTCTCAAGTCATGCCGATGGAAGATATCAATCTGCACTTTACAGGAGACTTGCATGCCATTACAACCGCTAACAACGCATTAGCTGCATTGATCGATAACCATATACATCAAGGGAATGAATTGAATATAGATCCACGCCGAATCGTTTGGAAGCGTGCGTTAGATATGAATGACCGAGCATTAAGAAAGATTGTCATCGGCTTAGGTGGACCCGTTCAAGGTGTACCACGAGAAGATGGATTCGATATTACCGTAGCATCAGAAGTGATGGCGATCTTCTGTCTGGCTAATGATCTAGAAGACTTGAAGATGAGACTTTCTAAGATGGTAGTGGCGTTTGATTACGACAATCAGCCTGTAACCGCTGGACATCTAAATGCTCATGGTGCATTAACCTTATTACTGAAAGATGCGATTCGTCCGAATATCGTTCAAACTTTAGAAAACACGCCGGCACTTGTTCATGGTGGACCGTTTGCTAACATTGCTCATGGGTGTAACAGCGTTATTGCGACAAAGTTAGCATCCAAACTCGGTGAGATGGTCGTAACAGAAGCGGGATTCGGTGCTGATCTAGGAGCTGAGAAGTTCTTAGATATTAAAGCGAGATATGCGGGTATCAATCCAAGTGCAGTTGTTATAGTTGCTACAGTAAGAGCGCTTAAGATGCATGGTGGTCTTGCAAAAGAATATTTGAAGAATCCTGACTTAGAAGCTCTTCAAAAAGGAATGCCAAACCTTGAGAAACATTTAGAAACGTTGAAAGAATTTGGTGTGCCTGTAGTGGTAGCTATCAACAAATTTGTTACCGACACGGACGAAGAGGTTGCTTTCATAAAAGATTGGTGCAATAGAAAAGGTGTTGCTGCTGAAGAAGCTGATGTTTGGGCTAAAGGCGGACAAGGTGGAGAAGCATTAGCAAACAGAGTGTTAGAAACCATTGAATCAGAAGAGAATAACTATAAACCTCTTTATGAACTAAACGCTTCTTTAGAAGAAAAAATAGAGACAATCTGTAAAAAAGTGTACGGAGCAGGAGAAGTGCAGTTCTCACCAAAAGCTGTAAAACAAATGAAGCAGTTTACTGATTTCGGGTGGGATCAGTTGCCGATATGTATGGCTAAAACTCAATATTCCTTCTCAGATGATCCGAAAAAACTCGGTCGTCCAGAAAACTTTACGATTACGATCAGAGAACTAAAACCGTCGATTGGTGCTGGGTTTATTGTTGCCCTTACAGGAGATGTAATGACGATGCCAGGACTGCCTAAAGTTCCGGCGGCAAACAACATGGATGTATCAGAAGATGGGAAAGCAGTAGGACTATTTTAAGAAATAGTGTAAAGTATCCTTATAAACTGCTATACTTCTGTAGGAGGGGTGCATATGAAACCATTACAATTATCAGCTGATACTGCGGTAAAGTTAGCAAAAGCGCTAAACGTGCCACTCGAACAGTTGATGCATATGCCTCAGCATATTTTGGTGAAAAAGCTGATGGAATTGGAAGCATCCAAAGAAAATAAGGATGAATAATTAAGAACAAGAAGGCGAAAACCTACTATGTAGGTTTTTTCTTTTTTTCTTAATCTATCTACTAAAAAAAGGAATGAAAATATGGAAACAAAAAAACCTGGTTTAGTGTATACACTTAAAGTTGTACGAATTTCGGATCTTGGCTATGTATTAGATCTTGAAGATGGAAAAGAAGTTCTTTTACATCGATCTGAATCAAAAAGTAAGCATGAAGAAGGAAACATGGTAGAAGTCTTTTTATATCAAGATCACGAAGGAAGACTGGCGGCTACCGAAACGATACCAAAAGTTCGTCTTGATTCATTAGCTTGGTTAGAAGTTGCTGGAGTCAATCGTAAGTTAGGAGTATTTCTTCATATCGGTATTAAAAAAGATATCCTCTTATCAAAAGACGACCTTCCTGAATCATGGGACGAATGGCCTCATCTTGGCGACCGTGTATACTCAGGTATGAAGCTGGATAAAAAAGGCCGTATCTTTGCTGACTTAGCTACAGAAGAAGAGATGGTAGAGCAAGCTGAAGCAGCAACAGAAGAAATGTTTAACCAACAAACATCAGGTTATGTTTACAAGATCAATGAAGCAGGCGTGCTTCTGTTTACTGAATCAGGGCACATCGGATTCATTCATAACGACGAATTGAAGGTGAAACCGCGCCTTGGGCAGAAGCTAGGAGCTCGTGTAGCATTCGTTCGAGAAGATGGAAGAATGAACTTATCGATGAGAGCAAGAAAAGAGATTGCTTACAGTGAGGATTCTGAACGAATCTATCAATATTTAAGAGAAAACAAAGGGCAGATGCCACTTACAGACAAATCATCTCCAGAAGAGATCAAAGAAACTTTTCAGATGAGCAAAGCTGCATTTAAACGAGCTCTCGGTAAGCTTATGAAAGAAGAGAAAATCATTCAAGAAGATGGGAAAACGTATCTTCAAATTTAAGGAAATGGGTCTGATTTATCAGGCTCTTTTTTCTTTTTAAAGGGATACTTCCTATAATAATTATTATTTTTCTACAGCTCTATTTTTTATTTTCGATTCTTACTTTTTCGTTGAGTCTTTTTAGCCAATGTTACTTCAGGATTTGCAATGTACTTCATTGGGTAAAATACGAAGAGAAAGGTGGAATCACTTTGAAAAGAAATCTAGGCTTTTGGGTCTTAACAGCACTTGTTGTAGGAAATATGGTAGGATCGGGTATTTTCATGTTGCCACGATCATTAGCAGAAGTAGCTAGTCCATCTGGTGTATTAACAGCCTGGCTGATCACAGGTTTTGGTGTATTGATGACAGCTCTTGTTTTTGGAAACCTGAGTTTAAGAAAACCTGAATTAAATGGAGGTCCTCAAAACTACGCGAAGGCTTTATTTAAAGAGAATTCACAATCCTCACTATTAGCAGGATACCTTGTAAGCTGGGGATATTGGGTGGCTAACTGGTCAGGTAACGTTGCGATCATCACTACGTTTGCCAGTTATCTTTCAACTTTTTTCCCTGTTATGACGAACAAAGCCATTGTATTCACCGTGATGGGGACTTCAGTAAGAATAGGAGGAGTCATCACATTTATTATCTGTTCCGTTCTTTTGTGGAGCGTACACATCTTGATTCTTAACGGTATCGAGGGAGCAGGAAAGGTAAACTTTATTGCAACTTTAGCCAAAGTTTTAGGATTCTTATTATTTATAATAGCTTGTTTATTCGCGTTCCAAAGCAGTAATCTAGTTCCTTTCTATGCACCGATCGAGAGTGAAGGCGGTGTTACTTCTGGTTTTCTTTCTCAGATAAATAATGCGGCGATCGCAACCCTATGGGCATTTGTAGGAGTAGAATCTGCTGTTGTTTTCGCGACTCGTGCCAAAAAGAAGAGAGATGTAAAAAAGGCGACGATCCTTGGTCTGATCATTGCACTTCTTTTGTATTTAAGTATCACGTTGTTAGTCATGGGAACTCTTAAGCAAGAAGAATTGATCAACTCTCAAAAACCACTTGTTGATTCATTGATGGCAGCAATTGGACCATCCGGCAGTATGATTATGGCCGTCTTAGGAGTGGTCTCGTTATTAGGGGCGACTGTTGGTTGGGTTTTGCTTTCCGCTGAAGTGCCGTTTCAGGCAGCACAGCAGCGGATGTTTATAACGAACTTTTTAAAAGAAAACAAAAAAGGTGCTCCCGTTTTCTCTCTATGGATCACAAACCTTTGTACTCAGCTATTCTTGTTTTCTGTTATTTCTCAGTCGATGGCGTCTGCTTTTGATTTTATGATCTTTATTGCTACACTCGCTTTTCTCGTTCCATATTTGTTCGCTTCTCTTTATCAGTTGAAGCTCGTTATGAAAGGTGAGACGTATGGAGAATCGGGGAGAAGTCGAACGACAGATGGTATTATTGCTGCAGTAGCTGCCATCTATTCGTTCTGGGTCATCTATGCAGGAACGGCAGATCTCAAGACCTTCTTATTCGGAATCGCCTTACTTGCATCAGGCATCTTATTTTATCCCTTCGTTCCAAAACAAACTGAACCCACAAGAAAACCGGCTGATTAATAGCCGGTTTTTTTAGAATCATGCACCTTTTCGAAGGCCAGACCCCGTGTTTGCTTTTACTAGAATTTCATTAAACTTATCAACGTCTGATGGTTTGGAAAGCATCGTTCCGATGATAGCTCCTAAGAACCCAAGTGGTATGGAAACAATTCCTGGGTTTGCAAGAGGAAAGATGGCTTCTCCTGTAAGGATCGCCGCTCCTTCTACAGGAGACCATACACTAGGTGAGATCATTACTAAAACAAGTGAACTAATGAGTCCGACTAACATCCCAGTTACTGCGCCTGCCGTATTAAAGCGCTTCCAAAAAATCGTTAAAAGAATAATAGGAAGGTTCGCACTAGCTGCTACAGCAAAGGCAAGAGAGACTAAGAAAGCGACATTTAATTTTTGTGCGAATAAAGCGAGTATGATGGAGATGATCGCTACCCCTACTGAAGCCCATTTGGCGGCTTTCATCTGTTCTTTTTCTGATGCATGACCTTTTCTGATGATGTGTGTATAAAAGTCATGAGCGAAAGCTGAAGCGGCTGATAGTACCAATCCAGCTACGACGGCTAGAATGGTAGCGAACGCAACGGCAGAAACAAAGGCAAACAGAAACTCTCCTCCGAGTACTTCTGCTAACAGTGGAGCTGCCATATTTCCAGCGGCATTTGCAGCTACGATCTGATCTTGTCCAACAAAAGCTGCTGCACCAAATCCTAAAAAGATCGTCATGATGTAGAACGCTCCGATCAGCCAAGTTGCATACACAACGGATTTTCTGGCAGTAGGAGCATCTTTTACCGTAAAGAACCGGATAAGTATATGAGGAAGACCTGCAGTTCCTAAGACAAGTGCTAAGTTTAAGGAGATCGTATCAAGCGGATCTTTAAACTTATTACCGGGGTTCAAAAACGACTCGCCCAGTGGTGTAGCACTTTTAACTTGGTTGAACATCTCAGTAAAGCTAAAACCAAATTTAGCAAACACCATGACAGAAATGATAAACGTTCCAAGCATCAAAAGAATTGCTTTTACGATTTGTACCCATGATGTAGCAGTCATACCACCGAACACCACATAGACCGTCATCAATACGCCTACGATAAGTACAGAATATATGTACTCAATCCCTAATAATAGTTTGATAAGAGCACCAGCACCTACTAATTGGGCTACCATATAAAAGGTAGAGATCGCCATCGTATTCAGTGCTGCAACACCGCGAACCTTTTTATCATTAAACCTCGCTGCAATCATATCAGCCATCGTATATTTACCAAGATTTCGAAGAGGTTCTGCTACTAAGAACAGAACTACAAGATAAGCAACGAGAAAACCGATGCTATAAAAAAAGCCATCAAACCCAGATAGTGCGATCGTGCCTGCAATTCCAAGAAATGAAGCAGCTGACATATAGTCTCCGGCAATGGCAAGACCGTTCTGCATTCCGGTCAATCCGCCATCAGCTGTGTAGAAATCACTTGTTGTTTTTGTTTTCTTAGAAGCAAAATAGGTAATGACTAAAGTAAGAGCAACGATTCCTAAAAACAAAGAAAATGCTGTACCATTCATGAGGAAGCCTCCTTGTCCATATCAGCTATCACTTTTTCAGCGAGTTCGTCAAAGCGCTTGGCTCGTTTCGTATAGATCATACACAGAGCCCATGTCATGATGAACTGAGCGAAAGCAAAGATCCAAGCCCAAGTGATATCACCGACCGCATTTTGATTCAATACATCTGTATAAGCGGTTAGGATAGGAAGGCTGAAGTAAAACAGTAAAAAAAACACGGTCATTGGCAGGATGAAACGTTTTTTCTCAGACATTAATTGCTGAAATGTGTTCGTGTTCACGACTTCGCTGTACCTTGAGTGTTCAAATTTTTGCTGTTTTTTTGGTAACAATGCATTTTCCTCCTCTTATTAAATTAAATCAACCTAGTATTCACGCCTCCTTTTACTGAATAATCTTTATTTTCTGATAAAATCAACTTCTATTATATACGGAGGAACGTTATGATTCAACGGGAATCGTTCTTGAAGTTAGAAGGATTTAATGGGATGATTTGCGTATTATTAAATAAGGGCAAAAACAGGAGAGAGGTGTAAACATCATGAGTCTTGTCTTAGTGAAACTTGGAATGTCGGCATTCTTCGGATTGATCATCGGAATTGAGAGGGAGTTGAAGAATAAACCCGTTGGTCTTAAAACGAGCCTTGTTATCTCCATCAGCAGTTGTTTGCTCACGATTGTCAGCATAGAATCTGCTAGACAATTTTCACTTCTGTCTGGTCAAACGGTCATGGACCCAATGCGTTTAGCAGCTCAGATCGTTAGTGGGATTGGTTTTCTTGGAGCAGGTGTTATCTTAAGAAGAAGCAACGATGTAATTTCAGGATTAACAACCGCAGCTATGATATGGGGAGCATCAGGACTAGGAATTGCCGCCGGAGCTGGTTTCTATAAAGAGGCCGCTGCAGGTGCTTTTTTAATTCTTATCAGTGTCGAACTGATTCCTCTTAT
The DNA here is from genome assembly GCF_015903855.1 of Fictibacillus sp. 18YEL24. Classification (GTDB taxonomy): domain Bacteria; phylum Bacillota; class Bacilli; order Bacillales; family Fictibacillaceae; genus Fictibacillus; species Fictibacillus phosphorivorans_C. The sequence continues at coordinate 231,682 of NZ_JACZDT010000001.1, forward strand.
CATGAAATGGATCGGCCCAAAAGCATTAAGACAGATCGATATTAAGTTAAAATTGGTCGTTAATCCAGACACCATCATGAGTGATGTGATGAAAGAGATCAATGAGCTGAAAGTAAAGATCGTAAATGTTCGAATAAAGGATCTTGAGAATGATTACAAAAAAATGGAGATGGCAGCATCCATCTATGAGAAAAGATACACCACAGATCTATATGATGATGTGAAAAAGATTGAGGGTATCAGAAGTGTTGAGATTGAAACGCTTGGATGATTTAGGGTTTATGATCGATGGCCTGTCGAAGAGGCTCTCCTTATAAAGTGGCTGTTACATTCAAATTATTTAAGAGTTATCTCATAGTATAAGAAAAAGGGTGACGTGATCTGTCACCCTTTCTTTAATATCGTATTAAGTTCTTGTCATGAGCATTGTTTTTATAGTAGTGCACCATCGAACCTACATACTCATCGAAAGGCCGACATTCAATTCCTGATCCTTTTAGATCTTTAACAAGTTGAGAAGTATCGTATTTCGCATCATGAGAAAAATACGAAAGAGTTTCTAATGGTACACCAAGCCATTTCGAAACGAGTGAAAATGATAGACACTGTTCAGCTATTCTTCTATTCAACGTCCAGCTTGGCCTTTTCCCTAAAAGCTCCTGGCATAAAGAAGTATAGGCAACTTGTATGGAAGGTGAATCTGGACTAAGCACATGATACGTTTTAGATCTCCCGACCGTCTCGTGCATGAGATACACTGAAGCGTCAATGATGAAATCGACAGGAACGAGATGAATCTTGGATGAAGTTTTTCCGATATAGGGAATGGGGAACTTAGCAAGCCGTTTTATGAATTGCATCATAAAATAAGGACCGTCAAACTTGAGTGTTTCTCCTGTCTTTGAATCACCTACAATAATACCAGGTCGTATGATCGTGACCGGAAGTTCATTCATTCTATCACGGACTTGCACTTCTGCTTCGTGTTTTGTCTGTTCATAATAATTACGAAACCGACTAGGCATACTAATGTCGCTTTCCAAGATCAATCCTTTTTCATCTCCAGAAACATATGCTGTACTGAAATAACAAAAACGCTTTAAGCTCGGACACTTTTCAACAAACCTTAAGACGTTTTTTGTACCGATCACATTACAAAGATATGCAGGTTCATAAGCAACAGTGAGATCATAAAGAGCTGCAAGATGGACACAGTGTGTAACCTGTTTATGAAGAACTTCTATAGTGTGAGAGGCTAGACCTAAATTGTGTTTTGTAATATCTCCCTCGACAAGATGTATGTTATTAGATTGAGATCGTAATTTTCGCACTGCCAGTTCACGTTCATGTTGTAAGATCAATAAATAAAAGGTAGAAGAAGGATACTTTGCTTGAAGAGCACTTACAAGCTTTGAAGCTATAAATCCTGGGTAACCGGTGATAAAATAAGTATGGTTCATGATATACACCTCAGCTCATGATAAGATAAGTTTACTCGTAACAGAAAGGACCGTAACACATGAATAAGAATACTGTTATTGTTGCTGGCTCAAGCGGATTAGTTGGAAAAGAAGTGGTAAAGCAATTATTGACGGATCCACAGTGTAAAGAGATTATCTTACTAGTTAGAAAATCTTCGGGTATGAAGCATGAAAAGATTAAAGAAGTGATATTTGATTTTACTGCATCTGAATACAGCCTAGAACATACAGGAGCGGATGTTATGTTCATCTGTATCGGAACGACGATGAATAAAGTAAAATCCAAAAAAGCATTTGAAGAAGTAGATTTACATATTCCGGTTAAATTAGGAAAACTTGCTCATAAGTTAAATATAACCCATGTTTCTGTTATTTCAGCTATGGGTGCTCATGCTAAGTCTACATTTTTTTACAATCGTGTAAAGGGTAATATGGAGTCCCATTTGATCTCGATGAAATTCCCTTCTTTGACGATTGTCAGACCATCTTTATTGATCGGTGATCGTGAAGAGTTCAGGTTCGGAGAAAGATTGGCCGAAAAGCTTTATAAAGCAATTCCTTTCATCTATCCTAGTAAATATGAACCGGTAGAATCGAGCTCAGTTGCTAATGCGATGATACAAGACGCTTTCAACGCCCAAACTGATTCCGTAACGATTATTGAGAACAAGAAGATACATGAGATAAGCAGAAACATTTTAAAAAGCTAGTCTGTTTACGTTATAATAACATTGTATGTAAATGAATCGTTTTCAGGAGGAATAAATCATGAATGCTTATGAAGAATATATGAAACAGATGGCTCAGCCGATGAGAGACGAACTAACGCGTGCTGGGTTTGAAGAATTAAAAACACCAGAAGAAGTAAATTATTTTATGCAAGAATCTGAAGGTACAGCACTTGTTGTGATCAACTCAGTCTGTGGTTGTGCTGCTGGTCTTGCTCGTCCGGTCGCAGTAGCATCTCTTAATCATGCTGTAAAGCCTGACCAGTTTGTGACTGTTTTTGCTGGTCAAGATAAAGAAGCGACGGCTCAAATGAGAGAATTCTTTGGGGAAATCCCACCATCTTCTCCGTCTATGGCTGTACTAAAGGATGGAAAAGTCGTTCACTTTATTCATCGTCATAACATTGAAAATCATGCACCTGAAGAAATTCTTGAAAATCTTCTTGGGGCATATGATGAGCATTGTTAATCCAATAGTCTAGGACGACTCAGTTTTATAACATAAGAAAGAGAGAAGCAGATCTGCTTCTCTCTTTCTTTTTTAGAATATGATGACTTAATGAGATGAGGATGAAGACGAAGATGAAGATGATTCGTCACAGTCATGTTCTTCTTCTTTACAATGAAACGCAGTAGCACCGATAATGATCAACAGGATGAATAGAACAACAATGATTAAAAAGCCGCATCCGTGTCCATAGCCGCCATAACCTCCACCATGATAATCACCATGATGAATCGGCATGTTCGCTACCGGCTTCATGTTAATGTTCATATTGTCACCATAAGGCATATTCATTTTTTTATTTTCCATTTCAGTCCCTCCAAATATTTAAGTCTAGGTCAACGTCACATTACACCATATGACCGAAACACCTAAACGGACACGGACAAATGCGGAGTTTTTAGTGAAAACGCCTGTACTTTTTTAGGAGAAGAGCCTATTTTTCGACTTTTATCAAAAAGTCTTGATAAACGGGCAGGAAGTTAATCTTGTCTTCAAGAAATGAAAGTTCGAAGTTTAGGCATAAAAAAAAGAACCGCTCTTAAAAAGAACGATTCTTAGATCCATTTCACTTTAGGCTCTGTTTTCTTAGCGATTCTTACAATATTCTGTCTATGTCTATAGATTAAGAACAATGTAAAGCCGATCAGAATATACGTTGTCAGCCAATCACCTGCAATGAAAAAGCTTAGTACGACCGAGCCTACCCCAGCCATGATGGATGACAGAGACACGTATTTACTTATGTATAATGTCAGAAAGAAAGTGAACAAGACGAGTACAAACAACAATGGTTGCGCGAATAGTAGAACGCCGCCAGAAGTAGCAACAGCTTTACCGCCTTTAAATTTTGCGAACACCGGATAACAATGCCCGATTACAGCAGGAACCCCTGCAATGAGAGGATGAATATCAACATCGAGTATTATAGGTAAGCTTGCAGCTAGTGTTCCTTTTAACACATCTGCTGCTGATACAATAAAACCGGCTTTTTTACCAAGAGTCCTGAATGTGTTCGTACCGCCTAAGTTACCGCTTCCATGTTCTCTGATATCAATGCCATATCCTATTTTTCCAACTAAGAGTGCAAAGGGGATCGAGCCAAGTAAATAAGAAAGTAAAAGAATAATGATAATTTCAAACATATGAACACCCCTTAAATATGAGACTAGCTATTTTTATTATAGGATATTATGTTTCGTTTTCCCACAATTACTTTAAAAAACGGCATCCCTTTAAGAAAGGGTGCCGCTTTGCTTTTTCTCTTTTCTCTTTATGAATGGCATCCACCAGTTCCAGTCTCCAAGAAGTTTCATCAGAGACGGGACGAATATCATCCTAACGATCGTTGCATCTATAAATATGGCAAGAGCAATAGCGATTCCGATCATTTTGACAGGCATGACGTTTGTAAAAGCAAACGAGCCTGTGATTACAATCATGATCGCTGCAGCTGATGTAATGATCTTAGATGTGGAAGTTAATCCAAGTAAGGTAGCACGATCATTATCACCAGTCTCTTCGTATATCTCTTGAATCCTAGAAATCAAAAATACTTCATAATCCATACTCAGTCCAAAAACGATTCCAAAAGTAAAGACGGGAATCATCAATCCAATATCAACAGGTTCCATGATGACACCGCTTTGGAAAATCCAAACTAGTATTCCAAAAGTAGCGGACAAGCTCAGCATGTTCATAAAAATCGCTTTTACCGGAATAAATACAGAACGGAATGCGATCATGAGAATGAAGAGTGTTGTTATCAGGACGATAGCTAACCCATAAGGAGCCTTTTCGATGATCTCATCAAAAATCTCTTGATTAAACTTCGTAACTCCTCCGATCGTGATGGACAATCCTTCATGTTCTTTTTCCCATTTTTTGACGAACTGTTTCGCTTTATCACCTGTCACATCTACTGATAAATATGCTTTAATTACAGCAGTATCGTCATTGATAAACGGTTTTAGAACAGGAGAGAACTGCTGTTTACCTTGATCGGTCTGCAGAGCTTGAAAGAGTTCTGAACCGTTTAATTGATTCGTGTACGTGAAAATAGATTCTGTTTTATTTACTTCTTTTTGACTTTGAAGTTCATTAGTAAGTTTTTCAAGTGCTAATAGTGATTCTTCATCTTTTAGAAAAGAATTTTTAGATTCGGCAACTATCGTTACAGGATACAACTCATCTTCACCGAACGTTTTTTCAAATTTTTCAAAGGCTAACCTTGATTCATAATCCGGTGGAAGTGCATCTGCCTCTGGTATGGATAGCTTCATATCTTTCACAGGTGTAACAGATAATCCTAAAACCAAAGCTGCGATCACAGCCATGATAATAGGTCTTTTCATAACGAAAGCTGCAAAACTATGCCAAAATGATTTTGTGTTCTCTTTTGTTTTTAACAATTTCAAAGCGTTCACTCTCTGGCCAAGAACAGCTAACAGGGCTGGTAAGAACGTTATCGCATTCAGAACCGAGAGGACTACAACGACCATGCCTCCGATGGCAACAGTCTTAAAAATATCAATATCGATCAACAGCATTCCAGACAGTCCTAAGAAGACACATAAACCTGAGAAGGCGATCGAACGACCAGCTGTTTGTACAGAAATGATCGTAGCTTTTTCAACACCGCGATGAAGCTCTTCACGAAAGCGGTTGACGAGAAGAAGAGCAAAATCTATTCCTAATGCAAGTCCGATCATAGGAACAACATTGAGTAAGAAGATACTTACATTCGTTGTTTGTCCGTAAAAATAGAGAAGCCCAAGCGAACTTGCGACTGAGATTAAACCGACAATGATCGGTAAGCCTGCTGCGATCAAACCGCCGAACGCGAGCAGAAGAATGATTAATGCAGCAGGTATCCCGATCGCCTCTGCTCTAGCTAGATCGTGTTGACTAGCAGTGTTCATATCTTCAGCAATCACGGGTCCACCTGTTAATGAAACAGAAATTTCATTGTCTTCTGGCATACGATCTCTTATTTGATCAATAGACTTTTTCAGGTCTCCAAAGCTTTTATCGAACTGAACAGATGCAAAAGAAACGTTCTCTTTTATAGTCTTTTCAGGAACGTCATAAGGACTTTGGATGTCAACTACATCGTCGACTCCGTCCATCTTTTTAATCGTGTCTATAACGAATGACTTATACTCAGCATCTTGTGGAGAGTACTCTTTAGAATCAAAGACGAGCATCACAGAGGATTTCGGCTGATCAAACTTATCTTGAAGAATGTTTTCTACTTTTGCGAAAGATCCATCCATTTCAAACCCGCTGCCGCTTAAAATCGAAGGGAGTTTAACAGCAAAAAAGCCTAAGAGAATGGTAGTTAGAACCCAAAATGTTATAATGAGCTTACGGAAACGGTATGTAAATTTTCCTAAGGCTTGAAACGATAAACCCTTTTTCATTATTGGAGCCTCCTCATACTTCTATCTTCCCATATTTTAGGTTTGTTCAATGAGATATGCAAATGATACGTAATCCTAGCAGCAGGTTTATAAGAGGCCGATTACAATAAGGAATTGTTCATAATAAAACAGATAGGTGAAAACAATGATCATTACGACAGCTGGAAAGAATGCAACACGATTAAGAAACAAAGCAAAAGAAGTAGCCGTCTCGATTGATGGTACTTTTGTGGATAGAGAGAGTCATTCCATTTCTTCTATGATTAGTACATATAATGACCATGTTCTTATGATCGGAGTGGACAAAATCTCGTATCATCCTAAAGACGAGAGCACACCGTTCTTTTTTCATCCCAATTCTTCTATGTTTCGTGTAAAACAGATCCTTCGAGGGGAAAAAGATGCTTTTATTGAAGCGACTCAGCTTAAAGCGGGAATGAAGATCCTAGACTGTACGCTAGGCCTTGCCTCTGATGCGATCGTTGCGAGTTTAGTAGCAGGAAGATCAGGAGCTGTAGTCGGAGTAGAGAGCAGCAGAGCGATTTCATTTGTTGTGAAGAGCGGTCTTCAAGTGTGGGAATCTAATTCTGAAGAGATGAATGAAGCGATGAGAAGAATTGAAGTGGTTCATGAAAATCATTATAACTTTCTAAAAAAACAGCACGATAATAGTTTTGATGTGGTCTATTTTGATCCGATGTTCGAATCAACGATCTCATCACCTGGCATTCAAGGATTAAAGAGCAGTGCTGATTATAGTATCCTAACAGAAGCGACCATTCATGAAGCAAAAAGAGTAGCTTCAAAACGAGTTGTAATGAAAGACAATAAAACGAGTACGAAGTTTTATGATTTAGGATTCTCCGTCATAAAACGAAACGCCAGTTTTTTATATGGTGTTATTGAAGGTAACTAGAAAGTTAAGACAGAAAAAAATCGGATGAGGTGGAACATGATCGATCTTAGAAGTGATACTTTAACACAACCTACAAAAGAAATGAGAGACGCTATCTACACAGCAACTGTTGGTGATGATGTATATGGAGAAGATCCATCAATAAACAAACTCGAAAAATTAGCTGCTGAGATAACAGGAAAAGAGGCAGCTCTGTTTGTAACGAGTGGAACACAAGGAAATCAGTTGGCGGTGCTGGCTAAATGTTCACCTGGGGATGAGATCATCGTTGAATCAGAGTCTCATATCTTCTTTTATGAAGGAGCTGCTATCTCTGCATTAGCGGGTGTTCAGCCAAGAGTCATTGAAGGCGTACGAGGAGAGATGGATCCTCTTTTAGTCAAACAAGCGATTCGTACTGAAGATATTCATTTTCCTGATACGACGTTAATTTGTCTTGAGAATACACATAACCGTTCAGGAGGATCAGTCGTTTCATTAGACAACATGAAAAAGATATATGAAGTGGCAAAAGAGGCAGGAATCCCTGTACATATCGATGGTGCGAGGCTTTTTAATGCAGCTGTAGCGACGAACATGAATGTGAAGGACTTTACCCAATATTGTGATTCGGTACAAATCTGTTTATCAAAAGGATTAGGCTCACCTGTGGGTTCTATTCTTGCAGGAGATCGGAAATTTATCCAAAAAGCTCGTAAGTGGAGAAAACGCCTGGGTGGAGGAATGAGACAAGCAGGATTCTTAGCAGCTAGTGGTATCATCTCATTAACAAAGATGGTCGACCGATTAGCTGAAGATCATCATAAAGCACGAAGGTTAGCAGATGCCATCGAAGATATGAAGAATTTGGAAGTAGTCAATAGACCCGATACAAATATTGTAATCATGAATATTGAAAACACAAAACAGAAGAATGAAGAGTTTTTAGAAAGATTAAAGCAAGAGGGAGTTCTTGCCGTATCGTTCGGTGAAGGTCAGATCCGGTTAACAACGCATTATGATGTTAGTGAAGAAGATATCGATCATGCAATCTCCGCCTTAAGACGAGTAGTAGGATAGCATAATATATTGTTATTACTGATAAACAGGGAATTGTAAATAGAAGGATGAGCCTCTAAATGAAGGCCCATCCTTTGTATTTTTTAGGCGGTCTTGTGTAGACTTTTTTGGAGGCAGTCGAATTCCATTTCAGATGCTTGCTTTTGCGGTGCAGACGGTGAGCCACATTTGTACGTTTCACTTTTAAGCATCACCGAGAGTCTCGCATCTTACATTACAATCAACTATCAAAGAAGTAAATACAAAAGATTTACTAGAAATATTGAATCATTAGTGTCTATTAAAATTCTACAGGAACTCTCTTGTTAGAAATCTGTTCAAAGACATAAGCTATATGAATCAATTTTTTCTCGGAGTATGCTTCCCCAGTAAAAATAACACTTAGTGGCATCCCGTCATCATCAAACCCAGAAGGAACTGAAATGGAAGGATATCCTGCTTTTGCAGGAATACCGTACCAGACATCGTTTGGACTGATTAGAGCAGTTAAGTTATGTTTTTCAATAGCAAGATCTATTCCTTTTCTCTGTGTCATCTCAAGATCGTTCAATCTCGCCTTTAGATATTCTGGACTCGTTAAATTCCCGTCAGTCATATCACTTTCTAGCAACAGCTCTTGGTTGTGCTTCAAACACCTTTCTTTATTCTGTTCATTAAAATCGATAACATCCTGTAATGAGGAGATCTTTGTCTTTGATGAAACAGTACTTAAATAATGATTGAGACCAGATTTGAATTCGTGTAAGAGGACGTTATAGTCGGATTCAATCTTCTCAAAAGGTGAGATCTGTTCTAAATAGATCATCTCTCCACCTTCATCCTCTATGAGTTTTAAAGCTTCATCGAAAACGGATCTCTGCGTTGGATTTAAGTGCTTTATGCAAAATTCATACGCTACACCAAATCGCTTTCCCTTTAGTGTGGCTTGTTCTAAACCTTCTATATAGCTTGAATGTTTTGGAATAGATAATGTTGCAGGATCTAGCGGATCATTTCCCTCTATAGCTTCAAGGAGGATCGCAGCATCTTTGACGTTTCGAGCCATAGGACCTGCGGTGTCTTGACTAACTGAAATGGGAATGATACCGGATCGAGAGACTAGTCCAACAGTAGGTTTGATTCCGACGATATTATTGTTTCCAGCGGGACAAAGAATAGAGCCTGAAGTCTCAGTTCCTATGCTAAGAGCAGCAAAATTACTTGCTACAGCTGCGGCAGAACCTGAACTAGATCCACTCACATCTAATACTCCAGGTCCGTATGGATTCAACACTTGACCTCCTCTAGAACTAAAACCGTTTGGCATTTCATATGCCATGAAGTTTGCCCATTCCGTCATATTTGCTTTTCCGATGATGACTGCACCTGCATCTCTCAACTTCTTAACGAGAAAAGCATCACTTTTGGCATAATGGTTTTCTAAAGCCAAAGATCCAGCACTCGTGTGCATCTGATCGGCAGTGTCGATATTATCTTTAATGATGACAGGAACACCGTGTAAGGGTCCCCGAACTTTTCCGTTCTGTCTTTCAACATCCATGTTTCTTGCAATGAATAAGGTATGGGGGTTGATTTCTAAAACAGAGTTGATCAAAGGTCCTTGCTTATCATATCTGGAGATCCGATCTAGATAATACATTACGAGTTCTAGTGATGTCAGATCACCGTTCTCAAAATGATGCTGTATCTTTTCTAATGTGAGCTCGTTTAAATCCAACACAATATTTTGTGACATTTTGCCGCTTCCTCTCTTAATTACTCAATACTTATTATATAAAACTGTCACAAAAAAAGGAATTTTCGAAGTATTCATAGAATAATTAAAAAAAGGCCCGCATCATGCAGACCTTTAAGGTTTTAAGCCGATTCCTGTACTATTCACTGAAAGATACTTTCATTGGAGACCATTCACCGATTATACCTTGACCATGAAGCGAGGTGCTTCCTTCAGGTGATAAGTCTTTCTCTGTCATAAGTCCTAACGCTACTGTAAACTCATTAAACTTGATCGGCACATCTTTTTCTGTTCGAACGATATTTCCGTTCACTGAAAAAGTCACTTCATCAGCTGATCGGTTATAGGTGATCTCGAATTCGTTCCAATCTCTTTGATTGAACTCTTGCTCTTCTTTAAAGATACAAAAATATCTTGTTTTATCTGTTTCAGGAACTGAGACACCTGGAAATGGGAGTACCGCATAGACACTTGCATACTTATCGTTACCTGCAAAGAAATCAAGTGCTGCTCCTGTAGTGAAGTCTAATAAGTTTACAGAAACAAATCCATCATACAGATCATTCGCATTCGTTCCGATCGGACGTGAACGCATTCTCCATTGAAAAGAAACTGTTCCGTCTTGTGGCACTTTGATCGGTTCATTTGAATAATACATGTGTTTTGCATTATCTAAGAACTGAACAGAAGGGTGGGATTTAGTGAAAGGATTAACTCTAACATACAGCTCGTCATTACGAACGATAACAACTGCTTCAGGCTCTCTAAACTCATGGAAGGATCCATCTGGAAGAGGGAAACCTCCGATCCTCCACGTTTCAGATTCAGTCAGTATAGAATGGAAATTGCCGAGTACGATTTCATTTTGATGTTTTTTCATTAAACACAGCTCCTAGTTAATTGCTTATAAACATATTTAATCAAATTAAGATTGATGAGGCAAATGCTGGCTTTTCTATTAATACCCGTCCACAAAAAACTAGATTTCTAGGATGGACAAGTATATTTCAGAAAAAACTGAATAATAATGGTATTAAGAGCTCGCAAATTAAAGGGAGGGTGTTCTCTATGAAAACGGTATCTCAAATTAATTTACGAAAAGAAAAGGAAAAAACGTTCTCAAGTGATGATAGAATCATGTTGTTTATTACGAAGTTTCATCTGAAACCTAAACGTGATAAATGGTTGACGTTAAGACTTTTATTAAGAAGAGGATCAGTTGATCTAGTGGAGCAAATCTTAATCAGTTCGGAATATAGAAGAGATTTTCCAGAACTTCTTGAAGATGAAACAGTTCGAGATTTTTATTTAGACTTAAAGAATCCAAAGAAAGAAATATGTCTTACCGTTTAACCTTTTGGGAAACCCAAAAGGTTTTCTTCTTGTCATTTTTGTGTGCAAAGTATTTTTCATTTGATATAATACGTACAAGAAGATGAAGGAGAACGATGTAATGAAACGCTATACATTAGAAGAAGCCAACCAATTGCTTCCGGTCCTCTCAAAAGAATTTGATTCTTTACATAATCTGCAAAGAGAGTTTGATTTATGGTATGAATCTTTTCAGCAGGTCGAGCCTCAGTTGAATGCTGAAGAAAAAGTTGCCTGGGAAAAAAGAATTCAATTTATGGAACTTGAAGCTGAAATGTTTATTTCAAATATCTTGTCTCATGGTGTATGGTTTGAGGATGCCTTCTCATCGACACTCCATTTTCCAGCTATATTAAATGGAGAAAAAGGTGTATTCAAATGGCATCCAGAGGAACCAGTCATCACGATCTATGAGAGTGTTGAAGAAAAGCTGGATTCACTTCATTTGGTAAATTAAGGGTTGCTTGTGGAATTCATGTAAATAACACTTGTATTATTCTCTAAAAAAGCTTATGATATTAATCGTGACGTAATTAGCGCCTATAGTGAAATGGATATCACACGAGATTTCGGCTCTCGTATTCTGGGTTCGAATCCTGGTGGGCGCGCCACTTCCAATTGAATATCTAAGAATATCGGTTAGACCGGTACTCACCACGGGGAAGGCTATTGGGACCGGTGGTTTTTTATTTGGCGTCACAAAAATAAACTAACGTTGCAGGTTGGTGATTAATTGTGTCAGAAAAAATGAGAGTACTCTTGTATTACAAGTATGTTCCGATTGATGATCCAGAGAGCTACAAAGACGAGCATCTAAAGTTTTGTAAAGATTTAGGTCTTCTAGGCAGGATAATCGTTGCTCCTGAAGGAATCAATGGAACTGTGTCAGGAACGTATGAACAGACTCAAATCTACATGGATCATTTAAAAGCAGATCCGCGATTTGAAGATATTGTTTTTAAAATAGATGAGGTTGAAGAACATGCGTTTAAAAAGATGTTTGTTCGTCATAAAAAAGAGCTCGTAACTTGGCGTTTTGAAGATGATGTTGATCCGAACCAATTGTCAGGTAAACGTTTATCTCCAAAAGAATTTTACGAAGCGTTACAAGATGAAGATGTAATCGTAATTGATGGACGTAACGACTATGAATATGAGATCGGCCATTTTCGCGGTGCTATCCGTCCAGATGTAAAAGCATCTAGAGACTTTCCGAAATGGGTACGCGAAAATATCAGCCAGTTTAAAGATAAAAAAGTTTTAACGTACTGTACAGGCGGTATCCGCTGTGAAAAGTTCTCAGGCTTTCTTCTTCAAGAAGGGTTTCAAGATGTATCACAGCTTGAGGGTGGAATCGTAACGTACGGTAAAGACGATGAAGTCCAAGGAAAGCTGTGGGATGGTAAACTTTATGTGTTTGATGAACGTATCTCAGTTCCCGTTAACCGTACAGAGGAAGATGTAGTGATTGCTACATGTTATTATTGCGGAAAAACAGAAGATCGATATGTGAACTGCGCAAACCCAGAATGTAACAAACAACATGTTTGCTGTCCGGAGTGTGAAGTGAAACATAAGCGTTCTTGTTCGAAAGAATGTTTAGATCATCCACGTAACCGTTATGAGACGGAACAAAAAGAACAACAGACGGTTTAAGCTTTAAAAAGCCAGTGTTTATACTGGCTTTTTTTATTTTCCTGTTTTAAAGTAAACGGTATATAGTAGAAACTTTTAACATTAAATATGGAAAACAAAACGGATACAAAACCTAGATACAAAAGAGTGATTAAAGAGGTGATTGAGTTGAATAATAAAGCTAACGATATTTCTGAACAAGTGATAAGTAATTATCAAAAAGATGAAGGTATGATGATCATCATCTATAGTCAATGGTGTGTAAATAATGAGCTCGATCCTAAAGCCGTCTATCTTAAAGCTTATCCAGACCAAAGTAAGAATGAGTATGTGATGCATATGCTAGAGCAAACTGTTTCAATCGACGAAGCAGAACACATTCCTCATGATACTGTGCTTCAAGTTTTATCGATGTTTGGTAACGATGACCTTGCCTTTGTAGTGTCCAATGAAATTCAAGCGATGAAGGAGACGAAAAAAGGATGAGCGCCAAGAATCTTGTTATCGCGAGCTATAAAACAGGGCAGTATATTGGAAAGGCAGGAGAAGAACGAAACCAGATGGTTTTGTTTGAAGTGCTTGCAGTAAAAACACACCCTTGGCAAGGTGATCTTCATAATCCCAAACAAGCAGATGTCCCTTTTTTCCAGGAAAGAAGAGCATTGAGTTATGGAGAGAAAACATGGGTGCCCGTGCATACAGTAAAGAACTATGACGGGGAACTTCCCCCTTACAAGGAATCTCTAAAACAAGCCTTAGTTCAATACATAAAGAAGCTAGAAGAGGACGATAGCCCATGGGCAAAACGTTCGTTGGAATGTTTATTTTCATTAGAAAAAGACTATAAACTTGTTTAAATTGGATAGACAGTGGAATGAGATACTATAGAGATAAAGGTGGCGATAGAATTGGAACTTCAAAAACAGATTATTTCAGAGTTGAAAGTAGAACCAAAGATTGATGCGAAAAAAGAGGTTACAAAGAGAATTCAATTTTTAAAGGACTATGTAAAAAAATCGGGTGCAAAAGGGTATGTTCTCGGCATCAGTGGTGGACAGGACTCGAGTCTTGCCGGAAAGTTAGCCCAGATCGCCATGAACGAGCTGAGTGAAGAAACAGGGGTAAAATATACGTTTGTAGCGGTTAGACTTCCATATGGTGTTCAAAAAGATGAAGAAGATGCTCAGCGTGCATTGAAATTTATTGAGCCAGATGTATCCTTAACAGTAGATATCAAACCAGCAGTTGACGCCTCTGTAGGTGCGTTTATGAAGGCGACTGAAAAAGAACTCTCTCACTTTCTTAAGGGAAACACGAAAGCTCGCGAAAGAATGAAAGTTCAATATGACATTGCTGGTTCCTATCAGTGTTTGGTCATCGGTACAGATCATGCAGCAGAGGCGATAACAGGCTTCTTTACAAAACATGGTGATGGCGCATGTGATATCATTCCGTTGTATGGCTTAAATAAGAGACAAGGAAGAGAGCTGTTAAAAGAACTTGGCGCAGAAGAACGTCTATATCTAAAAGTTCCTACAGCTGACCTTGAAGATGACAAGCCTTTGATTCCTGATGAAACAGCACTCGGCGTTACTTATGAAGAAATTGATGATTATCTTGAGGGCAAAGAAGTGACTTTGGAATCTAAAGAAAAAATTGAAAAAAGATACATCCAAACCATGCACAAAAGAAATCATCCTGCTTCCATTCACGATACATGGTGGAAGTAAGTAAAGAGCACCTGGGAAACCAGGTGTTTTTGTTTTGCCGCTTTTAGGTTATACTTGTTCTTGGAATAAAGGGGAAGGGGATACATAACTTTGAGTAAAACGGCGAAGATCATCATCTCATTAGGTATCGTATTTTTAGCATATTTTGTTTATGATACCATTAATCGCGAGAACGAAAGAAAAGATCGATTAAATGTTATCGACGAGCATTTTAAGAAACCTTTTAAAATTGAAGAAGAGTTAAAAGAACAATATGATAATGACTTTCTGATCGAAATGGACAAGGAACTATATATCGTGACAGTAGAAGATCATAAAGTCGTAAAAACTGTAAAGCAATAATTGAAAGAAGCCGCTTATCAAGAGCGGTTTTTTGTTTGATTTGTTGTTATGCGTTGTTTTACCGCGAAAAATCGAGCAACCTGTAATGAAAACAACTATATATATACAACTGTGATTACATACAAAGTGACTCTTGAAGGCATTCACTTTTTCATTTAAAGTAGATGAAAGCTCAACTGTATACATATTATATTGATGGGGTGGTAAAATCATGGATAATTCATACGTTTTGTATCATGATCAAATTATTAAAGACGGATCGATACCAGTTGATCCACAAGACAGAGGCTACCTTTTTGGAGATGGAATCTATGAAGTGGTGTTTGTTTATGACAAAAAACCTTTTGCGTTTAAAGAGCATTTCACAAGGTTTGAACAAAGTGCTAAGCAACTAGAACTGGCAATGCCCTATGATGTTTCTACGTTTAAAAACCTTACAGATGAACTGATCAGTAAGAACAACATTGAAAATGGAATGGTTTATGTTCAGATGACGCGTGGAGTAGCACCCAGAAATCATCTTTATGAAAGAAATATGCAAAGTGTTGTAACAGGTTTTGCAAAATCTGTTTCACTTGAAAGCATAGCCGAATCTCAAGCAAACGGAATCAGCACGTATCTAACAGAAGATATCCGCTGGCTACGATGTGATATTAAGAGCTTAAATCTTCTTGGGAATGTAATGGCAAAACGGAAAGCTGCAGATTTTGACTGTCAAGAAGCGATTCAGCACAGAGATGGAACAGTAACAGAAGGATCTTCATCCAACGTATTTATCGTAAAAGAAGGAACATTGAAAACACATCCAAGTACGAACCTAATTTTAAATGGTATCACTAGACAGATCGTGATTAAATTAGCACAACAAAACGGGATTTCAGTTTTAGAAGAAGCGTTTTCGGTAGATGAGCTTTTAAACGCAGACGAAGTTTTCATTACAAGTACAACGATGGAAGTTACACCAGTTACAAAACTTGTAGGCTCAGAGAGTCAATCATACGGCATTGGTCCTGTAACTCTAAAACTGCAAGATGACTTTAAGAAACAGATTATAAAGAATACTTCAGTCGTTAACTAGTCTTAAATGTAGGGGAAAACATGAAAAAAATACTCAAGTACTTTATAAATGGACTCTTGACCATCCTTCCGATCGTGTTAGCTGTTTATATTATTTATAAGATTTTTGGATTTTTAGACAGCATCCTTGGTAACTTACTAAAAGATGTTCTAAAAGAAGATTATATACCCGGCATCGGACTCATCACAACGCTCGTTCTAATCACGGTCTTAGGCTGGATGTCTACTCAATATGTATCAGGAAAAATATTTAGTCTCATCGATCGGGTGCTAGAGAAAACACCATTTGTTAAGACGATTTATTCTGTAATTAAAGATACGATCCACTCTCTGTTTGGAGAGAAAAGATCTTTCTCGAAGGTTGTCCTGATCGAATATCCTGAACTGGATTTAAAAAGTGTTGGTTTTGTTACGACTGAAGATGTAAGTAGCTTAAGTGACGAGTTAAGAGATCACGTTGCTGTATATATCCCTCAAACGTTTCAGATTGCAGGCTTTACTTTTTTAGTACCAAAAGACAAGGTCAAGGTTCTCGATGTGAAACCTGAAGATGCCATGAAGTTTTTATTATCGGGTGGCGTCGCAACTAAATAATATAGTCAATGAACAAACACCCTTTACAATGGAAAGGGTGTTTTTCGCTTTCCTTTTCTCATACATTTAAAGAAAAGGAGGGTGTTAAGAGTGGCTGATTCAAAACGGTTATTGACAAAGTTAACACTCATCCCGTTCGAAATGGTTATAAACGCCATTCCGTTTTTTCATAGAGAAAAAGTAATTTGGGAACTAAGTAAAGAAGAGAGGACGTTGCTTCAAGATGAATGGAAGAGAATAAAAAGAAGAAACGGAGAAGTTAAGATAAATCTTCATAGCAATAGCAAAGAGCTCGTTCAAAGAATCAGAGCAGATACTAAACGCTTTAACAAGAATAATGTTACACGTACTGCAGCTTATTTAACGTTCTATAATAAACATCCTGAGATCACATGGTCATTTTTAGCACATATGGTTTCTAGAAACGCTGGTTATTTTATGAGTGATCTAAAAGGGGAGTTCTTACCACATATTCTTGAAGAAACATTTCTAATAAAATTGTACGATATGCTAGAAAAAGGGAACAGTATGATCTTTGAGGATGCTTATCCTCAATTGCTGCTATACGAAGAGAGTAAAAAAAGGGGGATATCTCTGTTTCATCTTAGTTCTAATTTTAAAATTTCTCCTTTTATTGAAGGAGTTTGGGAGGTTTATATAAGCCGAGAAGATCAGAGCTTTTTATTACCTGTCGCACAAATTATTAATGAACAAAGTCATATTGAAAAATCACTTGTTCAAACAGAAGAGTATAAAGAATTATTAAATTCTTTCACATATAGACTGCAAGAATGGCTGAGACTTTCTCAAATTTTGTTTCCTACATGGCCGTTGAAACATTCGATAGGAAGAAACATGAACCACTTTAAAGATCTAGACGATAGAATTCGATTAGGACAAAACTTATATGCCACATTATTTCAGCCGCAATTTGTTAAAAAGATACACAGCTTTGCAAATACATTTCCTCATACTGGATCGCGATGTGATTATGATGATGATAGTTTTACAGCTTTCAATACTTCTCTTGAAAAGTTTCCTAAAGAAAAGCTATCTTTTTTCAAAGTGAAGAATAACACGAAAATATATAGTCCATTTCTTCTAGATGTATGGAAGTACAGCTTTAATGGACCTTATCTTGGTTCGAATTGGTTTGAAGATGAAGAGTTTGTATTAGAGAAGATGAAGTTACTGAATAAACCTTCTCCCTTAACATGGATGACGTATTGGTCTGGTCTTCACAAAATTGAGTCTGTGTTTCTTTTCAATCGATATTATAAGTTGCTCAAAAAAAATAGAAACCTTTGATAAAGGCTTCTATTTAAAGAAGGAAAGGATGTTGCCCATTTGCTGTGCAAGGCCCATAACTTGATTAGCTCCGCCCATCATTTTTCCGAAGTTAAGACCAGATCCTTGACTGTTCGGCATCATGCCCATTGAACTTTGACTGCCCTGCGTTTGCTGCTGATTAAAAGGCATACCTTGCATCATTGGATGCGGCATCCCACCAGGAGGCATCATCGGCATCATATACGGCATGAAAGGCTGTTGAGTGAATCCTTGTGAATATTGCTGCTGTGGCATAGCTGGAGCTTGAGCTGCAGGTGCGTATGGCGGTCTGCCGGGTACCGTTTGGCTATTTGCATATCCCTTTGCAGTGGGTGTAGTAAAAGGGTCGTATCCGCCATATGGGAACATTCTTACAGATTTCTCTTTCAAAAAAAATCACCTCATAATAGTTTCTATATATGTATATTCAACGAACGAAAAAGGGACATAACCCTTTCTTGGAACTGATGAAAACGCCCTGTCCAAATTTAAAACACATCATATTTTAATAATAGAAATGTGTGCTTCGAAAAGGAGGATAAGGGATTTATGTCTAGTGATCATACTTCATATGAATGGTTGTTAACAGCGATAGGTGATTCCTTAACTGTTGGAGTAGGGGCACCAGTGTTTGGTAAAGGATATGTTGGAAGATATGTAAACTTCACACAAACCACTTTTGATAAGCATATCTTAGTAAAAAACTTCGCAGTAACAGGAACAACATCTGAAGAAATATTAAATTCCCTAAAAGACAAAGAGATCAAACGGTCGATCAAGGATTCTAAGATCATACTAATCACAGCTGGTGGGAACGATCTTATTCAAGCGGCTTTTAAATATATGTTTACGAAAGAAGAAGAATTGATCTACCTGGCCCTTAAAAATTGCAAAAAAAATCTCAACAAAATTTTTAAGAAGATCTATAAATTAAAAAGTAATTCAACGGAGCCGTTTATTATCAGAATATGCACGCTGTATAACCCGTATTTTAAATGGAGTAAAGCCATGCAATGGGTTAACATGTTTAATGATTTGATCAAAAGCTATGAGAAGATGCCATATGTGAAAGTAGCAGATCTATACAGTGTCTTTATGGGTAGAGAGAGTGAGCTCGTATGTTTTGATACGATTCATCCAAACAAAAAAGGCTATCAAGTCATAGCCGTTTCTTTGTTTGATTTAGGTTTCCCTGAAATTGAATGACGAGATGTTTTATATTCATATTCAATAAAATTTCACGTACCGTAAGTTTATATTTTTTTTAAAAAGATAAAATCAGCAAATAAACAAAAAAATGAAGAGCTGCCACATTAATGACAGCTCCTCTCCGGAATTTTTCTTTACATAACAGGAACTTTTTCAAATTCTTTTCTGAGTGATTTTGATCGTTTTGCAGCATGTTCTACTGCTTTTTCAATGGCAACACCACCGCCATTCTCTGCAAGTGCTTCTAGACCTGCAGCTGTCGTACCGTTTGGTGAAGTCACTTTCTTTCTTAGTTCAGCAGGTGAATCAGAAGATTCCATCACCATCTTACTTGCGCCGTAAAGAGTTTGTGCAGCGATGTCGCGCGCTAGTTCACGATCGAGTCCGTTTTCTACTGCTACATCTTCCATATGTTCCAGCAGATAATAAAAATAAGCAGGCCCACTACCGGCTATTCCAGTGAAAACATCCATCTGTTTTTCGGAAATAATTTTCACTTTACCGATTGCTTTCGATAATTCTTGAGCTAAATCCAAATCTTCATTTTTCACATACTTACCGGCACTAATACCTGTGATAGATTCACCAATCATACTAGAAGTATTAGGCATCACGCGAACAATAGGCAAAGATCTTTCGATGATCTCCTCTATATACGATGCGGATATTCCGGCAAGAACGGATAAAATGACATGGTGATCTTGAAGAGCGGGTCTGAGTTGTTGAAGTACTTCTTCCGCTTGTTTTGGTTTTACCGCAAGAATAATCACGTCTGTGTTTGTTAATGAGAGTTCTCGAACTGAAGTTGTTGTAATGTTGTATTTGTTAGTTAGTTCTAATCTTCTGTTTTCATTCGTGTGGTTCGCGGCTATGATTCGATCAGGAGAAATTCCAGCTTTGTTGATCAACCCCGAAATCATTGCTTCTGCCATTGAACCTGCACCAATAAACGTAATATTTCTGTATTTTAACATGCAACCCCTCTTTCAATGATTTTACTTATTTATAAAGTACTATGTTAACATCTTCACAAATATATGCAAGTCGTTATGTTCATTTCTATCTGATTGTAATATGATTTTTACATAAGGAAATAAAAGGGGGAGCTTGGATGAAATTTTACGTCGCTTCAGGATTTCAAAATAAAGAACTTGTAAAAAGGATAGGGAATGACCTACAAAAGAATTTTAAATGGCAGCTGACTTATGATTGGACGCTAAATGATAGGGCTGAGACGAAAGAAGATTTAGCTGAAATAGGAATTAAAGAATATGAAGCCGTAATGGCAGCGGATATAACGATCGTAGTATTACCTGGTGGAAAAGGGTGTCATACAGAGCTTGGCATTGCTTTGGGAAATAAGAAAACCGTAATCTTGTACGACCCAGAAGGTATGCTGGAAAAATTAACAGAAGCTACTACATTTTATTATCTGCCAGAGATCATACATTGGAATGGGGTAGTAGAAGAACTGCCTGCATTATGCAGCTCTTCTGTACCTTATTGTTTCTCTTTATAAGATTGATTTTGAAAGGTTGTAACGGTTTTATTTGCAATTCGATCGTACCCTTCTTCATTTGGATGGATGGAATCAAAAAGCCATTTATCCATATCATCAGTTTGAAGGGCATCACTAACAGGAACAACCAGGGCAGGTTTGTGTGTAAGTGCTGTTTCGTAAGCGATTAAATTCCAATCATTTAAAAGTTTTTCAGTAGCTGGGTAATATTTTTGCTCAGCATTCACAACGTTGTATAATTCATTCAAAACGATTATTGCATTCGGGTTATGTTTTCTGATGTTTTCAAAAATGTCATTTAAATTCTGCTGATACTCCGTTTTAACATCATCATAACTCTGTATAGCTTTTAAAGGACCTTGTTTTTTTGCTATTTGTACGAGGTCATTACCGCCGATATTGATTGAAATCATATCTGCTTTTTCAACAGATTGTTGAACGGTTGGAATCTCCAATTGATTCAATAAGCCTTGACTCGTGAAACCGGAAACACCCTGATTTTCGAGAATGATGGTTTTACCTGTTAAATTCTGAAGATTTTCATTAACTTTACTGGCAAAACCGCCTTCTTCAGAGCCTCTACCTTCAGCAACAGAATCACCGAGTACGAGGTGATTCAATGTGGACTTTGGAGATTTTTTCAGATAATCAAGATAAGTGATCTGCTTAGGATCCGAAGGACCGTCCTGATTGATCACAGATTCTTTTTTAATTTGAGCTATTTTATATTGTGGATAGTAGTACCATCCGACTGCACTTATGACCAACAGCAAAATAAACAAGGAGATGATATATCTTTTTTTCATATATACCCTCCTGTATAAGAGTTTTTTATAAAAGTATTAGTTATAGATAATATCATAAATATGCCTAGAAAGTGAAAGGTGACAACTTGAATAACACTTCTTTAAAGATACCTGTTCTTATCCCTTTAATAATAGGGATTATCGCAATATCATTTTCTTCCATTTTTGTTAAGTGGTCAGATGCTCCGGTCTCTGTTCAAGGGATGTATCGATTATTATTTACTTTAATCATGATGTTGCCGTTTGTTTGGAAACAAGCACGATTTTTGAAAAAGATCAATTGGCGAGAAACCTTTTTACTAATTTTATCGGGTTCCTTCCTAGCTCTTCATTTTTTATTCTGGATGGGATCATTAAAGTTAACTACCGTAGCAAGTTCAACGATATTACTTTCCCTACAGCCTGTTTTTGTAATGATTGGAGCATACATAGCATTTCGGGAAAAAACGTCTAAAGCTGCGATCATTGGGATGATGGTTGCAATCATCGGCGCAATAATGATTGGGTGGGGAGACATTGGCATCTCCACAAAGCATATACAAGGAGATCTTTTATCTATTTTAGGCACGATTGTAGTTGCGGCCCATATGTTGATCGGCCAAAAGCTTCTTAAGACATTTCCTGCAACGCTTTATAGTTTTTCGGTATTTCTTGTAGCGGTCATTGTATTTGGAATCTACAATCTAACATTAGATATACCGATGACTGGTTATCCTGAGAAGGATTGGGGAATCTTTTTACTGCTTGCCATCATACCAACTGTGTTTGGACATGTATTGTTTAATTGGCTATTAAAATATGTAACAGCTGCTACGATATCAATGGCAATATTAGGTGAACCTGTAGGGGCTACATTGTTAGCATACATGTTTCTTGATGAATCACTAACTCTTTCCCAATGGAGTGGCGGTGCTATCGTATTAGCGGGACTGTATTACTTCTTGCAAAATACTCGAAAACAAAATAAACGAACACCCCCTGCACCGATCAAGCCGCCAGTCACATCAGGTCCCATTGTAAAAAAAGGGTAAGAGCCTATTTCTATGCTTTTGTATGACATTCTTATATGATGAAACAAACAGATGAAAAAAGGAGATTGATTTTATGAGTAACTATGCAAAAGCTACTTTTGCTGGAGGATGCTTTTGGTGTATGGTCACACCATTTGAAGAGTGGCCAGGTATCATTTCTGTAGAATCGGGCTATACAGGTGGTCACAAAGAGAACCCGACATACAAAGAAGTCTGCAGTGAAACAACTGGCCATTTTGAGGCAGTCCAAATTACATTTGATCCATCCATCATTTCGTATGAGAAAATCGTCTCTGTTTTTTGGAAACAAATTGATCCTACTGATGCTGGAGGACAATTTTACGACCGTGGAGATTCCTACCGCACTGCCATTTTCTTTCATGATGATGAACAAAAAACGATTGCTGAGAAATCAAAAAAGGAACTTGAAGAGAGCGGCCGATTCGACAAACCTATCGCAACTTTAATTTTACCAGCTGATACATTCTATCCGGCTGAAGAATATCATCAAGATTATCACAAAAAGAATCCGTTTCATTACAAACGTTATCGTCAAGGCTCAGGTCGAGATGTCTTTATCAAATCACATTGGGTAGACAATGGGCAAAAAGAAGAAATACTAAAGACGCTAAATCCTATGCAGTATAACGTTACACAAAACGATGGAACTGAACCTCCTTTTCAAAATGAATTTTGGAATCATACTGAAGAAGGTATTTATGTAGATATCGTTTCTGGGGAACCTCTTTTCAGTTCTTTAGACAAATTTGATAGCAGCTGTGGGTGGCCGAGTTTTACAAAGCCAGTTCGTTCATCTACCGTGGAAGAAAAAGAAGACCTGTCTCACGGTATGATCCGAACGGAAGTAAGAAGTAAGGATGCAGATTCTCATTTAGGACATGTATTCACTGATGGTCCTCGGGATCGAGGAGGATTAAGATATTGCATAAATTCTGCAGCACTTCGTTTTATTCCTAAGAACGAACTAAAAGAAAAAGGATACGGAGAATATCTCACTCTGTTTGAACAAAAATAAACCAGCTCAAAGCTGGTTTATTTTTGTTCAGAAGAGGAATAAGAATGGGACTGAATGTATTTTAATCGCGTAAATAGAATAATAGCTCCAGCTGTTAGACCTGATATTAATCCGATCCAATAACCATAGGCACCAAGAGTTGTGAAATTAGCGAGATAATATCCTACCGGTAGACCAAGCACCCAATATGAGATAAATGAGAGCATAAAGGTCACATTTACATCTTTATAGCCTCTTAGCGCACCTTGTATCGGAGCTCCTATAGCATCCGCCAGTTGAAAGAACACCGCATACCATAAAAACGAAGTCGTCAGTTGAATAACTTCTTCTTCGTTTGAATACATGCTTGCTACTTGTTCATCGAAAATCATTAAAAGGCCTGAAAGAACTAGGGCAAATCCAACCGCCGTTACAATTCCGATATAGCTATATTGTGCTGCATCTTTAAAGCGTTTCGCACCAACTTCAAAACCAACTGCAATCGTAAGTGCAAAAGAGATGCTTAGCGGCAGCATATACAGGAACGAAGCAAAGTTGAGTGCGGCTTGGTGAGCAGCAATGGTTATCGTGTTAAAATCACTCATTAACAATGTAACGGCCGCAAATATACTTACTTCAAAAAAGATGGCAAGACCAATTGGGACCCCGATCTTCAACTGTTCTTTCCAAGCGGTCAAAGAAGGTTTATAGAAGTTTCTAAACAGTTTATATCCTCTAAATGGATTCACTTTAACGACAATTATCACGGTAAAAACTGCGGTTACCCAATACGTTATAGCTGTTGCAACACCTGCACCTATTCCGCCTAATTCTGGAAAACCACCTTTACCAAAAATAAATAGGTAGTTAAAGATCGCATTTACGGGTAGTCCGACAAGAGTAATAAACATTGTAATTCTAGTTTGACCAAGCGCATCTATAAAAGATCGAAGTGCTCCGTATAAAAACAACGGCATGATCCCGAAAGAGAGTGCGATTAAATAGCCTCTTGCAACGTGCTCCACTTCTTTCTCAAGAGTCATCGCTCCTAGAATAGGGTCTAAAACCATTGAACCTAATGCAACAACGATCACGGATATTACGACTGATAAATAGACGGCTTGCATAACTGATCGAGGTACATTTTTTGTGTTTTTAGCCCCTACTAACTGTGATACGATGGGTGTTAATGCCATTAGGATACCATTTAGTCCAGTGAAGATAGGAACCCATAAACTCGATCCGATGGCTACACCTGCAAGTTGATCAGCCCCAGATCTTCCGCTCATAACGGTATCTAAAAAATTCATGGCATATAAACCTAACTGAGTGATCAAGACTGGAATAACAAGGATTAAGAAGTTTTTGTATTTATCTCTTAACGAATATGTCTGTATCATATGCATACTTCCTTTAGTATTAAACTGTCAATTCGAGACAATGCATTATATCATAAAACATAACTAATATACGTGAAGGAGAAACTATGAGTGTTCAATTTCTTTTTGAAGTTCAATCTGTTCTGCCAGGAGAGGAAAACGAAGAAAAGATTGTACTGGTATCAACAGAGCTTTTATATAAAACGAGTGGGGAAACAATTTATACAGGCGTAATACCGGTCAGAGTTACAGAACATGGAGTTTTTGTATCAGTGCCAGCAGTTACGGCGGCTTTTAATTCAAAATATTTACGTACTGAAACGTTATTTCGGTTAAAAAGATACATTAAACGCATGAGAGATTACTTGGATTTTGATAATAAGGAATAAGTTGACTTTTTGTTTTTGCCCTCATATAATATGAAAAACTATAACTCAGATCATTTATGAAAAAGAGAGTACTCTGTAAGGATGTTCATAGCGAGCAAGGAATCGGTGTAAGCCTTGCACTACTTACAGACGAAGCGCACTTTGGAAATGTTTGCTTGAAACGAAGTAGAGCAGACCGGGACTTCCCGTTAACAAGTCAAGTGGCCTTTTGGCAACGAGAGTGGTACCGCGGTTAATATCCGTCTCTTCTATTAATTTAGAAGGGGCGGATTTTTTTATTTTAGGGAGGGAAACGAATGAACGGAAAACATTTATTTGCAGCTTACTTACAAGATCACATTGGTACTGACTTAACATTTGAACAAATTGAAGTCTCTATAGAAAAGCCTAAACAGATCCAACATGGTGATCTTGCATTTCCATGTTTTCAGTTAGCTAAGATCTTTAAGAAATCCCCAAATGAAATCGCAAAAGAGTTAGCTCAAGGAAACATCTCAGGTGAGTTTGAGAAAATTGAAGCAGTGGGGAGCTATGTAAATGTTTTTTTAAATAAAAAAGCAGAAGCTCTATCGCTGCTGACTCAAATTTTAAAAGAGAAGGACGCTTATGCAGACCATCGTTTCGGTCATGGAAAAACGATTCTTTTAGATCTTTCCTCACCAAACATCGCAAAGCCGTTCTCTATGGGACATCTACGCTCAACTGTAATCGGTTCCTCAATAGCTGCTATCAGCGAAAAATGCGGCTACCAGACAGTTAAAATAAATTATATAGGAGATTGGGGAACTCAGTTTGGAAAATTGATCTCAGCTTATTTAAAGTGGGGCGAGGAAAATAAAGTCCGAAATAATCCGATCGAAGAGCTGACTAAACTTTACGTACGTTTTCATGAAGAAGCTGAAAGAGACCCTTCGTTAAATGATGAGGGTAGAATGTGGTTTAAGAAATTAGAAGATCATGATCCAAAAGCTAAAGAACTTTGGATCTGGTTTAAAGAAGTATCTTTAGAGGCTTTTCAGAACATTTATGAGTTATTGGATGTCCGATTCGATTCCTATAACGGTGAAGCCTATTTTAACGATAAGATGGATGCTTCTGTAAAAGCACTGCAAGAAAAGAATTTGTTAGAACTCTCAGAAGGTGCTCAGGTTGTAAGGGTAGGTGATGATCTACCACCGTGTTTAATCAAAAAAACAGACGGTGCCACTCTCTATGCCACTCGTGACATTACAGCTGCTATCTATAGAAAGAGCACATATGACTTTACCGAAGCATTATATGTTGTCGGTCACGAACAATCTCTACATTTTGAACAAGTGAAACGAGTCCTGAAAAAGCTCGGACATGATTGGGCAGATCACATGCACCATGTTCCATTCGGGCTCATTTTACAGAACGGTAAGAAGATGAGTACTCGAAAAGGAAAAACAGTCCTATTAGAAACAGTTATTTTAGAAGCAGTTAAGTTAGCAGAACAAAATATTCGAAGTAAGAATCCTGAACTCGATGAAATAGCGACTGTCGCTCGTCAAGTAGGAGTGGGGGCTGTTATCTTTCATGATTTGAAAAATGAAAAGGGAAATGATGTGGCATTTTCGCTTGAGATGATGCTTAAATTCGAGGGCGACACAGGGCCGTATGTACAGTATACAGCAGCTAGAATTCAAACATTATTAAACAAAGGGAACTTTACCGGAAATGTTCCACAAGAGTTCTCCATCGGATCTGAAAGCTGGGGAATTCTATCTGTATTAAGCGAGTTTCCTGAAGTTGTTGAACTAGCGTTTCACAGAAAAGAACCTTCTATTATTTCAAAATATGTCTTAAAACTATCTCATAAGTTCAATCATTATTATGCTCATGTAAAAATCTTAGATAGTAAAGAAACGCCAGAACGATTAGCACTTTGTGCAGCAGTTCAGATCGTCCTGAAAGAAGGATTACGATTATTAGGCGTGCAAACACCGAATAAAATGTAAAGTTACCCTTTATTTTGCTGCAGAGTTTATTTAGTAGCTAACCATCTAGATTCCGTTATATAATCTTATAACTTCATATAAAATATGGGATCGAGGAACGGACAATGAAATTAAATGAACATACGAAGGGTATATGGTATGCCGCTTTTTCTTATTTAATATGGGGATTTCTTCCGCTATATTGGAAGCCACTCCAATCCGCTGGTTCTGTGGAAATCCTAGCACATCGCATTCTATGGTCATTTCTTTTAATGATCGCGGTTATGTTCTTATTGAAAAAGAAAAAGACACTCATAAGAGATGTGAAAGTGCTCTTTAGTCAAAAAAAGCAGTTTATATCCGTGTTGACTGCTTCGCTATTAATTAGTGGAAATTGGGTCATGTATATCTGGGCGGTTAATACTGATCATGTCGTTGAAGCGAGTTTAGGCTATTATATTAATCCGCTCGTTAGTGTGATTTTAGGCATGCTTGTTTTAAAAGAAAAATTAAACAGCTGGCAGCTCATATCCTTTTTGTTAGCTGCTTGCGGTGTTTTTCTATTAACATGGCAACATGGAGAATTTCCTTGGGTAGCTGTTTCTTTAGCGCTTTCGTTTGGCCTGTACGGACTTGTAAAAAAACTTGGGAGTTTTGACTCGCTAACAGGTTTAACATTTGAGACGATGTTTGTCTTCCCATTAGCGTTACTTTATTTAGTCTATCTTCAATGGAACGGGGAGGCATCATTTATCTCTGGAGGCACTTCTACGACATTGCTTCTTTGGGGAGCAGGTCTCGTTACAGCTGTACCTTTACTTTGCTTTGCGCAAGGTGTAAAGCGGATCTCGATGACGATGATCGGTTTTCTACAATATATTGCTCCTACAATCATGCTCGTTTTAGGTGTATTTTTGTATCAGGAAACATTCAGTAAGATTCATGTCATTTCATTCACCATGATATGGGTTGCACTCCTTATTTTTACGGTCAGCAAAACAAAATGGGCAAATTATCTCATAAATCGTAAAAAACAAAATTCACTTTCTGCGAAAATATAGTATAATGGCAATGACCATTGTTACAGTTGAAACCTTATCAATGATAAGGTTCTTTTCATTCATTGTTTGAGAGCGCTTTAAATAGGGAAAAATTCAATGGCGAGAAATGATGAATCACCTGTTAACAGCAACAGCACAATACTTACAAAGGGAAGCAGGAGGGAACAAAAGATGAGTCATCAACGTTCCAAATCAGAAAATCCTTGGCAGGGACTAAGTGGACCAAATATGGCCTACATCCTTGAACTATATGATCAATATAGTGTGGATCCGGAATCTGTTGACAGTTCATTCAAAGAGAAATTTGATGCTTGGGGGCCTCCGATCGAGGGCTCTGAATCAAATCAACGTACTGCACAGAGTTTTGATGGATTGGATTTCGAGAAATTAGCAGCTGCACTAAAATTAGCAGAAAACATTCGCACATACGGTCACTTAGCAGCTAACTTATACCCTGTAGGGGAATTTCCGAAAGATAACCACCATATTGACCCGAAAGAATTTAACTTATCAAAAGAAGATTTGAAAGCGATACCACCTTCCTTCATTTGGAAAGAAGCGCCATCTAGTGTTAAAGACGGCTATGAAGCGATCCAAATGCTTCAGGAAGTGTATACCAAAACCATCGCTTATGAGTTCAGTCATGTACATGAGACTGAAGAACGCCAATGGTTAAACACCATGGTTGAAACAAGCCAACACTATCCTAAATTTTCGGCTGAAGATAAGAAGAACCTTTTAACACGATTGAGTGAAGTTGAAGGCTTTGAGAAATTCCTTCATAAAACATTCGTTGGACAAAAGCGTTTCTCTATCGAAGGCGTTGATATGCTGGTACCTATGCTTGATGAAGCAGCTAAAGAAGGATGCCGTGACGGAGCTGAACATGCTTTGATCGGAATGGCACACCGTGGGCGTCTAAACGTACTTGCTCACGTGCTTGGCAAACCTTACGAATTAATTTTCTCAGAGTTTCATCATTCTCCAAACAAAGAGCTAATTCCCTCTGAAGGTTCGAGAGGAATCAACTTTGGTTGGACTGGAGATGTAAAGTACCATTTAGGTGCAAGCCGTTTAGTTGAAACAGATCAATCTCATAAAATTAAAATCTCACTTGCAAATAACCCAAGTCACTTAGAGTATGTAGATCCAGTAGTTGAAGGCTATACAAGAGCAGCTCAGGAAACACGTGACAAAAAAGGTTATCCGGTTCAAGATACTTCTAAAGCCTTTGCGATCCTTATTCATGGTGATGCTGCATTTCCAGGTGAAGGAATCGTTGCTGAAACATTGAACTTAAGTCGTCTTAGAGGATACCAAACAGGTGGGACACTTCATATCATCGCGAACAATCTAGTAGGTTTTACAACAGATAGCGGCGATTCTCGTTCAACGAAATATGCGAGTGACCTTGCAAAAGGGTTTGAGATTCCGATCATTCACGTTAATGCAGATGATCCAGAAGCATGTATTGCAGCTGTACATCTTGCTTATGAATATCGTAAAAAGTTCCAAAAAGACGTTCTGATCGACCTGATCGGATATCGTCGATTCGGTCACAATGAAATGGACGATCCATCTGCAACACAGCCAAGATTGTATAAACAAGTAAACAGTCATCCGACAGTTCGTGACGTTTATGCTAAGCAGCTTGTTAAAGAAGGAGTACTTTCTGAAGAAGAAGTAAAATCCATTGAAAATGATGTATTAACAAAGCATCAGACTGAATATGAAAAAGTTCAAGGCCGTAAAGAAAAATTCAAATTGGAAGACACGAGACTTCCTGATCCGTTATCGAAAGCACTTCCTGATATCGATACCACAATCTCAGTTAGTGATCTTCAAGAACTTACAGAGAATATGCTCAAGTTCCCTGAAGACTTTAACGTTTACCCGAAGATCAAAAGAATCCTTGAGCGTAGACGCAAGTCTTTCCAAGGTGAAAAGATCGATTGGGGTATGGCTGAATCATTAGCGTTCGCTTCCATTCTTAAGGATGGAACGCCGATTCGTATTACCGGGCAAGACTCTGAGCGTGGAACGTTCGCGCAAAGACACCTTGTTTTGAACGATAGTGAGAGCGGAAAGAAGTTTTCTCCATTGCATGCGATGGATGACATCGATGTTTCGTTTGCGATTCATAACAGTCCACTTTCAGAATCATCCGTTGTTGGTTTTGAATACGGCTATAATGTGTTTGCACCTGAAACCCTTGTTATTTGGGAAGCGCAATACGGTGATTTTGCAAACGTTGCACAAGTTCTGTTCGATCAGTTCTTATCTGCTGGCCGTGCGAAGTGGGGACAAAAATCAGGTATGGTGATGCTTCTTCCTCACGGATATGAAGGTCAAGGACCTGAGCATTCAAGTGCACGTCTAGAGAGATTCTTACAGTTGGGTGCAGAAAATAACTGGACGGTTGCTAACGTAAGTACTGCATCTCAGTACTTCCATTTGCTAAGACGTCAAGCGAAGCTCTTATCTATGGATGAAGTTCGTCCGTTGGTTGTTATGACACCGAAGAGCTTGCTGCGTGACACGAAAGTAGCATCGATGGCTGAAGCATTTGAAAGTGACCACTTTATGCCATTGTTACAACAGCCTGGCCTAGGCAAAGAAAAAGACAAAGTGAAGAAAATCTTGCTTTGCTCTGGTAAGATTGCGATCGATCTTGAAAAAGCGCTTGAACAAGATCAGGTAGCAAGAACAGAAATGCATATCGTCCGTGTTGAACAGATCTATCCGTTCCCAGAAGAAGAGATGAATGCTCTGTTAAAAGAGTATCCAAACGTTGAAGACTTGATCTGGGTGCAAGAAGAGCCGAAGAACATGGGATCTTGGTTATACATTGAGCCTAAACTTCGTGCTGTAGCACCAAAAGCACACGTTTCATATATTGGACGTCAAGAACGTTCGAGTACGGCTGGTGGGGAACCAGACATCTATAAAAAAGAACAAGAACAAATCATCCAAACATCATTAGCACTAGACATTCAATCGCGAGAGGGAGGCCGTGAACATGTTTGACGTTAAAGTTCCGGAATTAGCCGAATCAATTTCAGAAGGTACAGTAGCACAATGGCTTAAAAAAGAAGGCGACACAGTTGTTAAAGGCGAAGATTTAGTAGAGCTAGAAACTGATAAAGTTAACATTGAGATCAGTGCAGAGCGAGATGGCGTTCTAAAAAATATCAAGGTTGAACCAGGTGACACTGTAGCCGTTGGAGATATTATCGCTTCCATCGTTGAAGGCGGTGCTTCTGAGTCTGCAGAACCAGCAGCAGAAGAGAAAACGGAAGAAAAGGCAGCTCCAACTCAACAAAAACAAGAGCCGATCGTAGAAAAAGACGCGGCTGAAGAAGAAGTGAAAGCTTCTGACCGTCCAATCGCATCTCCTGCAGCTCGCAAGCTTGCTCGTGAAAAAGGTATCGATCTTTCTGAAGTGAATGCTCGCGATCCTCTAGGACGCGTTCGCACAGAAGATGTGAAACGTCACGCGGAAGGTGGAAGCTCGGAGAAGGCTACTCCGGCATCTAAGCCAGCAGCGTCAGCTTCTAAACCAGCTGCTTCTGTTGAAGCGGTAAATCCTGAGAAACCTGTAGAGCGCGTGAAGATGTCCCGCAGACGTCAAACGATCGCTAAACGTTTAGTTGAAGCTCAACAAACTGCAGCGATGCTAACAACGTTTAATGAAGTTGATATGACGGCGATCAATGAAGTTCGTGCTCGTCGTAAGGACAAGTTCTATGAGCAAAACGGTGTTAAACTAGGATACATGTCATTCTTCACGAAAGCTGTTGTAGGAGCACTGAAAAAGTTCCCTGCAATCAATGCTGAGATTCAAGGGGATGAAATGGTTCTTAAGAAATTCTACGATATCGGTATCGCAGTTGGAGCAGAAGAAGGACTAGTTGTACCAGTTGTTCGCAACGCTGACCGTCTAAGCTTCGCTGGTATCGAAAAAGAGATCGGAAACTTAGCTGAGAAGGCACGTTCTAAAAAGCTATCGTTAGAAGACCTTCAAGGTGGTTCTTTCACAATCACAAACGGCGGTATCTTCGGATCTATGCTTTCAACACCTATTTTAAACGCACCTCAAGTTGGTATCCTTGGAATGCACACGATTCAATGGAGACCAGTAGCGATCGATAAAGAGCGCATGGAAAACCGTCCGATGATGTACATCGCGCTTTCATATGATCACCGTATTGTAGATGGAAAAGAAGCAGTAAGCTTCTTAACAACGATCAAATCACTTCTGGAAGATCCAGAATCACTTCTTTTAGAAGGTTAATGTTTAGGAATATAATGATGATATGGAACGCCCCTTGCTTGCAGGGGGTGTTTTTTTGTGGGTTTGTAAAGGAGGCTGTGGTGTGTGCAGCTGCTGATGGGTGTTCCGGGTAGTAAGTCCTTGGGATTTGTCGAATGGCCTTTATTTTTGGATTAAGACTTAATCGTGGCTGAAAACGGCTTAATTGATGAGCGAAACGACTTAATTAACGTTCATTCCGACTTAATTTTTTCAAATTAGACTTAATTGTGCACAATCTAATTTCCAAATGGAAAATAATCATCAAATCATTACTGAAAATAAAGGATTTTTATCCAGTTTTCTTGAATGAGATATGTACTAAAAAGCAAGAGGTGATTTCTTGATAAAAAAACCACGTACTAAGCCCCTAAAATTATTAAAATTGGATTCCATCATCCAGAGATTAATACCCAGTCACCCGAAATATGGTGAATTAAAAACTGAGTTTACGAAATACGCGGCAGGCTATAGAGGCGAAGTAGCATTAGATTATTATCTGCACGATTTAGATGAAAATTCGTACCTCATTTTTCATGACTTGCGACTTCCAAGAGATAAAGAAAAGAAGTACTATTTTCAAATTGACTGTCTAATCCTTCATTCTTCATTTGGCGTTTTGCTCGAAGTTAAAAATCTCTCAGGTGACCTTTATTTTGATCATCACTTCGATCAGATGAAACGAACGAAAAATGGGGTAGATGAAACATTCCCTGATCCAGTAAACCAAGTCCAACAACAAAAAATATATCTCGAAAGCTGGCTGACAAGAAACCAGTTGCCTAAAATTCCGCTAGATTCCCTCGTTGTTCTAACAAATCCTAAATCTTTTATTACACTATCACCCCATTATGGCAAAAAAGCGGCCCATATCATTCGTGCTAAGGGTCTAGCTAATAAAATTCAAGACATTTCGACATCCCATCAAGAAATCCTTTCAAAAAAAGACCTCTCAAAATTAACTACAAAGCTATTAAAACAACACGAAAAGCATAATCCAGACGTATTAAGAACATATAACATCAAAGAGACGGATATTCACACTGGAGTCTTTTGTCCAGACTGCAATCATATTCCTATGCGGCGAGAGAGAAGTACTTGGGTTTGTTCTAAGTGCAATGTAAAGTCCAAAGAAGCTCATATAAGAGCAATACTAGACTACGCACTGATCTTTGATCACCCCGTTAAGAATAAAACGTTAAGACGTTTTTTACACATCGATTCATCCACTTGTATGAAAAACCTTCTGAAATCCATAAATCTTACTCCGAGCGGACCTACTAATTCAGCAACGTACCAGCTACCGATTCCTGAATAGCATAACTAACATATAATTATTTTAATCTAATAAAAAAAGTGAGATAAAAACCTACTAATATATATCCTTATATCATTTGTAATCTGCAAGTAATTAAAGTTGCAAAACACACGCATTACTACGATTTAAAGTTTGCATTCTGCAACCAATGCATAAAAAAGACAGCTGCAATCTGCAGCCGTCCAAATTGGAACACCAATATTTTATTAAGGAATCAACAAAATCTTACCCGTACTTTTTCTACTCTCTAAATATTCATGAGCTTTTTCACCTTCAAGCAAGGGGAAAGATGTTTCTGTAATTTTTACATCTCCATTTTTAATCCATTT
Source organism: Fictibacillus sp. 18YEL24 (assembly GCF_015903855.1). Lineage (GTDB taxonomy): Bacteria > Bacillota > Bacilli > Bacillales > Fictibacillaceae > Fictibacillus > Fictibacillus phosphorivorans_C. The sequence continues at coordinate 265,932 of NZ_JACZDT010000001.1, forward strand.
AAACAACTCGCTTGAACGCTTTACACGTTCTTCGTGTGAGGTTAGGACATTCCATAGATCGCCTCCGGTCAACGTCTTAGAAGTATCCATGAGCATTCGAGGATCAATGGACACAGGGTCACCACCCGCCATACCGAAGAATACGACGGTTCCGGCAATCCTTGTTACTTCAAAACTATCCATTATCGTAGACCCGACCGACTCGTAAACAACGTCTACACCTTTGCCAAAAGTTTCATTCAACACGCTTTCTTTCCAATTATCATTATATAGGAATACTAAATCAGCACCTGCTTCTAGAGCGAATTGACGCTTTTTTTCTGAAGACGTTAAACCAATAACTTTTCCGCCAAGCAACTTGATGATTTGAATCAATAACTGTCCAACACCGCCGGCAGCAGCATGAACCAATGACACGTCACCTTTTTGAATGGAGAAGCTATCCCGCGTTAGATAATGTGCAGTCAACCCTTGTAACAAAAGTGAGGCTGCTGATTCAAATGAAACCCCATCTGGAATAGGTATTGCTTTTTCATAAGGGACAGCAACGAGTTCCGCGTTAGCTGCGGGTACATCTGCAAATGCGATGCGATCTCCAACTGAAACACCATTCACAGCACTACCAACTTCTTTAACGATTCCTGCTCCTTCATAGCCTAGAATGTAAGGAGGCTGTCCTTCAAGATGATAATTTCCTTTTCTTCTATAAACATCAGCGAAGTTTAAGCCAATGGCCTTCATTTCCACTAAAATATCGTGTGCTCCGATAATTGGGTCTTTGATTTCTCGATATTCTAAAACTTCTGGACCTCCGAAGTTGTTAAAAACCAATGCTTTCATATATGTAAATCTCCATTCTTATAATATTTTCTTTATCATAGTAACCGAAACAATCTATGTAATACTAGGAAAGAAGTCTCTAAGGAATGAATTTGACAGAAAGAGCGGGGCACATTATGATTTAACAAAAGCAATTCTTAAAGGAGAGAGACTTAAATGATTCATTTAGAGTGGGCGAACAGAGAAACAATTCGCGAGATTAAATGTGTACATACGGATGCAAAAAAATATATGGTTAACCGTGCTTTGACTGCTGGTAAAACCTATGAACTAAAGAATGAAACAGAGGAATTTTATTTTGTAGTAGATAACACAGGGAAAATAGGCGGTTACTACAAAGAATATTTCGAAGGGTAAGCTCTAGAGCAACCAAAGAAAAGCCTGACTCAGTGAGCCAGGCTTTTTCTTTCTATTAAGAATGAATCTTCTTTTTTTCTTTGTTTAGAAGAGCATCCATGAATTCGTGGAATTCTGGAATGTTCATCTGTTGTGCTGAATCAGATAGTGCTACTGCTGGGTCAGGATGCACTTCAGCCATAACTGCATCTGCACCGATCGCCATTGCCGCTTTAGCAGCAGGGAGGAGAAGGTCTTTGCGCCCTGTTGAGTGTGTTACGTCCACGACTACAGGTAGATGCGTTTCTTTTTTAAGAATAGGTACCGCAGAGATGTCTAGCGTGTTTCTTGTTGCTCTTTCGTACGTTCGAATTCCGCGTTCGCAAAGAATGACTTGGGAGTTACCTTGAGCCAAGATGTACTCAGCTGCGTACATGAATTCTTCAATCGTCGCAGCTAACCCACGCTTCAGCAATACCGGTTTGTTCACTGATCCAGCTGCTTTTAACAGATCAAAGTTCTGCATGTTACGTGCGCCGATCTGAATCACATCAACATAATCTAGTGCCATCTCAATATCGTTCGGATTTAGAATTTCACTCACAACAGCAAGCTGATGTTCATCTGCTGCTTTACGAAGAATTTTTAACCCTTCTAGTCCAAGTCCTTGGAAGTCGTAAGGAGACGTACGCGGTTTGAATGCGCCACCTCGGATTAAAGTTAATCCTTTTTCTGCAATGACTTCTGCTACTTGCTTCACTTGTTCGTAGCTTTCTACCGCACAAGGACCCATGATGAAGTGAGGATTGCCATCACCGATCTTTTCACCTTTTACATTTACAATTGTATCTTCAGGTTTCTTTTTACGAGATACGAGTAATGCTTTTCGATTATCGTCTTTTTGAAGCTCTAAGCTTGCTTTGAAGATCTGTTTGAAGATGTGTTGTACCGTAGACGTCTCAAAAGGACCATCGTTATGAGAAGCGATTAGATCAAGCAATTCTCTCTCTCTAACAGGATCAAAGCGTTTAACACCTTGCATTTCTTTAAGCTTTCCAATTTGTTGTGCCACGTTTCCTCGTTCGTTTAGAAGCTCTAGAATCTTTAAAGAAATATCATCCATCTGTTTGCGTAAGTCTACTAATTCGTTTGACATGTGTGGTTCCTCCCCATATTTATACTCTTGTCATTATTTCCTATATCGCGGCCGCTCATAGGCTTATTAATATACATCGTAACATAGACACTTTCGCGCTTTAAAGCGTGTGTCTCATAAAGTATTGTTTGTAACTTTAAAGGGATTTCAAAAGAATGTCAAGTACTTACGCGAAAAAAGATTTAAAATAATTTTAAAGCTCTTTTAAGTGCTTTTTGACATATAGATGAAGGTAATGTAAATTTTAAGAAAAATGAATGAATTTCCTTTACAACAGCGCTTCAACGTGCTAAAACTGTTTATAACTTTATAAAACAAATCGCAATGAAAGAACAGCAGTAGTGAAATGGTTCCCTGTTATTAGAGAGCTGATGGTGGTGCAAATCAGTACACAGCCTTTCACGAATTACAATTCTTGAGCAAGCTTTTGTAAAAAAAGCCGGAAAAATTTCCGTTAACAAAATGAAGGTGGCAAAGGTCTAGTCTTTGCTGTCAGGGTGGTACCGCGATAATTATTCGTCCCTGCTTATTAGCAGGGATTTTTTTGTACTATCAGAACTAAAAATGTAACTGGATCATCGAGGTTTAGAAAAGTTTTCTTAATAAAGAATAGGCAAACAGGAGGAATAGAAAATGAGATATTTAACAGCAGGAGAGTCACATGGCCCTCAACTCACAACAATCATTGAAGGTGTACCAGCAGGTTTGCCTCTAGTAGCAGAAGATATTAACGAGGAACTTGCAAGACGTCAAAAAGGGCATGGACGTGGAAGACGTATGCAGATTGAAAAAGATCAGGTTCAGATCGTAAGTGGTGTACGACACGGAATAACGCTTGGTTCACCGATTACACTTGTAGTAGAGAACAAAGACTTTACTCATTGGACGAAGATCATGGGTGCTGAACCTCTCGAAGACGAGAACGCAGAAGTGAAACGTGTTATCTCTAGACCTCGACCAGGCCATGCGGATTTAAACGGTGCTATCAAATACAACCATAGAGATATGAGAAACGTGCTAGAACGTTCTTCAGCCCGTGAAACAACAGTAAGAGTAGCAGCAGGAGCTGTAGCGAAAAAGGTACTAAAAGAGCTTGGAGTTGAAGTTGGAGGCCACGTGTTAGAACTAGGTGGTGTCGTAGCTGAGAATACTTCATATGAATCTTTAGAAGAACTTCGCGAAAAAACAGAGGTTTCTCCTGTAAGATGTTTAGATAAAAATGTTGAAAAGACGATGATGGAAGCAATCGATACTGCAAAGGAAAACGGCGACTCAATTGGAGGGGTCGTAGAAGTAATCGTAGAAGGTATGCCAGTAGGCGTGGGTAGCTACACACATTATGATAATAAGTTAGATGCCAAATTAGCAGCAGCAATCATGAGTATCAATGCATTTAAAGGTGCTGAGATCGGTATTGGTTTTGAAGCAGCACGAAAACCTGGAAGTGAAGTACATGATGAGATCGTTTGGGATATCGAACGCGGCTATACTAGAAGAACAAACAACGCAGGAGGCTTTGAGGGAGGAATGACGACCGGAATGCCAGTTATTGTTCGTGGTGTGATGAAGCCGATTCCTACTTTATACAAACCGCTGAACAGCGTGGATATTGAAACAAAAGAAGTCTTTGCAGCAAGCATTGAACGCTCTGACAGTTGTGCAGTTCCTGCTGCAAGTGTTGTAGCAGAGTCAGTTGTTGCATGGGAGCTCGCAAGTGCGCTAGTTAATCAATTTGGACAAGATAACATGGAAGTGATTAAGAAAAACATCTCTCAGCACCAAGAACGTGCAAGGGTGTTTTAAATGAATACGATTCACATAACAACACCTTCAAAAAACTACCCGGTTTTTATAGGTGATAACGTAATTGATGAGCTTAAATCAGTCTTAGAAAGCCTTAGCCCTTCACCTAAGAACCTATTGATCATAACAGATGAAAACGTTGGATATCTCTATTTAGAAACCGTACAAAGAGTGATTGGCGATGCTTTCACTCATGAAACAATTCAGATTCAGGCTGGTGATGATCAAAAGTCATTTGAGAATTATATGGCTTGTCAAAGCTTTGCTTTAAGTAAAGAGCTGGACCGAACATCTGTTGTTATTGCACTTGGTGGTGGCATGATTGGCGACCTTGCTGGATTTGTGGCGGGTACCTATATGCGAGGAATCCGCTTTATTCAAATTCCGACTACTATTCTCGCACATGATAGTGCAGTAGGAGGAAAAACAGGTATTAATCATCCTGAAGGTAAGAACATGATCGGTGTCTTTCATCAACCAGAAGCGGTGATCTATTCGACAGACTTCTTAACTAGTTTACCAGCAAGTGAAAAAAGATCTGGTTTTGCGGAGGTCATTAAACACGCATTGATCGCTGATGAAAATCTATATCGTTCGTTACGTGCGAACGTTAAAAACATCGATGATCTAAAAGGTGACTCCCTACAGAAAGCTCTCATACAAGGTATAAAAATCAAAAATGAGATCGTTACACAAGACGAAAAAGAAAAAGGAATTCGGGCTTATCTGAACTTTGGTCATACACTTGGCCATGCTATAGAAGGGGAACTTCAATATAAAGGCATCACCCATGGTGAAGCAGTAGCTTTAGGTATGCTTTTTGCACTTTCGCTAAAAGAGGACACTGAAATTTTAGGACAAGAACTAAAAATGTGGTTAAGAACTTTAGGTTTTCCATCATTCCCGAAGCACTTATCTGCTCCCTCACTGGTCAATCGAATGAAAAAAGATAAAAAAGCGGAAAAAGGCATGATTCAAATGGTGCTTCTGAACGGTTTGGCTAAGCCCTATTTATCACCTTTTACTTCAGAATCATTAGAGAAAAAATTATCTTCGTTTATAGAAGAGGCTTAAAAAGGAGTAGGAGTAAATGAAGAACGTCTTACTAATAGGGGTTGGATTGATCGGTGGTTCAATCGCTCTTTCTATCAAACAAGAACACGAAGCAACAATCTATGGGTATGACGTTTATGCTCAAAATAGTATAACTGCAGCAGAAATAGGCGTAATTGATGAAGCTGTTTCAGACTTCACAGAGATTGCTCATTTAGCAGATCTTATCATAATTGCAACACCAGTTGAAGCAACGTTACAGGTAATGGAGAATTTAGCTTCTGTTTCACCTGTCATTAAAGCGTTAGTAATGGATGTTGGAAGCACAAAAAAATCCATTATGCATAAAGCAGAAAAGATGGCCGCTACTGGAATTCGTTTTATTGGAGGTCATCCTATGGCTGGATCTCATAAAACGGGAGTGGAAAGTGCGAAAGTCCATCTATTAGAAAATGCCTTTTACTTTCTAACACCAAACTCTATAACTACAGATATTGATATTGATGAAGCTAAGACCTGGCTAAAAGGGACAAGAGCTAAATTTCTCGTTACTGATCCAGATGAACATGATTTTCTTACCGGCATTGTAAGTCACTTTCCGCATCTTGTCGCTTCAAGCCTTGTGAGGATTGCACAGCAGCATGCGAAGGAAAAACCGTTGATTCAGCAACTTGCAGCAGGAGGATTCAGAGATATTACGCGCATAGCTTCAAGCTCTCCTAAAATGTGGAGCGATATAGTTAGTCAAAACAAGTCACATCTTCTTACTCTCTTACACGAATGGAAAAATGAGATGGATACGGTGATAGAGTTCGTAGAAAAGGGAGATGAAGCGGAACTCTATGAATACTTTGATGGAGCAAAATCATTCCGAGATGCCTTACCAGTTCGGTCAAAAGGTGCGATTCATCCGTTCTCGGATCTATATGTGGATATCCTCGACAGAGTAGGTGCTCTGTCTCATATCACTGCTCTTTTGGCACAATCAGAGATCAGCATAATCAACCTCAGTATTTTAGAAGTAAGAGAAGGACTAAATGGGGTACTTCGATTGAGTTTTCAAGATGACAATGATCGAGATCAGGCACAAGAAATATTACAAAAAGAGGATTACTTAACACAAATCACTTTATAAGGAGGCACTATTCTATGACAAAGCAATTACAACCTATTCAACAATTAAAAGGATCTATTAAAGTGCCTGGTGACAAATCTATTTCACATCGAGCAGTCATGTTTGGGTCCATCGCTGAGGGTACAACGACAATCGATGGTTTTTTAACAGGCGAAGATTGTTTAAGTACCATTTCATGTTTCAAGAAACTTGGGGTTACGATACAACAAGAAGATGAAAAAGTAACAGTAGAAGGAAAAGGAATTGCGGGATTAACCCCACCCTCAGAAGATTTGTATGTAGGGAATTCAGGTACTACGATCCGTCTGATGCTAGGAATACTCGCTAATACACCGTTTGAATCGACCTTAACAGGTGACGAGTCAATTGCAAAAAGGCCGATGAATCGCGTTACCAAACCCTTAAAAGAAATGGGAGCTGCGATTGATGGGAATGATTCAGGAAATAAGGTCCCTCTTCATATAAAAGGAGGCGAAACACGAGGTATTCATTACACTTCTCCAATCGCCAGTGCTCAAGTTAAGTCGGCTATAATTCTGGCTGGATTAGATGGAGAAGGAACCACATCTGTAGAAGAACCCTTCAAATCAAGAGACCATACAGAACGCATGTTGAAAGCGTTTGGAGTAGAAGTTGAAAGCGATGATCTAACTGTTTCGGTCGCAGGTGGCCAGAAGTTAAAGGGAACACATATTGAAGTACCAGGTGATATTTCTTCAGCCGCTTTCTTCTTAGTAGCAGGTGCCATTGTACCAAACAGTGAGATTACTCTAAGAAAAGTAGGGTTGAATCCAACACGTACCGGAATACTGGATGTTCTAAAAGAAATGGGGGCAGATCTTACTTACCAAAATATCAATGAGACAGCTTCGGAACCATTTGGAGATTTGATTATTAAAAGCTCTGATTTAAAAGGTACGGTTATCCAAGGAGATCTTATCCCTCGATTGATCGATGAAATTCCAATCATAGCTTTGGCCGCAACTCAAGCAGAAGGAAAGACAATTATAAAAGACGCGCATGAACTTCGAGTGAAAGAAACAGATCGAATCGAAACCGTTGTGAACGAACTTAAAAAGATGGGTGCAGATATAGAAGCTACAGAAGACGGTATGATCATACAGGGAAAATCCTCACTGCGAGGCGCTTCGGTGCAAAGCTACGGTGATCATAGAATTGGAATGATGTTGAGTGTTGCCGCTTGTATCGCAGAAGGCGAAACAACGCTTACAAACAGTGAAGCGATTGCTGTTTCATATCCTTCATTCTTTGAACAATTGAATGTCCTCTCATCATAAAGAAAAACGTTCCCTGTTATTAAACGGGAACGTTTTTTTGTATTATTGAACACTTGAAAATGTTCGAAGATCTTCAATGTCTGCCACCTTGAATCCATTCGCTTCCACTCGGTGAACGAGTTCATCGATTTCTTCACGCGATACACTTTCATTGAAAGTGATAACAACTCTGCGAAGAAATTGCTTACCCGCGTCTTGAGTGAAAACACCTTCAATATTGTATTCTTCATGGATTGCTGTAAATAGTTTTCTTAACGAACCTTTACCCTCAGTAGTAGAAACTGTTAAAGAGTATCCACCCTTCTTGATACCATAAGAATCCTCTAGAATGTCCATAACTTTTGAGTGAGTAATGATTCCTAGGAAATTATGATCATCATCAACAACTGCCATAAACGGCAGGCGTCTGATCGTGAAAAGTACCTTAAAATAAGCCGTATTCTCATGAATAAATGCGTCTTTCTCTTCTACAATTCTACTAACATGATCTTTAACTGAACCGACATTATCAATAATATAATCAGATGTAGTCTCTTTAAAAAGAAGCCCTACAAATTTTTGTTCGGATTCATCTAAAACGGGTATGCAGCGATACCCGGATTGAATAATGGTATATCGAGCTTCGCTGATTGACATGTTTTCTGTAACATACGTTACTTTAGATTTAGTTAGATAGTTGGATTTTACTTTCATAATACACACCCTTTTCAGAATAATATAAATATTTAAAACTATTTCGACAAAAAAAGCAAATACCCTTTCTTTTTATTCAACTTTATTCCTAATTGCATATTAAGTAATAATACCATATACTATTACTAGAATATTTTATAAATTCTTAAAAGGAGGTGTAAGGCATGCTTAAAGGTGTACAAATGTTTGACTGGTTGGTAGTTTTCCGTGCGATTACTTATGTATTTTCAAAAATTGGCGGAGTCTGTCTATTTTCAGTTAAAACACTAAAGTACATCACAAAGTAACCTTACCCTATCCTTTTTTAATTGTTAGTAACCATGGGCAGGTATGTTGCTCATGGTTTTTTTGTATACAAAAAAGGACAGTGGCATTGGATTAAAAGGAGAAAAATAAAAATGATAGTCTGCACTGTTCATCAAGTTAAAAAAATGTATGGCGGAAATGAGATTCTAAAAAATATATCATTTGAAATTCACGAACAAGATCGTATAGGTATAGTGGGACAGAACGGTTCAGGAAAAACGACTTTGTTTAAGCTGTTAAGTGGTGTTGATCATCCTGATTCAGGTTCTATAGCCGTCAGGAAGGACGCAGAGATCGGTTATTTGGAACAACTTCCTGAGCATACGGAGAATATGAGAGTTTATGATGTGGTATCATCAGCGTTTCAAGAAATCAATGAAATTGAACTTAAAATTCAGCAGGTTAATGCATTGTTAAGTGATCCAGAGCAAACACACCGATTAGATAAAAATCTGAATAGGCTCTATAGACTGCAAGAAGAATTTGAAGAGCTCGGTGGTTATGCGATTGAGTCGAAGATAAATGGCGTTTTAGCTGGTTTAGGTTTAACTCAACTCTCTCACCATCTTTTTATGCAACTAAGTGGAGGAGAACAAACGAAGGTCGGTTTAGCTTGTTTGTTATTAAAAGAGCCAGAGCTTTTACTCTTAGACGAACCTACCAATCATCTCGACATCGAAACGATGAATTGGCTTGAAATCTATCTTCAAAAATACAAAGGTTCCGTTGTAATTATCAGTCATGATCGCTATTTTTTAGATAAAGTAACCTCAAAAACTATTGATATAGAAGATGGTGAATGTACCTTATATCATCAAAGTTACTCAGGTTTTCTCAAAGAAAAAGAAAATAATCTTCTTCTAGAATTTGAGAAATATGAAGAACAGCAAAAGAAAGTTAAAAAGATTAAAGAGTCGATCAAACAACTAAGAGACTGGGGCGCTCGATCAGGAAATGAGAAATTCTTCAAAAGAGCGAGGAACATGGAGAAAGCACTTCAACGAATACAGAGTATGAAACGCCCTAAGCTGGAACGTAAAAAAGCGGCATTTGAATTCTCAGTTAACAAGAGAAGCGGTCAGGACGTCGCAGTAATTAAAGGGCTAAGTAAATCGATTGAAGGGCGTTCCATCCTAAGTAATCTTGAACTACAGATTCGATATGGTGAGAAGGTAGCCCTCGTCGGTAAAAACGGTTCAGGAAAAACGACACTGCTAGAGACCATACAAACTCTAGATCACAGCAACGGCAATATAAAACTTGGACCATCTGTTTCGATTGGTTATCTTTCTCAAAGGGGACTTACTGCTGATTCTACTGGGACTGTACTTGATATTTTCAGAGAAAGAGTACCGATGGAAGAAGGCGAAGCTCGTCATCATCTAGCAAAGTTTTTGTTTTACGGAGCATCTGTTTATAGGAAAGGAAATGAGTTAAGTGGTGGAGAACGAACAAGACTCAGGCTTGCACAGCTTGTTTATGAAGGATTCAACTTCTTAATCTTGGATGAACCGACAAACCATTTGGATATTGATTCACGTGAAGCATTAGAACAAGCACTAGAAGAATTTAATGGTACGATTCTATCAGTCTCACATGATCGATATTTTATGAACAAACTCTTTGAACGTACCATTTGGTTAGAAGAGGGAAGCCTAGAGAGTTATAATGGAAATTTTGATTATGCACTCGAAAAGCGGTTAAGCAATTAATTTAACTATTCTACTGAAAAACAGGTTATTTTGAATAGCCTGTTTCTTTTTATTTATACCTTCTTGTTTTTTAAAGTGTTAGTTTTCATTCACGGGGCGTACGGTGAAGTGGAAGTGGCTCTTCCAGCTCCGACAAGCAAAAGGTGAAATAGACCATGAAGACGCTCTTTGCCTTCATGGTCTATTTAACTTTTGACCTCGAGGGACTAGCCACTGCAACTAGCCAGGTGAGACACTTATACGTGAAACGTACGAATGTGGCCCATCGACTGCCCCGTAGAAAGCGAACAGCCTGGAACGGAAAATTAACTACTTCCAAAACTTTAACCTTCAACCTATTCAAAAAACATTCCTTTAGAAAAGAGCCTTCTTTTCCATTTTCAACTGATTGTTCTTTCGAGGTATGGGGAATAATGGTGAGAAAACGTGTCTAAACAGGAGGTACCTTATGAGTAACTATGAAAATAACATGCCACAGTTTCCAGAACCAATCTGGAGGCAACAATTAAACCTACCTACATACTCTGTGTTAAATGAAGATATTCAAACAGAAGTAGTGGTTGTAGGAGCTGGGATAAGCGGAATAACAACAGCTTATCTTCTAGCAAAAGAAGGAAAAAAGGTTACATTAATCGAGGCAGGTAAAGTGATTAATGGAACGACTGGTCATACAACTGCAAAGATTACTTCTCAACATGATGTTATTTATGATCACCTTATTTCACACATCGGATTAGATCGGGCACGACTTTATTATGAGTCAAACGAACAAGCTAAACAGTTTATTGAGAGTCTTGTTAAACAAAACAATATTCATTGTAATTTAGAAAAACATGATGCCTATCTTTACGCCAACACCGAGGAAGGAATCAAAAAGCTTAACAAAGAAGCTGATGCTTATCAAAAGTTAGAGATTGAAGGAGAGTTGGTCGAAAAACTTCCATTTAATATACCGCATAAAAAAGCGCTTGTTATGAGGAATCAAGCACATTTTCATCCTGTCAAATATTTAACTGCGCTATTACAAGAAATGGATTCATTAGGCGTTGAGGTTTATGAAAACACGACAGCAACAGATATTATAGAAGAGAATAACAAAAAAGCTGTGGTGCAAACAAGTCACGGACACAAAATTACAGCTGACTTTGTAGCTTGTTGCACGCATTTTCCATTTTTTGATGGATTGGGTTTTTATTTTACAAGAATGATGGCAGAGCGTTCTTATGTATTGGCCGTAAAAACACAAGATACATTTCCTAATGGGATGTATATGGGAGTAGATCAAACCTCATTTTCTTATCGTTCTATCTTACAAGATGGTGAAAAGATCGTGCTATTAAGTGGAGAAAGTCATCAAACAGGACAGGGAATTCCAACACATCAGCACTATGAGGCATTATTAAAAGAAGCGAGAAAATCATTAAAATTATATAAGGTCCTTTATCGCTGGTCGGCTCAGGATTTGATTACACTTGATAAAATACCATTCATCGGCAAGCTTACGCATAAGCACGATCACATTTTTGTAGCTACCGGTTACAAAAAATGGGGGATGACGACAGGTACTCTTGCTGCATTAATCATAAGAGATCATATCATGGGTAAAGAGAATGAATATGCTGACCTATACAAACCACAAAGGTTTCAAGGTGATCCCTCTGATATTAAACAGTTTATAAAAGAAAATGCAGATGTCGCAAAGCATTTTGTTTCTGGGAAATTAGACAAACCGTCTAAACATCCAAGAAGTTTAAATAAAGATGAAGGATGTGCCGTAACGGTTAATGGAGAAAGGTGTGGGGCTTATCGTGATCAAGATGGTGAACTTCATCTTGTAGACACCACGTGTACACATCTCGGTTGTGAAACAGAATGGAACAGCGGCGATCGAACATGGGATTGTCCGTGTCATGGTTCACGTTTTTCATTCGATGGTTCCGTCGTTGAAGGGCCAGCGAAAAAACCTCTCAAACGTGTAGAACTACAATAAACGAACAAGAAGATGACTTATTAAAGTGCTTATTTGCTTTAATAAGTTATTTTTTTTGATTGAGCACTAAATCTGAATGATAATCTTACATGTTTAATATAGTGTGCTAACTAAATAAAAATTATTATATTTTCAAAAAAATAACAAGTAAAAATAATGAAAATTTTATGAATTTAGTATAAAATAAAGTGCTTGAAAGCGAGAGGGGGAAATGATATATGAAGCTTTTAAGAGAGACATTAAAGCACTTTAAGCCTTATTGGAGGGGGCTTCTTCTAGCTTTTATCTGTTCGTTGATCGGTGGCGCTTTTACCGTAATCCCACCCATACTAGCAGGAAAGCTTGTTGATGAAATTCTGCCGAATGAGATGACGGATATGATCGGTTGGCTAGTAGCTGGAGTTCTTTTCTCATTTTTGTTTAAGGTGGTATTTGAATCATTACAAGAATTTATACAAATTCAGATCGGTTTAGATGTTATCACAGATATGCAGATGCGTGCATTTGGACGGCTGCATAAAACACCGATGTCCTTTTTTACGACTACACCTCGTGGTGATATGTTATATCGTCTCACTCACGACGTAGAAGCTGTACAGAACTTAAATAATACGGTCGTGCCTCGATTCGTACAACAAGTAGTTAGTGCGGTCGCTGCTTTTATTGCAGTTTTTGCTCTATACTGGCCAGTTGCGATCGTTATGTTCTGTGTATTCGCTATCTATCTGTACCCATCATTTAAACTTGGAACGACTATGAGAAAAATGAGTGCTGTTCAGAGGGATATGCGTGCAGATATTTATCACCACCTTCAAGAAAGTATCGAATCAACGAGACTAGTTCGTACGTTTCAAACACAAGAAAGAGAAATACATACACAAGATACAAAGCTTACAGATTGGAAGAATTATTCCATTCGTGCCGCTTTAATCGGAAAAGTAAACTGGCGTCTTGGTAATCTATTCAATATCGCTACACCAGGCGTAGTCATGCTTGTTGGAGGAATGGCAGTTTGGAATAATACGATTTCTGTCGGTACACTTGTTGCTTGTTTAGGGTTTATTCCTACGATGTTTTTTCCCATTCGTTCACTAGCTGAGAATGCATTGATCATACAGCAGGCTATTCCTGCTCTTCAGCGAATCTATGAATATTTTGATTTACCAAAGGAACATGAAGATGATCTGCCAAAGATGCAACCTGTTCGAGGGGATATTGATATTGATAATCTTTGGTTTCGTTACCCGGGCAACGAAGAATATGTGTTAAAAGGCGTCTCATTGAATATGAAAGCTGGCCAACATATTGGTATTGTCGGTACTAGCGGCGGCGGAAAATCTACGCTCATCCAATTGCTGCTCGGTCTTTATGAACCTGAGGCAGGCTCTATTGAAATCGACCAACAAAACTTGTTTGAGTATAATAGGAATTCATTTCGTCAGCAGGTAGGAGTCGTTTCGCAGGAAACGTTTCTTTTAAACAATACACTGCGGATGAACTTATTATATGGAAGAAAAGGTGCAACTCAAGCCGATTTAGATGCAGCATGTGATGCTTCAGGACTTACAGATTTTGTCGCTGCCTTGCCAGAAGGCTACGAGACAATCGTTGGTGAGCGGGGGCTTAAACTTTCTGGTGGACAAAGACAACGTGTTGCACTTGCAAGAGCAATTCTTCGACACCCTGCGCTGTTAATCTTTGATGAAGCAACTTCCTCACTGGATGGGGAGACAGAAGAACGTGTGCAATCCGCTCTTGAAGAGCTCATACCAGGCAGAACGACAATCACGATTGCTCACCGGCTGATCACGGTTAGGGATGCAGATAAGATTATACTTTTAGACAAAGGTGTTGTAGCAGAATCTGGTACACACGACGAGCTTCTTACAGAACGTGGACAGTACTACGAACTTTATATGGCGCAGTACAGTGAATTAGAAAAGGAGAGAGCGATATGAGCCAGACAGCATTGAAACATAAAAATCGAGACGGCAGACGCGTTCTAGCCTTTTTAAAGCCACATAAAAAATGGGTATTTGCAGATGCGTTTGTAATTGCTATATCTCAAGTATTTTCTGCACTAATTCCGACGCTCGCACTAGGCTGGCTTGTCGATTCCATTTTACCTGGTAAGTCTAATCAACTTCTATGGGGGTTGATGTGGCTATTAATCTTTGCTGCTGTTGCTGACTTGATTCTAATGGTTATTGATGAATATTTTTGTCACCAAGTTGCGAAGACCGTAACGAACTGGCAAAAGTTAAGATTGTTTAAACATCTGCAGAACCTACCCTTTTCGTTTTATCAAAACAACCAATCTGGTGAAATGATGGCTCGTGTTTCTGATGATCCAGATACACTCCATAATTTCCTGGCTTGGGAAGGTTCGACCTTTATGGCATCCGTTCAAGGTGTTATTTTATACAGCATCGTGCTTCTTTGGATTCATCCCTATTTAATGATTACGAGTGTTGTGTTAGGTATTATCTTCTATTTAACATCAAATGCTGTCGGTCAAAGGACACGGCAATCTTCGGCGAATGCGAGAAAAGAAGCTTCTCGTTATCTAGAGAGGCTTCGTGAGTCAGTAACTGGCATTCATCTTTCAAGAGTATTAGGCGTTTCTGATGGTGAGGTATCAAGCGTAGCTGAGATTAGAAAATCGTTCATTAGAGAATCTCGACACGAATTAAAAGCCAGGATGCAATCGATTGTGGTTATTGGAAGCTACAACGGTCTTGCATTAGCTGTCGTATATGGACTAAGCGCGTACTTGATCTGGAACGATAAATTAACTGCTGGTCAGATGCTGACTGCAGCTGGACTCGTGGCAATCGCCGCAAATGAGATGCAACGAATGTTAAGAAACTGGCTTTCCGTAAGAAGAACTGGTCCTGCGTTAGATCGATCTGAACTTTTACTCAGTCAAAATGTATCGAGTGCGGAAACAGAAAAAGGATTTATACCTAAAGAAGTTGAAGGAGAGATCGAATTTAAAGATGTTGCATTCGGTTATCCTGAAAAAGAAGATAAAGTATTAAAAGGTTTATCATTTTCAGTAAAGCCTGGAGAAGCAGTAGCACTTGTAGGGCCGAGTGGATCTGGAAAATCAACGGTTGTAGATTTATTATTACGATTGTATGAGCCTGAGAGTGGAGCTATCTTTATAGATGGAGAAAAGCTATCAACGGTTGATGCTGGATGGCTTCGCTCACAAATTGCGATCGTTTCACAAGATGTCCAGCTTCGAAATGGTTCTTTAGCTGATAATTTACGAATCGCCAAACCTGAAGCAACAGATGAAGAATTGATTTCTGCTCTTCAAGACAGTGGTCTTGGTGATTTCTTACTTACGCTTCCTGAAGGATTGAACACCCTTGTCGGTGAAAGAGGAAGTTTGTTATCTGGAGGTCAGAAGCAAAGGTTGTCATTAGCACGAGCTCTAGTAAAAGATGCCGCCGTTCTTGTTCTTGATGAAGCAAGTTCTGCTTTAGATCCTATCACAGAAGTTCAAGTCAATAAAGCGATCAATAAAAGAAAATCTAAACAAACGCTCATTATAATTTCCCATAGACTTTCAACTGTCTTGGCTGCTAATCGAGTGATTGTCATCGAGAACGGAGTAATGATCGAAGACGGAGTTCACGAGGAGTTGCTGAAGTCTGATAATGGTGTATACAGCAGGTTGTTTAAACGAGAAGCGGATATTGGTACACAGGCATTTAGTAGTTAAGTTTGGAAAGGCAATTTAGTTTAAATTGCCTTTCCCTCATAATTCCACTCCAATTTGGGTATATATGAAACTATATATCAAAGGAGGGAACCATTCATGTCAGCAACATTTAGAGCTATTTTGAACATTGTAGCACTTGCAGCAGTAATCTTTGTTAATTATCTTGCTAATGCACTACCATTGAATGGAAGGACAACAGGAGAATTATCAGCAAAATACAATGTGTTGATCACTCCAGCAGGTTATGTATTTTCCATATGGGGACTCATCTATGTACTGCTAACAATCTGGGGGATCATTCAGGTGCTGCCTAAGAACAGAAATGAACCCGTATATGAAAGTATCGGTCTTTGGTTTGTTTTGAACTGTATCTTAAATTGTACATGGATATTTGTTTGGCATCATGAACTTCTAGGTTTGTCTTGGATTGTTATGATTGGCCTCTTATTGTCACTCATTATGATCTATACGAAGATTCAAAATCAAGATAACAAATCTTCGTTCATTCGACTTCCGTTCTCGGTATATCTAGGATGGATCAGTGTGGCGACAATAGTGAATACCGCAGTTGTTTTAAAATATAGCGGCTGGAATGGTTTTGGACTTTCGTCTGTTACTTGGACTGTGATCATGCTAATCGTTGGTACAGGATTAGCAATCTTTTTTACCCTTTTGAACAAAGATGCTATTTATCCACTTGTCTTTGTATGGGCATATGTCGGAATAGGGGTTAGACATAAGGGTGAGATCGATATTCTTACCTATACGAGTTTTACGTTAGCTATTTTACTTTTATTATTCATTATTTGGAACCTTGCTACTAGAAGAAATGGAGAAGTAGCAATGAAATAGGATTTAGAGGAGAGTAAAGAATGGTTAAATTATCGATGCCTGTCGGCTTATTGTTGGAATCTGCTTTAGCAGGCGGAGTTTCTGGTGATCGGTTGCTAGAAGTGATCAGGACAAGAAATTACGAAGCACTTCGGCATGTGGGTAAAGAAGAGTCAAGCTAAGCTTACTTTTTTGATTTTGCAGAACAGAACTGGGAAACAGTTGTTTCTGCGATTACAATGGGCTACACGTTTAAGTTTATTACGATCCGGGGATTGTTGAACTTAATACAGACCAAATATAAGCTAAAAGAAAACGAAGATTTTTTAATGAATGAATCTGGAATCGACATGAACCTCTCTGATGAGCAACTTGATTTTCTTCGTTCACGAATCCCTTCGCAATGGGTATTCAAAAAGCAAGAACATACAAAGTACGGTGTTCAGGCTTTCTTAAAGCAAACAATTTCAACTAGCGTGTAGATAACAAAAAAGCGCTTGAGCGGGAAATATATCCTGCTTAAGCGCTCTTTTTAATCTTGATAGTTATTTCTTGCACTCAACCATGTGTTTATACCGATCGCTTTACACACAGAGAAGTAATGAAGAAGCATTAAGAGCACGGAACCTGCGTTCATTCCAATGATGATGCCATGCATTCCTAATGATGGTTGAGATCCTAACATGTACATAAGAACAAATGATAAAGTAGTTGACCAAACTGACTGAACAAATGCTGTTGTAATTAAACCAAGGCCGATCAAATATGCTTGAAGAGGTATTAAGAAAAAAGTAAATAAAAAACTCGGCCACAATAGTTCTAAATACGTGGCTGCGGATTGTGAATGGAAGAACATTAAGGTTAGTTTTTCTGAAAACATTAAAAAGATTGCAACGGCTGGAAACCCATATAATGCAGTTATACCCATTACACGAATTAGAAGGCTTTTTAATTTCTCTACGTCTTTTTTAGCCGTAGCTTCTGAAACAGTAGGAATCAAGACGACCAAAAGCGAGTGCGCAATAAACGCTGGGAAGAAACCGATTGATAATGCTACTCCTGCCAATAAACCAAACTCTTCCGTTGCAGCCACTCCAGAAAAGCCTGCAAGGGATAACGCATATTTAATTAAAAATGGCTGTATAGCGTTCGTAACAGCGTGAAACAGCCGCAAGCCCGTAGTTGGAATCGTTACGGCCATAAGACTTCTAGTTACTTCGTTTGAAGTGAGATGTTCATTTTTTTGAGTTTGCATTCTTTTGAATTGAATCAAATAAGCGGTGAATAAATAAACAAAAACAACAAGTTCGCTACCTACAAAAGTTGCTAAAGCTATAAGGATTGCTGTTTCATTATCAAATGAGAACAACTGATAGATACCTGTTAACAAGATGAGCTGAGCTAGTTTTCGAAAAAAGTTTGAGAACGCCAGCTTTCCCATCTGCTGTTTGCCCATAAAAAACCCTCGAGCGATTGATGTTAAGGAAATTAAAGGGATCAATATGACCATAAGCCATCGCACTAAAGGATGATAACTATTGAAAACAGGTATGAAAGGCAAGATTACTAATGCAAGTACAATCATTGCTACTGTCAATAAAATTGTCATTTTTGTAGCATGTTTTAACATGCTATAGTGTTGCTTTTCTTCTTTCTCTGCAACGAACTTTGAGATGGAGATCGGCAATTCCAAACTCGCGATAATGATAATTAAGATGACTGTCGGAAAGATCGACATATAATGACCAAGTCCTAGTTCACCTAATTCTCTAGCTAACACCATGTTCACAATAAATTCTAAACTTTCACCGACTAATGCAGCTGCAGCAAGCAGCAATACTCCTCTAAAAAATATATTCATACGATGAGTGCATCTCCTTGTACACGTTGTCCTTTTATTCATATGCAAAAAAAATGAAACAAGACCTCGAAGGACTTTAAACATTGAAAGAGAAAGATAAGCTTATAGCATAACAAGGAGAGATTATTGTGACATTACATACAGAACAAAATGCAATTGAAATTCTATCCATGTCAGAACAAGAAAAGATTATGGATCAGTGGCTATTTGAAAGATTGGAACATTTGTTACCTTTATTAATGAAGAAACATAACGTAGACATGTGGTTGACGATCGGCAAAGAATACAAGGAAGATCCACTAGGAAAGACTTTCTTTCCATCTCTGATCGATAGTTCAAGAAGACTAACCATTTTTGCATTTGTTAAGGATATCCATTCTGACGAAATTAAACGGTTTGTTATCTCTTCAAACAAAAACTTCGAACCTTTTTACTCATGTTTTCCGTTGAGAGATAGTGAAGATTCTTTTACTGGTTTAAAACGGTTAGTTGATAATTACGACCCTGAATCAATAGCAGTTAATACATCATTCCATTATGCTTTTTGTGATGGATTAAGTCACTCAAATTATATGGAACTAGTGAAAGTCTTAGGGAGGCGACATGCAGAAAAATTGATGTCATCCGAATCCATTGCAATTGACTGGCTTCAAACAAGGACAGAGTCTGAACTTAATTGGTATAAAACATTAGAAGGCATAACAAAAGAAATTGTGAAACAAACGTTTACGAAAGAACGAATCAAACCTCATGTAACCTCAACACAGGATATAGTTTGGTGGATCAGACAACAAGTTAGAGACTTAGGGTTGAAAACATCCTTCTATCCTACCGTAGATATTCAAAGAAAAGATGGATCTTCAGACAGATTGGAAGATGTTATACTTCCAGGTGATATTCTGCATCTAGACTTTGGCATTGAATATCTAGGTCTTTGCACAGATACACAACAATTAGCTTATGTTCTTAGAGATAACGAAAAAGAACCTCCTGCAGGGCTACTGAACGCATTAAGTGAGGCGAACAAATTTGAAGATTTTTTCTTTGAAGAAGGTAAAGTAGGAATGACGGGTAATGAAGTTTTTTTAAGTGTACTAAAAAAAGCAAAACTAAATCATCTCGACGCAATGCTTTATTCACATCCGATCGGCTATCATTGTCATGGAGCAGGACCGATTATCGGACTGTATGATAAACAAGAATATATTCCTGTTCGAGGAGAGTTAAGGATGGAGAATAACACGTGCTATGCACTAGAATTTAACATTAGACATTTCATCCCTGAATGGAACAAAGCTGTTCCGATCTATCTAGAAGAGACGGTTTGTTTTAAAGATGGTAAGATGCAATTTTTAACAGGGAGACAAACAGAATTTTATCTAATTGAGCCTCAGTGGAAATAAAATACATTTGAAATATCTATTCACCTCTAGTACAATGAGAAACTGTGTGTTTCAGCTTGTTGTAAGGGAGAGATTAGATTAAATGCTATTGCTTGGACAAGAGCAAGATAAAGAAACAAAACTTGATCGCAACGAACTCGAGTTTCAATTATTGCGTATGCAAAACGATATGAAGCAAATTGCTAAAAGTTATGATGTGATCGGTGTGGATCAAACAAAAGACGATAACCTTGTGATCGTATATAAATCTGAACAACTGGATCAATGTAAAATTATGATCAATGACTGTGAATCAAGGTATGATGGATGGGATTTCTCAATTGATGCTGTTTATGAAGATGAAAACACCCTTCATATTGGTGATATTAAAGGACCTGCTAATAAAGGGTACGGCTCAATCTGTATGCATTATTTGAAAGAGACGGCATCAGATAAGAATATCCCAACAATCAAAGGAGATATTGCAAAAAGAGACTGGGGACATGTAGAGCGACTTATTCATTTTTATGAGAAGCATAATTTTGCAATTGAACTTGATCCCGAAAATAAATGCGGAAAAATTGAATGGAACGATTATTAAGAAAAAGACGTGTATCGTAGTGAACACACGTCTTTTTTTTGTGCTTCTTTATCCATAAACATGAGAAAAATAAGAACTTAAGTATTTAAGCCTTGACTTGTTTTGTAACCTGATTTACGATATTAATCGTAATCATTACGATTTAAAAAGGAGTTTTTAATACATGTTACATACATTGACAAAACGAGTACCAGTAACAGTGTTGAGTGGATTTTTAGGAGCAGGTAAAACAACATTAATGAATCATGTCTTATCAAATCGAGATGGTTTAAAGGTTGCTGTAATCGTTAATGACATGAGTGAGATCAATATTGATGCTGCATTAATAAAAAATGAGACGCAGTTATCTAGAACAGAAGAAAAGCTCGTTGAAATGACAAATGGCTGTATTTGCTGCACCCTAAGAGAGGATCTATTGATAGAAGTAGAAAGAATCGTAAAAAACGGTGATATTGATTATATTCTGATAGAATCAACGGGCATAAGTGAGCCTATTCCAGTTGCAAAAACTTTCACTTATTTGGATGAAGAATCAGGTGTTGATCTTGCTTCTTTATGCAAGTTGGATACGATGGTAACTGTAGTTGATGGAAATCGATTTTGGAACGATTTTGCATCTGGAGAAAGCTTATTAGATCGACAAGCAGCATTAGATGAGACCGATACGAGAGAAGTAGTAGACCTGATAATTGATCAGATAGAATTTTGTGATGTTTTAGTTTTAAATAAGTGTGATTTATTGGAGAAAGAGGACCGAGAAGAACTCAAAAGAGTATTGAAAAAATTACAACCACAAGCAAAACTGATTGAAACAGAATTCGGTAAAATAGATCCAAAGGATATTCTCTCTACAGGTCTTTTTGATTTTGAGAAGGCCAGTGAATCTGCAGGATGGATGAAAGAGCTTGAAACAGAACACATTCCAGAAACAGATGAATACGGAATCTCTTCTTTTGTATATAGAAAGAAAAGACCTTTTCACCCAGCAAGACTTTTTAGTTTTTTAGAGAATTGGCCAGCTGAAATTGTTCGAGCAAAAGGATTTATTTGGGTAGCCTCTCGAAACGATTGGGCAATTTTGTTAAGTCAAGCAGGTACGAGTATTATCTTCCAGCCAGCAGGTCAATGGGTGGCAGCACTGAAGAAAGAAGAACAAGAAGAAATGGTAGAAGAAGAAAGAAGTCATAATCCAAACTGGGATGAAGAATATGGTGATCGAATTACTGAACTAGTGTTCATAGGAATTGATTACAACAAAGAACAACTGATAGAACAGTTAGATCATTGCTTATTAACCGACTCTGAAATGAATAACGAAGATTGGGGTAAGTTTGAAGACCCGTTACCTCGATTCCCTGAAAGTGAATAATTTTTACAAACGAATCCATTTTGGGTTCGTTTTTTTTTGCTAAAAACTCTCTAAATGATTAGTTAAGTATTAGCATAGCACTCTCCATAACTTTACATATTGACTAGAAGTTTTAGTTTAAAGTTGTTAAAAAAATGGGTAGTAAAAGGGTAGTGGAAGAGAGAAGGAGAGATTGATGATGACCGTCACTCATATAAAATCTAATACAGAAAATAGCCTTTCTGAACGATTTGAAATTGCTTTTAATCAGATTCACAAATGCTTAATCGACAAAGTAAAAGATACGAAAGATGATCGGTTTAAAAATCTAGTGGAAACAGGAATGAACAAGCATTCTCTAATTCGATCTTTTTATAATGAGCTCGGTCAGTTTGCGAAACTTAGAAACGCTATTGTACATGAAAAAGTTGATCATGATTTTTACATCGCTGAACCTCATCTAGAGATCGTTGAGAGAATAGAAAAAATTGCTGGTTATTTTATGAAACCTGAAACAGCGCTGAACATTGCCACAAAAAAGGTTCATCATTTTAAAGAAAGTGACCGGTTGGAAGATGTTTTAAGCTGTATTCGAAAAACATCGTATTCACGTTTTCCTATTTATAACGACAAAGGAGAGTACCTTTGGCTATTAACGGCTACATACTTATTGAATTGGTTGACAGACCGGCTTGCTGATCAAGTGATCGATCTTAACAATGCAAGAATATCAGATATTGCAGACAATGAACAAAAACAACTGGTAGCATTTATTTCAAAAACTTCAAGTATTTTTAAAGCAGAGGAGATTTTCGAAAACATTCATAAAGAAGGTAAAAAGCTTGAGGCAATCATCATTACTTTAAATGGAAGTGAGAACGAAAAGCCATTAGGCATTTTTACTTCCTATGATCTAATAGAGATTGATTTAGATGACTAATTTTGAAGGCACTCATTAAGAGTGTCTTTTTGTGTGTAAACAAATAAAAAAATCACATTTGTTTAAGGAAATTACGATTAGGGAAACGGATGTTTGAGATGTCAGAATGTTTTGTATGTTAACTTTTTAGGAAAGGGTGTAAATCATTTGAAAGAATTTAAGATAATAATAAATGGAACTGAAAGAAAAGCTGTTCAGGGAGAAACGGTATTAAATTTATTAAATGGTTCACCGGATCAAGTCCCACATGTTTGTTACCATCCAAGCCTAGGGCCGATCGAAACTTGTGATACTTGTATCGTTAAAGTGAATGGAGAATTTGTAAGAGCATGTTCGACGAAGATTAATAACGGAGATAACATTGATACAAATTCTGATGAGGTAAGAGAAGCTCAAGTGATCGGAATGGATCGAATCCTTTTTAATCATGAGTTATATTGTACGGTTTGTGATTATAACAATGGCGGTTGTGAAGTACATAACACGGTTAAAGAAATGAAGATCAACCACCAAAGCATTCCTTTTGAACATAAACCATATGAAGTTGATCAAACTAACCCCTTTTATAGGTATGACCCTGATCAATGTATATTGTGTGGACGATGTGTTGAAGCATGCCAAGATGTCCAAGTAACAGAGACGCTCACGATTGATTGGGAACGAGAAAGGCCACGAGTAATTTGGGACAAAGACGTTCCGATCAATGAATCATCTTGTGTTTCATGTGGTCACTGTTCTACTGTTTGTCCTTGTAACGCCATGATGGAAAAAGGGATGGAAGGTGAAACAGGTTATATGACGGGGATCAATCGTGAGACACTTCGTCCGATGATTGAGATCACAAAAGGTGTTGAGACAGGTTATGGGTCTATACTCGCTATTTCAGATATGGAAGCTGCGATGAGAGAACAAAGAATAAAGAAAACAAAAACCGTTTGCACATATTGCGGCGTAGGATGTAGCTTTGATGTCTGGACGAAGGGCAGAGAAATTCTAAAAGTAGATCCGCAGATCGAAGCTCCTGCAAACGGGATTTCAACCTGTATTAAAGGGAAGTTCGGTTGGGATTTTGTTAACAGTGAAGAACGATTAACAAAACCTTTAATTCGTGAAGGTGATATGTTTAGAGAAGCCTCTTGGGACGAAGCATACAACTTAATCGCTTCTAAATTTACAGAGATAAAAGATAAGGATGGTGCTCAAGCACTTACGTTTATCAGCTCATCTAAGTGCACGAATGAAGAATCCTATCTGATGCAAAAATTAGCACGTGGTGTTATCGGCACAAATAATATTGATAATTGTTCGCGTTATTGTCAAACTCCTGCCACTATGGGATTATTTCGAACTGTAGGACATGGTGGTGATTCAGGATCTATAAAAGATATTGAAAAATCAGAGCTGGTTATCGTAATCGGGTCAAATACATCAGAGTCTCATCCCGTCTTAGCAACCCGTGTTAAGCGGTCACATAAGTTACACAACCAAAAATTAATCGTCGCTGATCTTAGAAAACATGAGATGGCTGAACGTGCCGATCTATTTATCCAGCCACGGGCAGGTTCAGATCTCGTTTGGCTATCTGCTGTAACGAAGTACATTTTAGATGAAGGATTAGCTGATCATGATTTTTTACAACAGCATGTGAACGGCTTAGATGTTTTTACAGAGAACCTTGAAACGTTCACTTTAGAGTATGCAGAAAAAGTAACAGGTCTCACTCAAGATACACTTATCCATTTAGCAAAAACCATTTCACAATCTAAAAGTGTTTGTGTTCTCTGGGCAATGGGCGTTACACAGCATATGGGAGGAAGTGATACGAGCACCGCTATATCCAATTTACTCTTAGTGACAGGAAACTATGGAAGAGAAGGGGTAGGTTCTTATCCGTTACGCGGACATAACAATGTTCAAGGAGCGAGTGACTTTGGTAGCATGCCAGATCGCTTACCTTCGTATGAGAAAGTTGCCGATAAAAAGGTTAGAGAGAAGTATGAAAAAGCGTGGGGTGTAAAAATTCCAGAAGAACCTGGTCTTAACAATCATGAAATGGTTCAAGGTATTCATGATGGTCATGTAAAAGGTATGTATTTAAAAGGCGAAGACATGGGAATCGTTGACTCAAACATAAACCATGTTCACGCGGCTTATGAGAAGCTAGACTTTTTTGTTGTTCAAGATCTATTCCTTACACGAACGGCTCAGTTTGCTGACGTTGTCTTACCAGCAAGTCCAAGCCTCGAAAAAGAAGGTACTTTCACAAACACGGAGAGAAGAATCCAAAGATTGTATCAGGTGCTAGAGCCACTCGGAGATTCTAAACCAGATTGGGAGATTATCCGTGATATTGCAAATCGGCTTGGAGCTGGATGGGATTACAAACATCCGAGTGACATTATGGAAGAAGCTGCACAACTAGCACCATTATTTGCGGGAGTATCCTATGAAAGATTAGAAGGATACAAAAGCCTTCAGTGGCCTGTGGCTGAAGACGGAACGGATACTCCAATACTTTTTAAAGAAGGATTTCCTTTTGAAGATAAGAAAGCGAGACTATTTCCAGTAAACTGGACGGAGCCTGTAGAGTTTGGAGAAGAATACGATATTCACGTTAACAACGGAAGACTTTTAGAACATTTTCATGAAGGGAACATGACGTATCAATCTGAGGGCATTACATCTAAGACGCCTAACACTTTTCTTGAAATCTCTCCTGAACTAGCAAAAGAACGAGGAATTAAAGATGGGACACTAGTAAGATTATCGTCGCCTTATGGAAATGTAAAAGTTCATTGTTTAATAACAGATCGTGTAAAAGGCAAAGAAGTATATCTACCAATGAACGATAGCGGAGAAGCGGCTATAAATCTGCTTACGAGCAGTTATTCAGATAAAGATACAGATACACCTGCCTACAAAGAGACAAGTGCCAAGCTTGAGATCTTGATGGAAGAGGGTGTTAGTCCGTTGCCTAAAACAAATTTTAGGTATGGAAATCCACAACCTCAAGTAGGAGTTAACGTAGAGAAGAAGTGGGAAAGAAAAGATTATATCTTCCCAGGCGATGCTGTGAAAAAGGAGCGAAATCAACATGGCTAAACCGATTAAAAACGTTCAAAAACAAACGATAACAGCAGAAGAGAAACGTTCTAATGACCTCCGAGAAGTCGAAGATGCTCTCATTCAAAACAAGACTGCGATTCTACAAACACTTGAGATCATGAACCATATGCACGATAAAGGAATTTTACCTCTATTAAATGGATTGTTCGGGCAAGGAGATAAAGTAATGGATATTGCGGTCAAAGCGATGGATAAGCCTGAGAACACAAATACTTTAAAAAATCTTCTATTGCTCTTAGGTACCCTAGGAATGATTAATGTAAAGCAACTTGAACCTTTTCTTTTAAAAATAGATGCAGGCATTGCAAGAGTTGCTGAATACAAAGATACGGAAGAGAAGACGAGTTACTTTGATTTAGTTCGTTCACTTAAAGATCCTGAAATTAATAAAGCTGTGACCATACTCATGCAGTTCCTAAAGGGGATGGGCCAAGAAACAGAACATATTGAAAAGACAACAGGGAACTCACCTCAAAAACGTATAAATCAGAGTAAGGGAAAAACCTTAGAATAAAAGTGTAGAGGAGTAATCCGGATGGCTAAAAAGGTGAAAAACCGCTGGTTGATTGCTGCAGCTGCTGTAGGTATTCACATATCGATCGGATCTGTCTACTCCTGGAGTGTATTCACAAATCCGCTCCGGGATGAACACGATTGGGGGCTAAGTGAAATCTCTTTAACGTTCAGTATCGCAATCTTGTTTCTAGGTTTATCCGCTGCTTTTATGGGGCATTTTGTTGAACGATATGGACCTCGTAAATCTGGCATCATAGCATCATTTTGTTTTGGTGCAGGGTTGCTAGGTTCAGGCTTTGCTGATCAATTAGGCTCTATTTATCTGCTTTACTTTTTTTATGGTGCTTTAGGAGGGATCGGACTGGGTATTGGCTATATCACACCTGTCTCTTCACTTGTAAAATGGTTTCCTGATCGAAGAGGATTAGCAACAGGTCTTGCTATTATGGGGTTTGGTTTTGCATCCCTTATTGCTAGCCCTGTAATCGCGAGGCTTATAACAGGTATAGGTATTTCTAATACGTTTTACGTATTAAGTGCTGTTTATTTTACTATTATGTTACTTTCTTCTTTATATCTAACACCACCTCCAAAGAATTGGAAGCCAGAAGGAATGAAAGATGAAACTAAGAATAAAGATAATCAAACAAAAGATCTTGCGCAATTAACGGCAAATGAAGCAGTTAAAACAATCCGTTTTTGGGCTTTATGGGCGATGTTATTTATAAATGTTACATGCGGGATCGCCATTATTTCTGTAGCGTCTCCAATGGCACAAGATATTGCAAATCTCAGTGCCGCGTCAGCTGCTACGATGGTTGGGATCATGGGATTGTTTAACGGTTTTGGTAGAATCGGCTGGGCGTCGATTTCAGATTATATCGGTCGCCCCAACGTTTACACTACGTTTTTCGCGATACAAACGGTGGCATTCGTCCTTTTACCGAATGTTACGAACGCCTTTTTCTTTCAGTTGCTTGTATATTTAATTCTTACTTGTTATGGAGGAGGTTTTGCTTCTATACCTGCATATATAGGAGACTTGTTCGGAACGAAGCAACTGGGAGCGATCCATGGGTATATTCTAACCGCGTGGGCAGCAGCTGGACTAGTAGGTCCATTAGTTGTTTCTTGGATACGGGAATCCACGAACAGTTATTCTTTAACGCTGTATATCTTTACAGGTGCGTTTGTTCTGGCCCTTGCGATCTCCCTGCTTATTCGCATCAATATTCGGAACATAAGAAAAGAAAACAATCAATCTCATGTTGCAAGTTAAACGTAATTGACTAAGATAAAAAAGCTTGGCAAAAAAATTGCCAAGCTTTTTTCTGTTCATTATTCAACATCTTTAAGTAACAGAAAATTACTGATATTGCTCCAAAACTGAGAAGAACTTAATCACAAATTCAAAGAAGACTTGTTCAGCAGGTGCTAGTTCACGACTCCTAGGGGTGATGATTCCTACCGTGCGCTTAACATCAGGGATCTCGATCGGTATTTTCACTGTAAACCGTGGCTTCGTTTCATAAAAGGAACTATCGGGTAATAGGGTAACACCCATACTAGCAGTAACTAGCCCTTTTATCGCATCTAGATCTTCACCTTCACATGCAATCTTAGGAACGAAGCCTGACTCTTTACAAGCATTTACTACTACATCTCGTAAAATATACCCATCCGGAAATAGAACGAATTCATCATTTCGTAAATCACTTAATAATAAACTTCTTTTCTCTGCTAGATGATGCTGTTCAGGTAATAGTGCAGAAATTTTTTCAGTAAAAAGGATATGTCCTTCTAAATCAGGATCATTTGTAGGGACAGGTCCTAAAAAAGCTAGATCAATATCTCCACTCTTAACGCTTTCTGTAAGAAATCGATAAGAACCCTGTCTTAAGTGAAAGGCAATATTCGGATGTTCGCGTTTAAAAGCTGATACAACAGTTGGCAAAAGATGTCCTGCAAGACTTGTAGGAAATCCAATCTTGATTGTTCCTCTTTCAGGATCTAAATATTCATCAATCTGCTTTTTTGCATGTTCGATCGCTTTCATAGCTGTTTTTGCGTGTATCAAGAACAGTTTACCAACAGGAGAAAGCTTAATATTACGACCTTCTCTTTCAAACAACTCTACGCCAAGTTCAGCTTCTAAGTTTGCAACCTGACGACTGACTGCAGATTGTGCAACATGCAAAGCAATTGCTGCTTCCGAAACATGTTCTCGTTCTGCAACTTCAATAAAATACTGTAATTGTCTGAATTCCATGCGTTGTCACAACCAATCATTCTCAATTTGAGATCGTTTTAATCTAAATTATATATTGTTTCGATTAATTATAAAACCTAAACTAAATGAAAGAAAGTTTCGAATATTTAAAGTTGATAAACTTAAGGGGGAGTTCAAAATGACCTTTAGTCAATTTCCAGAACCACAAGGTTTATATAATCCTAAGAATGAACATGACGCTTGTGGCATTGGTCTATATGCTCATTTGAAAGGGCATGCTACCCATGAGATTGTTGAAAAAGGACTTCATATGCTATGCCAGCTTGATCACCGGGGAGGACAAGGAAGTGATCCTTTGACGGGGGATGGAGCAGGCTTAATGACAAAGATACCGCATGATTTCTTTAAAAAAGTCACAGATTTTGAACTGCCTGAAAAAGGACGGTACGGGGTAGGAATGATCTTCTTTCCCAATGATACAGGAGCTCAACAGAAGTTAGAAAATCAAATTAATCAATTTATTAAACTCGAAGGACAACAACTATTAGGCTGGAGAACGGTACCCGTCAACGTAACAACAATCGGGAAAAAGGCTCAAGAAACTTGTCCTTTAATTAAACAAGTTTTTGTTGCATGCAACGAAACGATTCCAGAGAACCTAGCTTTTGAAAGAAAACTATTTGTAATCAGAAAGCAAGCAGAGCACTGGGCAAGAGAACACGGACTTCAAACGTATTTTGCTAGTCTATCATCACAAACGATCGTATACAAAGGTCTGTTAACACCAGAACAGGTGGATGCTTTCTATTCTGATCTACAAGATACTGATTTCGTGTCTCCATTCGCTTTAGTGCATTCCCGTTTTAGCACAAATACGTTTCCAACGTGGGAACGAGCACATCCAAACCGATACATTATTCATAACGGAGAAATTAATACTTTACAAGGAAACATGAACTGGATGAAGGCACGTGAGAAGCAATTTGTTTCTGAAGCATTCGGAGATGATATTGGAAAGCTGCTTCCTATTCTTGATGCCGATGGCAGTGATTCTTCTATCCTTGATCAAGCCTTTGAATTTTTTGTACTGGCAGGGAGAAAGCCTTCCCATACAGCTATGATGCTAATTCCAGAACCATGGAGTGAGAATCCTCATCTAGAAGAAGAGAGAAAAGCATTTTACGAGTATCATAGTTGCCTGATGGAGCCATGGGATGGGCCAACTGCTATCTCTTTCACAGACGGAAAGCAAATTGGAGCCATACTCGATCGAAATGGTCTCCGGCCGGCGAGATATTATGTAACGAAGGATGATTACATTATCTTCTCTTCTGAGGTAGGAGTTATTGAAGTTGAAGAAGAGAATGTTCTATATAAAGAGCGGTTAAGTCCAGGAAGAATGCTTCTTATCGATTTAGAAGAAGGTAGAATTATTACAGACAATGAGATCAAAACAGAAATGGCTAGTAAAGAACCCTACGAATTATGGCTGACGAATGGACTGCATCACTTGGATGAAAATGGCGAAGAGCCAGAAATCAATATAGAAAATGTAAGAAGTAAACAAAGAGCATTCGGCTATACGTATGAAGATATTCATAAATATTTGATTCCTGTCATTACAGAAGGGAAAGATCCAATCGGGTCAATGGGGAACGATACACCTTTAGCGGTTTTATCTGATAACCCGCAGTCCCTATTTAATTATTTTAAGCAGCTATTTGCCCAAGTTACGAATCCACCGATCGATGCTATTCGGGAGAAGATTGTTACTTCTACGATGACGCTGCTCGGAGCTGAAGGAAATCTTCTGCATCCTGGGCCACAGAATGCGAAGAGAATTCAATTGAACTCTCCTGTGTTAACATCGAATGAGTTTAATCAAATTACAGATAATATGATTTATGAATTTAAAACGGCTGTTCTGCAAACTTTATTTTCGGAAGATTTAGAAATCGGATTGCAATCTCTATTTAAAAATGCGGCAGAAGCCATTCAAGATGGAGCAACGTTATTAGTTTTGTCAGACAGAGAAATGAATAAATCTTCTATTCCTATTCCTGTCTTACTTGCTGTAAGTTCTCTGCATCATCATCTTGTAAAAGAAGGACTCCGGACAAAAGTAAGTTTGATCGTTGAATCAGGTGAAGTTAGAGAAGTTCATCATTTTGCAGCGCTCATTGGATATGGCGCAGATGCTATCTATCCCTATTTAACTTATAAGACCTTTGAAGAAGCGATTCAAGATGAACACATCAAACTTTCTTTATCTGAGACCATCAGAACCTATAAACAAGGAATAACAGATGGCATCGTTAAAGTGATGTCAAAAATGGGTATTTCAACGGTTCAGAGTTATCGAGGTGCTCAAATCTTTGAAGCAGTCGGAATCGGAAAAGAAGTGATCAATTCTTATTTCCCAGCTACTTCTTCTCAAATTGATGGAATCACCTTAGCTGAGATCGAAAAAGAGGCTACTCTAAGACATCAACAAGGCTTTAAAGAGACCATCGATGATACTTTGGATTCAGGAAGTGATTTTCAATGGAGAAATACTGGTGAACACCATGCTTTTAATCCTAAAACAATCCATACCCTTCAATGGGCTTGCCGTAAGAATGATTATTCACTGTTTAAAACGTTCTCAAAACTGGCTGATGACGAGAGAACAACTTTTTTAAGAAACTTATTCTCGTTTGCGCCTGAAACAACGTCTATACCACTCCATGAAGTTGAACCTGTAGAAGAGATTGTAAAGCGCTTCAAAACAGGCGCGATGTCTTTTGGCTCTCTTAGTCAAGAAGCACATGAATCTCTTGCTATCGCGATGAACCGTTTAGGTGGAAAGAGCAATAGTGGTGAAGGCGGAGAAGATCCAGCTCGTTTTATCCCTGATAAACTTGGCAATAACCGGAGAAGCAGTATCAAACAAGTAGCTTCAGGTAGATTCGGTGTAAAAAGCCACTATCTTGTAAATGCAGATGAACTGCAGATCAAGATGGCACAAGGAGCTAAACCAGGTGAAGGCGGGCAGTTGCCTGGTAATAAGGTTTATCCTTGGGTAGCAGATGTTCGTGGATCAACTCCTGGGGTAGGATTGATCTCCCCTCCACCACATCATGATATTTACTCAATTGAAGATATGGCACAACTTATTCATGATCTGAAGAACGCAAACCGTGAAGCAAGAATTAGCGTTAAGCTTGTTGCGAAATCCGGTGTTGGTACGATTGCTGCAGGTGTTGCAAAAGGTGCAGCTGATGTAATCGTAATCAGTGGTTATGACGGAGGTACAGGAGCTTCTCCAAAAACAAGTATCAAGCATACTGGTCTTCCATGGGAGTTAGGACTTGCAGAAACACATCAAACGTTGATGCTTAATGGTCTTCGTGAACGTGTAACACTTGAGACAGACGGAAAGCTGATGACAGGAAAAGATGTTGTGCTTGCTGCATTGTTAGGCGCTGAGGAATATGGTTTTGCTACAGCGCCTCTCGTTGTATTAGGTTGTGTCATGATGCGTGCTTGTCATCTTGATACATGTCCTGTCGGTGTAGCTACACAGAATCCTGAATTAAGAAAAAAATATATGGGTGACCCTGATCATGTGGTCAACTATATGAGATTTGTGGCTGAAGAAATTCGTGAGATTATGGCTGAACTCGGTTTCCGTACGATGGAAGAAATGGTCGGGCGCACTGACGTTTTAACAGTTGGTGACCGTGCAAAAAAACACTGGAAAGCGAAGCATCTCGACTTATCTAAGCTCCTTTATCAAGCAGACGGAATTCGTACGAAACAGACTTCTCAAAATCATAAGATCGATCAATCACTCGATATGAATGAGATTTTACCGAAGCTAAAGGCAGCTTTAGAAATGAAGAAGACTGTTTCACTCAACCTACCGATTAAAAATACGAATCGTGTAGCAGGTACAATTGCTGGTAGTGAAATAACGAAACGATTTGGAGAAGAAGGTCTTTCTGAAGATACCGTAACTCTTAACTTTTCTGGGTCTGCTGGACAAAGTTTTGGAGCATTCGTGCCACGTGGCATGACGCTTTATTTGAACGGAGACAGCAATGACTATTTTGGAAAAGGATTATCAGGGGGTAAATTAATTGTCGCACCTCCTAAATCAGCAGAATATTTGGCTGATGACAATGTCATTCTGGGTAATGTTGCTTTTTATGGCGCAACGAGTGGCGAAGCATACATTAACGGCTTGGCTGGTGAAAGATTCGCAGTTAGAAACAGTGGAGCTAACATCGTTGTCGAAGGAATCGGAGATCATGGCTGTGAATATATGACAGGTGGTCGAGTAGTTGTTTTAGGTGATACTGGAAAGAACTTTGGTGCAGGTATGAGTGGAGGAATCGCCTATATCTACACGCATCAGCCACTTTTATTAAAACAGTTATGCAACAAAGAAGGTATTGAGTTTGAGAGATTACTGGATTCTGAAGAAACAGAAACGGTTAAGCAGATGATTATTAATCATTTTTCATACACTCAGAGTAAAAAAGCTGCAGCTATTCTGCAAAATTGGAAATTAGAACAGTCGCATTTTGTGAAAGTCATCCCACATGACTATAAAGAAATGATTAAGAAAATAGAAGAAGAGAAAAAAGCGGGGTATACAGAAGATGAAGCGATCATGAATGCTTTTGAAGCTGGATCAAGCTCAGCGAAAGCAAGTGGTACACCCGGACCAACAAAATTAATTCTGAAATAAATTGAGATGAGAGGAGAGATTTAAATGGGCAAACCAACCGGATTTTTGGAATACCCAAGAGAAGAAACGATAGAGAGAAAGCCTCTCCAACGTCTTAAAGATTGGAAAGAATATACGGAAAAACAACCTGAAGATATGTTAAAAAGACAAGGCGCTAGATGTATGGATTGTGGAACACCTTTTTGTCATATTGGTATAGAGATTAATGGGGCTGCGGCTGGCTGTCCCATTAATAACCTCATCCCAGAGTGGAATGATCTTGTTTATAGAGGGAAATGGAAAGAAGCTCTTGATCGTCTATTAAAAACAAATAATTTTCCTGAATTTACTGGTAGAGTTTGTCCGGCTCCTTGTGAAGGTTCATGTACAGTTGAGTTAGCTGGTCCTGCTGTTACGATAAAGAACATTGAAAAAGCAATCATTGATAAAGGTTTTGAAAACGGCTGGATTCACCCTAGAATTCCAGATAAAAGAACAGGAAAAAAGGTCGCAATCGTTGGATCAGGACCAGCCGGGCTTGCAGCAGCAGATCAGCTGAACCAAGCGGGTCATTCTGTTACAGTTTATGAAAGAGCAGACAAAGCTGGCGGATTGTTAACGTATGGAATTCCTAACATGAAATTAGATAAGGATGTAGTGGAAAGAAGAATCAAGTTATTAAGACAAGAGGGCATTGATTTTATCCTTAACACAGAGGTAGGAAAAGATATTACTTCTGAAGAACTTAAAAATGAATTTGATTCAATCATTCTATGTACAGGAGCACAGAAACAAAGAGATTTGACTCTTCCTGGAAGAGAAGCTGAAGGTGTTCATTTTGCTATGAACTATCTAACTCAGGCAACAAAAAGATTATTGAACATTGAATTTTCTGAACCACTTATTGATGCAGAAGGTAAGAATGTCATCGTAATAGGTGGAGGCGACACTGGTGCTGACTGTGTGGCTACAGCTCTAAGGCAAAAGTGTAAGAGTGTCGTTCAATTTGGCAAACATCCTAAACTTCCTGATGTACGCAATGATGCAAACATGTGGCCTGAGCAACCTAATATTTTTACAATGGATTATGCCTATGAAGAAGCGACTGCTCAATACGGACATGATCCAAGAGAGTACTCTGTACAAACGAAAAAAATCGTATCAGATCATAATGGTCAATTAAAAGAACTTCATACGATTCAAATGAAACGTACGTCAGATGGTGCTGGAAATATGGTTTTTGAAGAAATCCCGGGATCAGAGAAGGTTTGGCCAGCAGATCTTGTTTTTGTTGCGATCGGTTTTGAAGGTACAGAAATGCCAGTCTTAAAAGAATTTGGTGTAGAAGTTAATAAAAATAAAGTTAGTGCGAAACATGGTGACTATCGTACAAATGTAGATGGGGTATTTGCAGCCGGTGACTCTAGACGAGGTCAAAGTTTAATCGTTTGGGCAATTCAAGAAGGTCGTGATTGTGCACGTCAAGTTGATCTATCGTTGATGGGCAGTACGGTTTTGCCTTAATACTTTTTTCCATGCTACAATAAACTCCAAAAGCCATAAGCTTTTTATCTATGATAAAATAAGGCTTAGGTAAAACATAATTTTTCATTTATAAGGAGTAGACGCATGGAAAAAGTACTTATTTTTGGACACAAAAATCCAGATACTGACACGATTACATCAGCACTCGTTTACGCTGACTTAAAATCTAAATTAGGACAAAATGTAGAAGCTATTCGCCTAGGTGAAATTAACGGTGAAACACAATATGCATTAGATTATTTCAATGCTGAGCTTCCTCGACTTGTTGAACATGTCTCTGCTGAAGCAAACGCAGTAATCTTAGTTGACCATAATGAACGTCAACAAAGTGCAAATGATATTGAAAAAGTAAGAGTATTAGAAGTTATTGATCATCATCGCATCGCGAACTTTGAAACAAGCGATCCGTTATACTATCGTGCAGAGCCTGTTGGCTGTACAGCTACAATCTTGAACAAGATGTACAAAGAGAACGGTGTTCAAGTAGAGAAAAATATTGCAGGACTTATGCTTTCTGCGATTATTTCTGATTCTTTGTTGTTCAAATCACCTACTTGCACAGAAGAAGATGTTGCTGCAGCACGCGAACTTGCTGAAATTGCAGGAGTAGATGCGGAAAAGTACGGTTTAGAAATGCTAAAAGCAGGTGCAGACCTAAGTGATAAATCTGTTGAAGAGTTAATCTCACTTGATGCGAAAGAATTTAACATCGGTGAAAGCAAAATTGAAGTTGCTCAAGTGAATACCGTGGATGCTAGCGATGTAATGAAACATCAAGAAGAATTAGAATCAGCCATTACTAAAGTTATAGCTGACAAAGGTCTGGACCTTTTCATGTTTGTTGTAACAGATATCTTAACAAATGATTCAACAGCTCTAGCTCTTGGTAAGAGTTCACAATCTGTCGAAGAAGCATATAACGTTAAATTAGAGAACAATATAGCTGTTCTTAAAGGTGTTGTTTCTCGTAAAAAACAAATCGTACCTGTATTAACAGAAGCAATGAGTAAGTAAAATAAGTGCCAAAAGGGTAAAACCAAATGAAGGTTTTACCCTTTTATTGTGCCATTCAATATTTGTGCTTCATAAAAACAGTATTGACAATCTAAAAGAGACTGCTATCATTTAAGACAGAAACCAACTACATAAAAACTAACCACTAGGGGTGCCTTTTATAAGGCTGAGATCAAAGTGAAACTTTGAGACTCTTAGAACCTGATCTGGATTATACCAGCGTAGGGAAGTGGTGTTGCGGAGTATTTATTCCTATCTTGAATTCTCCATATACAACCACTTTCTAAGCTGAGAGTGGTTTTTTTGTTGGATAAAACAAGGAGGATTAATATGAACACATTTACTGATATCTTGCGAGAAAGAGCGGCTTCCATTTGGGAAGCGAACCTTCAACATCCATTTGTGAAGGGGATTGCAGATGGTGACCTATCTTTAGAACGCTTTAGGTACTATGTTTTACAAGATTCGTATTACCTATCTCATTTTGCAAGAATACAAGCGATGGGTGCGGCAAGAGCTGAAGATTTGTATACGACTTCTAGGATGGCCGCGCATGCACAAGGTACGAATGATGCGGAGTTAGGACTTCATGAGACATTTATGAAACAGCTTGGTGTGACAGAAGAAGAACTAGCTAACTTTGAACCTGCCCCAACTGCATACAATTATACATCTCACCTATATCGTGTAGCAGAGTCTGGAAGTTTAGGAGAAATTATCGCAGCCATTCTGCCATGTTATTGGATCTATCAAGAGATTGGTGAAACGTTCAAAGGGGCTACTCCACAAGAGCCTATCTATCAAGAGTGGATCGCTGCCTATGGAGGAGAATGGTTCTCAGAACTTGTACAAGAACAGATTGATCGATTGAATCAATTGGCTGAAAAAGCAAGTGAATATGAAAAAAACAAAATGATTCAACATTTCTTGATCAGTTGTCAGTATGAGTATTCCTTTTGGGAAATGGCATATACGTTAGAAAAGTGGCCAATTCCATTCAGCATGACCACAACACCGATTGGAAGTGAAGGGTAGCATGCAAAAAGGGTTAAAGTTAACCGATATCCTTGTAACGATCGTAATTTCAATCGCATTTGGAATTTTATATAAGATTTGGGGACCTCTATATTATGCCGTAAAACCTTTTGGCCTTCACATCGATCAGTTGATATATGGGATGTGGTTCATGGCAGCAACAGTTGCGTTCCTCATCATTCGAAAGCCTGGAGTTGCCCTATTGGCTGAAATCGCTGCTTCTTCAGGAGAATTTTTAATGGGTTCTGAATTTGGACTTGAAGTGTTATTATACGGAATCATTCAAGGATTGTTTGCAGAATTTATCCTATTTGCATTTCGTTATAAACGGTTTGACCTTTTCGTCATCTCACTCGCTGCGTTAAGTTCATGTGCAGGATCTTTAATCATGGACTTTTACAAAGGATATATCGGAGATCTTTCAACATGGAACCTAACTTTATTTATCGTATTTAGAATAATCGGTTCTATATTGTTTACAGGATTGTTTGCCATCTCTATCGCAAAAGCTTTAGAAGCTACAGGTGTGACAAATTTAGTGCGATCGTCTTCAAAAGAAGATCACGAAGCATTAGATCAATAACTGAGGTGGTAATATGACCAGCATAACATCTGTGAAGAACTTAAGATTAAAGTTTCCGGGCGAATCAGAAATGTTGTTTAAAGATATGAGTTTGTCTATTAATCGTGGTGAAAAAGTGCTACTTCTTGGCACCTCCGGTTGTGGCAAATCCACATTGTTACAAGTCCTTTCTGGCCTTGTTCCACAAACGATAGACATACCTATAAAGTTTGATGAAATACAGATCCCTGATCAATGGGGATTTGTATTTCAAGATCCTGATACGCAATTCTGTATGCCATATGTTGATGAAGAATTAGCTTTTGTTCTTGAGAACCTACAGGTGCCTCGAGAAGAGATGTCCAGCAAGATTTTTTCTTTATTAAAAGAGGTTGGGCTTGAACTTGATAACATTCATACACCGATTCAACATCTATCAGGTGGAATGAAACAGCGGTTAGCGATCGCATCTGTACTAGCACTGAAACCGGATGTCATATTCTTAGATGAACCTACTGCTTTTATAGATGAAAAGGGAACAGAACAAATTTGGGAAACGGTTAAAAGAATATGGAAAGATAAGACGTTAATCATTGTAGAACATAAAATTGAAAAAATCATGGATTTCGCCGATCGTCTAATTGTATTTACCCCAGGTGGAGAAATTCTTGCTGATGGCAACACTTCAATGGTCTTTTCTCAATATAAGGAAAAGATAAAAGAGTATGGAATCTGGTATCCTGGTGCATGGGATGAATACAAATTTAAACGACTTGCTGAAAATAAGTTTGAATATCAGAACACATTGAAGTTGCAAGATTTTAAAGGGTATCGAAACAAGGAAATTAAGATATGGGCTGATGACATGGAGGTTCAATCGGGAGAATGGATCACGATCATTGGTGAAAACGGAGCAGGAAAGAGCTCATTATTGTTAGCTTTTATGCAGCTCATAAAAACATCTGGAAACTATTTTATAAATGATCTCCTTGTAAAAAAAATTAAGGACATCTCTGGACTTGTTTACCTTGTATTTCAGAACCCAGAATATCAGTTTTTAACGCATTCTGTTTACGATGAAATAACCTATGGATTACAAAACCAGCAGAATATTGAAGCAGATGCAAAAGAGATACTTTCTTCTCTTAAGTTGACGAGCAAAATGAATCAACATCCTTATCATCTCTCTGTTGGTCAGAAGAGGCGCCTAAGCGTGGCAACCGCTTTCTTGCAAAAGCCAACTGTATTACTTCTTGATGAACCAACTTTTGGTCAAGATTCTATAAACACGTTCAGAATTCTGGAATGGATTGAACAAGAGCGTCAAAAAGGAACCATCATTCTCATGGTCACACATGACCAACATATCACCGAACGTTTTGCAACACGGTTATGGAAGGTACAGAACGGTAAAATTGTAGCTGATCGTCAACTTAATAAAAGTTGTAAAGTACAGAAGGAGATGCTGAATGAACTCATTATTTAGTGGAAAGTACACTTGGTTACACAGCATAAACCCTTCTATAAAACTATTAACGATAGTAGGTCTGTTCGGATTCGCCATCAACATTCATTATCTTAATTTTATGCTTGGTTTTTCATGTGTGATCTTAACCTTGTTTATATTTGGTACAGGCTACTCTTATAAGCAATTACTCTTACTATCTCTGCCTTTCTTGCTTGTTTTTCTTTCAACTTCTTCTTCTATGATTCTTTTTGGAAAGGGAGAAACGATTCTGTTTAAATGGGCATATGTTCAAATATCAGAAGAGAGTTTGATAAGAGGCATTCACTTAGGATTTAGAGCTTTATCTTTCGCAATGCTTGGATTGATATTTGCTTTAACTACCAAACCAGTTAGATTGTTTTACTCGCTCATGCAACAGCTTAAACTGCCTCCAAAGTTTGCTTATAGTTTTATGGCAGCCATCCGATTGATTCCTATCATGGTGGAGGAATACCAAATCATTATGAATGCTCAAAAAATAAGAGGGTTCGAACAAAAGAATAACTTTCTTAAAAGGATGCAAAGGATCGCGATTCCATTATTATCCCAAAGCATTCGCAGAGCTTATCGGATAGCCATTTCAATGGAAGCAAAACGATTTCAATCGAACAGAAAGAGGACCTATTATTATGAGATCGGCTTTTCAAGGAATGATCTATTTTTCTTATGCTATTTTCTTGTTCTGTTAGGACTCGCTTATCTTCTTTCTATCCAATACCCTCTTCTGCCAAATACAGATGTAAGATCCTTATCAGATTGAGAGACTGAATATCATTTCAGTCTCTTTAATTCATTAAAGTGATGGTTTCATTTTGTTTCATGAGCACGGTATAACAGCCTTCTTTTATTTTCACATAGATAGCTTTTGGCACACTCAGTTTCTTACCGTTCTCGAAGAAAACCGTGTAATGTGGTGCTGTTACGAAGGAATCTCCAATACTTATTACTTTTTCCATTCTATCTTTTTTAACGATGTTACCTCGAAACTCACTTATGTTAAATTCCTCACTTAAATACCCTGACCATGCGAAGAACAATAAAAATCCTGCAATAAATGTAAAAACCATTGAAGTTACCTTTTGCATTTTCTCACCTCAGTTTTGTATAGGACGAAAAAAGGGAAAACAATAGAAGGATTTATCTTGAATAGATCTAATACTAATGAAACAGCTAATTATCCCTTATTTTTTTCAATCAACTTGTTATGCCAAGAAGTGAGTAATAGCAATGCGATGAATGAACCGAGTAGCGTAAGTGACATGTCCCATTGAGCATCCCATATATCTCCTTGAGCACCAACAAAGTCTTTAGTTTCACGTTTTGCTATCTTGCCCGCAATCCATTCAATAATTTCATAGAGAGCAGCGATTGCTAACGTGATACTTATTGCAATAAATTGAACCCATTTTCCAATGTGTAAAGGTGTTTTTATAAGAAGGATCTCGCGTATAACAATCGCCAATAAACCTTTCATAAAGTGACCGAAACGATCATAGTGATTGCGACTCAAATCATAATGATTCTGCAGCCAATCAAATAATGGCACGTCATCGTAAGTATAATGTCCGCCGATGAACGTCAAAATTGTCAACATTGCAATGATGCAATATGTAAGGGTAGTGAACCTTAACTTTCTATAGAGGAAGAAAACACAGATTAAAGCTATTACAGATGGAGCTACTTCTAGTATCCATATTGGATAGTGTGCAGGTTTAATAAGTGACCAAAGAAAAAAGAAGAAAACGATGATTAATAAAGAAACATGGATCTTGTTAGCTTTCATAAGCAATCCCTCACAATCTAACAATAGTATTGATATTTAGTTAGAAACGTATTCTTCTGTTGGTAAGAACACTTTAATAAAGGATGTGATCATCGTGACTAAAAAAATCGCAGTGGCTATTCTTCATGGGATCGGTAATCAAAACGAGGATTTTTCAGATTTATTTATTGATATGCTTACCAAAAGGTTCTCTCAGCAAATAAAACCATATTATACAACTCCTGAAGATGAGCTGATCATCCAACCCATATATTGGGGAAGTGTCTTTAACGAAAAGGAATCGTACCTGTGGAACAGACTTAATATAGAAGATGATCTAGATTTTAAGCAGTTAAGGCAATTTGTCATCCACTTTTTTGGTGATGCCATCGCTTATCAACCTGTAGTGAATCACAATCCGAACTATATTAAAGTACATGAGGTATATGCAAATGGCCTTCGAGAATTAAGTAAAGTTGCTGGTAAAGATGCACCACTATTTGTTATTGCACATAGTTTAGGTACCGTGATTTCAAGTAATTACTTTTATGATCTTCAATTTATTCCTGAAGAAATACCTGAAGATGTCATACGAAATATGCAAACGACTCCATTAGAAAAAGGGGAAACTCTAACCAGCTTTTATACATTAGGAAGCCCATTGGCTTTATGGAGTCTTAGGTATGCTGATTTTGATAAGCCCATCCAAGTTCCATCGCCGCATTTAAAGGAACATTACCCTGAAATTCAAGGGAAATGGGTAAATATGTACGATAAAGATGACGTGTTCGGTTATCCGCTTAAAACGATCAATGATTCTTATGATCGAGCAATTGCCGTTGATAAAGAAATAAATAGCGGCGGATTTATAAGCAGTTCTACACCACTTTCACACAATAATTACTTTAATACGAATGAAGTCGTCAATGACATTGGTGATGATTTAGCTGAAGTATGGAAACAGTTAAATTTAGCACCTAAGCCAAAATAACGTTTATTCTCGTCCACGAATACATTACATCATCTTATCAAATGGACGGTTGCCGAATGGATAATCAGCAAAAACAACAAATTGGTGGTGTTATACAGGCGATTGGAACAGTCATATCAGCGATTGCCAACACACCGATTTCGGTCTTGAGCGATCAGTTTCAGGAAGATCTCGATTTAATAGGAAATGTACTGCAAGCATCGGGAAATGGTCTAATTGCTGATGGGCAAATTCCGTTTACTCTTCAGAGGATCGGAAATGAAGTCCAAGCCATTGGAAATACAACGGTAATTGCGGGTATGGTCTTACCATTAGAAGATGATACTTCCCAAGTCCTGAATATTAAAGGGAACCTACTTCAAGCATTTGGGGCAGGAATTGTTCTTGGCGTTGAACTAGATAACGAATTAGAAGATACGTCTTCGAACCAAGGGATACCTATCATCTCAAATTTACTACAATTTGCGGGCAACGCATTACAAGCACTAGGTGGTAAATATGAACTTGATCATCCAAACGAAGATAAAAGCTATAGTGAATCTTTAATATTTGTAGGAAGTTGGATCCAAGCAGTCGGTGCTGTAATTTCAGCTTTACCTCGTCAGTAAAGGGGATATACATGTGGAAGATTATCACAGTGCGATAAGTAGTTTTATAATGGAGAAT
The DNA here is from genome assembly GCF_015903855.1 of Fictibacillus sp. 18YEL24. GTDB lineage: Bacteria > Bacillota > Bacilli > Bacillales > Fictibacillaceae > Fictibacillus > Fictibacillus phosphorivorans_C. The sequence goes on from NZ_JACZDT010000001.1 coordinate 308,618, forward strand.
AATATAGATGCCATTCATATGGTTTTAACAGAATCATGTCATTCTGTACAGGAAGCTGCTAAAGCCATAAATGTATCTCAGCATGCTTTCGTAAAAAACATTTGCCTTTTAGATAATAAAGAACAGCTAATCATAGCCATTGTGAAAGGTGAAGATCGGGTGAGCACCACACGTGTGGGAAAAGCTTTGGATATTGAACGCCCTCGTCTCGCAACAGAGGATGAAATATTAGCTCATACCGGATTTCCTGCAGGAGGAGTTCCGTCATTTGGATTCAAAGCCCTTTTTTTAGTTGATCCAAAAGTAACACATCTTCCTTATATATACACAGGAGGCGGCTCTCAGTTTTCACTATTAAAAGTAGAAACAAAAAGTATGTTACAAGCAAATAAAGGAAAAGTCATTCGAATTAGAAAATAAAAAATCTTAATAGTTCCTCAAAAAACAAACATCCCATCATTCACACATGGGATGTTTAAGTGTTTAATAAAGTGAAATATTAATCGTTTTTTGAGAGCAAGTTATGCATCTGAGCCCGCAAAACCCATTTTAAAAGAGGAGGTACTGCAAAAAAGATAAAAAGAATGCGGAAAAGTTGATAACCTGTAATCATCGTAACATCCGCTTTCAGCTCATGTCCGATAATCCCCATCTGATCAGCTCCACCAGGTGCCATACTCAGGAAACTAGTTATAAACGAAAAGTTAAATTGATAAATCAACAAAAGACTCAGAAGAAGTGCGAAACTTACCAGCAAAAATCCGCTAATCAACGCTATTGGGATCATACTAGCTTTTTTTCTTAGCTTTTCAGGCTTTAACAATAATCCAATATAGCCTCCGATTAAAAATTGAGAAATATCAAGTATTGAAGCTGGAAGAGTCGGCCCTGTTAAACCAACTATATTTAAAGCAGCAATTCCTAGAATTGGACCGAGTAGAAAAGCTGTAGGAAGGTTTATTTTTTTCCCTAATAAAGCCATACCAACAGAAAATAATCCAAAAAGAATAATCTGCGGGAAAAAGGCAGAAGAGGTTCCTTCTGAAATAACATCAGGAATAATAGCCGGACTTCCTGAGGAAAATATAGGACTGAATATCAGAAATGGAACAGCGAAAATGATTACAATGAGACGTGTGACTTGAAAGAACGTAACGGTTGTAATATCAATTCCCTTAGTCTCTTCTGCAAATGTAATAATTTGTGATAGACCACCAGGAATTGAGCTGGTAAGAGCAGTCGGGAAATTGATGGACGTAAAACGAGATATTACAAATGCCATTCCCGAACAGATTAATAATAATAAGATCGTCATGAATGCCATGGATGGCAAGTGATTGATCATAAGCTTTAGCGTATCTTTAGTAAACGTTAAACCGATTGAATAACCAACGATGATCAAACCCGTATTTCTTAAAAAAACTGGCCAGTATAACTGAGTCCAACTTAGTTGATTCACAATTAATACCGCAGTCATAGTACCTAAAAGCCAAGGAATTGGCAAACTGAATACGTTGAATAAGAGGCCGCCTACCAAGGCGAGACTCAATGTTACTAAAAGTTGAAAACTCTTATGTTGATTTAAACTTCTATACTTCATTGCAAAACCTTCTTCTTAAGTTTGCTTGCGTTAACTAACAAACTTCTTTTTTTCGTCAAATCTATACATATACTTTGCGAGCCACTTCTTACAACCCAAATAGGATTTTTGGTAGATAGGACTTTGGATGAACGTATATATAAATGTGAAAATAAATACTGGCCCACCTATAGTTAGACCAACCACTAAGACAAGGCACTCCATGAATATTCTTACTCTACTAATAGATAATCCAGTTAAATCTGATATAGATAGCATGAGTCCATCTCTTGGACCAGCTCCTATTCCTGCTGCTGAATACATACCCCCACCAATTCCCATTAACAAAATGCCAAAGAACAAGATTAATATATCAATGTATGTGTTCATTGAGTTAGGAAGTAACTGAAATAATAAAAAGAAGTCTACAAAAATCCCAACTAATACTGCATTTAAAAAAGTTCCAATGTTAATATACTTTCGATTAATGATAAGAGTACAAGTTATTAAGAAAAAGCCTACTATAATATTCCATGTACCGATCGTAAAACCCAACCGCTCATACAAAGCAAGATTTAACACGTCCCATGGACTGATTCCTAAGTATTTCACTTGAATGGCCATGGCAATTCCATAACTAAAGATCAATAGTCCTATAAAAAAGAAGATTAGCTTAATCGCATACTTCATAAATATCTCCTCTTTTCCAAATTAACCCTATAATTATCTAAGACTATAAAGCAATTTGAGAAAAGATGAAAAGAAGTTCCTTACTATTATTCATGGTATTTATAAAAAAATAAAGGATATCACATGTGCGGTTGTCGAAATAAGAATGTCTAAAAATTGAAAACAGGAGCGTTTAATATGGAATCAATTAAGGATGCAAATGAACATGTTCTAGATTCATTGACCGAATTGGCTTTAGCACTATGGCCTGATAGTGAATTTAATGAATTGAGAAAAGAATTCAAACAACTTTTAAATTCTGAAAAGGATAAAGTAATTGTGTATCTCATGCATGCTAAACCTATTGCATTTATTCATATTTCAATTAGAACTGATTACGTTGAAGGTTCACTTAACAGTCCAACTGGTTTTGTTGAAGGGATTTATGTAGAACCTGAGTATAGAAAGAAAGGTATCTCAAAAAAATTAATTAAAAAAGGAGAAAGCTGGTTAAAGACAAAAGGTTGTAGCCAGGTTGGTTCAGATATTGAACAGTCCAATGACACGAGTTATCACTTTCATAAAAGTGTAGGATTTAAAGAGGTCAATCGTTTGATTGCATTTATAAAAGACATAGATTAAGCGTAACATACATAAGTCTAATTTGTACTCTAGAATTCTTAAGGCACATTTTTGTGTCTTTTTTTTATGGAGTAAAACAGAGTATATATCACAATCATAAGGTTAAACCTGTTAATCAGAGATATTTTCAAAAATAGTAGGATATCTTCGTCCGTTGTTGAAAAAATTTCGTGAGGTGACAATAGATTGAAACGAAAAATTTTACTTGTTCTTAGTGCTGCATATGTCATATTTATGGCTTACCTTTGTTTTTATTATTTTTCAAAAGATGAGACACACAGTTATCAGGTGGCTTTCGGTGGTATATTCTGCGGGCTAATTCCATTAGGTTTAATTCTTTTCACCAAGATTAAATTCAATATGCCTATCATGATTTCGTATTTTGCTTTCTTGTTTGCATCGCAGTATTTAGGATCTATCTTAGATTTCTATCGTTTTGGATGGTGGGATACTTTCTTACACCTTTTAAGTGGAGCGTTATTGGCGTTTGTAGCCATTGCTCTTTATGAGAGAATGACGCACCAAAAAGCTAGGAAAGAGATTTCTTATTGGCTTGTGTTTTTATTTGTCCTGGCATTCTCTGTATTTGGTGGGGTTGTTTGGGAGATCTATGAATTCAGCATGGATCAATTCTTTGGAATGACCTTACAAGGCGGCGGAAATTTTGATACGATGGTTGATCTACTTGCCGATACCGCTGGAGCAATCGTAATTGCGGCTATTGCAGCTTTTAGGACGAAAATAAGGTTTAAAATGTCATAAGAAATAATACGCATATTAATTAAAATATGCGTTTTCATCATTGTATAAACGGTTTATAAAATTTAAGAGATGTTTTTCAGCCAACTAATTATTCTTATAATCTCAAAAGGTCTATACCAGTTGATGATAAATATCACAAGTATAGAGAGAGCAAGATTTACAAATTTTGCGTTTCCTTTTTCAATCTGAAAAAATGCTACAAAACATAAAGTAGCCCCAAGCAGGATAATGAGAAATCCCCCTAGAACAAACCATTCAGAGTAACCTATAAAATCTCCGTTAAAAATTATTAACAATCCTAACATCAGTAAGACTAGTGACCACGTACTACTTTTTTTCATGGCATTTACCTCCAACTTAATTTTACCATTTTATGGGTGTTGATAAATGATTTTATATAAAATAAAACTAAAAAAATATATGAAAAGCCCATTGACCTTCACGCAGCGTAAAGGTGTAAAGTTAAATCTGTCAGGAGGTGATCACATTGGAATACACTATACAAAAGCTTGGCCAACTAGCAGGAGTAAGCACTAGAACATTAAGATATTATGATGAGATAGATATTCTTAAGCCGGCAAGAATAAACTCGTCAGGATATCGGATTTATGGTGAAGCAGAAGTGGATCGACTACAACAGATTTTGTTTTATAAAGAGCTCGACCTCCCGCTGCATCAAATTAAAGTAATCGTCACATCTCAAAGCTTCTCACCAGCTGAAGCACTACGTGAACACCGTGAAAAACTCCTGAACAAACGAGAACAGTTAGACCGTCTGATTTTGAATGTAGAGCAGACGATCGCTGCGAACGAAGGGAGAATAACGATGAAAGATAAAGAGAAGTTTGAAGGATTTAAAAAACAGATGGTTGAAGAAAACGAACAGAAATTTGGTAAAGAGATCCGTGAAAAGTATGGAGATCAAGTTATCAATCAATCAAATAAAAAAGTCTTGAGTTTGACTCAAAGCGAGCATGATCATGCTACGAAACTTGCAGAGGAGATTCACACGTTACTTGCTGAAGCATTTAAAACAGGAGACCCTGCTGGAGATTCAGCGCAAAAGGCAGCTGAGCTTCATAAGGAGTGGCTGATGCTGTACTGGCATGAATATAGCAAAGAAGCACATGCGAATCTTGCACAGATGTATGTGGACGACGAACGTTTCACTGCCTATTATGATAAAGAACAGCCAGGAACTGCTGCATTTTTACGAGATGCTATCCACATTTATACAGATTCTAAATAATTCATATAATACGTCTCATCTCATAGGAGGAAATCATTTAGGTTTTCTCCTTTTTGTTTTATTCATCTCTCCAATTCGTTTAAACTATGAATAGTGAGTAAGAAGGGATGAACAGTTATGACTGAAAAACTATATTATATTTCACCGTATACAACAAATTGGGAAACAACGGTAAAAACAACTTTTGAGAAAAACGGAGAATTTTTTGTGATCTTAGAAAGTACGGCTTTTTATCCAACCGGTGGTGGTCAGCCCTTTGATACTGGTACGATTGGCGGACATGATGTGCTTGATGTTTTTATTGAAAATGATGAAGTGTTACATAAGGTGAGGAGTCTACCTGAAACTTCCTCGGTAACCTGTGAGTTAGACTGGGCTCGAAGATTAGACCATATGCAGCATCATACTGGACAACATCTGCTATCTGCAGTTTGTTACTCTTTGTATCATGCACGTACCATTAGTTTTCATTTAGGTTCTGAGATCGCAACGATTGATATTGAAACAGACACACTGAGTCAACATCAAATGGATGACATTGAAAAAGCCGTTAATCAGGAGATTTATAAAAATAGAACGGTGCATACATACTTTGTTTCCGATAAAGAACTTCAACAATTGTCATTATTAAAGATGCCGAAAGTTAAGGAGAACATTCGAATTGTTCAAATTGAAGGCATCGAGCACAATGCATGTGGAGGTACTCATGTTCGTTCAACCGCTGAGATCGGAATCATCAAACTTTTGAAAGCTGAAAAACAAAAAGGTGCCACACGATTGTATTTTAAATGTGGTCAACGTGCTTTAGTAGACTACAATGAAGCTTTGAAACTGCTTACTTTGATTTCAGGCAAATTTAATACGGGTCGAGATGAAGTGATGAATCGTCTTGAAAAATGGGAGCACAACCAAAAGGAATTGGATTTGGAGAACAGACGACTAAAAGAGGAGAATAATCATTTTCTAAGTAAAGAAATTATCTCAAAAGCAAAAGCAGGACTGCTCATACATGTTTTTGAAGATAAAAGCTTTAATGACACAAAAGATCTTGCTATAAAAATAGCGAGTGAGGAACCTTTATTGATCTTACTTGCTTCCACATTAGAAAATCGTATCATCTTCATGCATGATGGTTCTTCACATGTTTCTTGCGGCTCATTCTTCAAAGAAAACCTTAGTTCTTTTAATGGTAAGGGCGGCGGAAATGATAAATCTGCTCAAGCTGGTTTTGCTTCACAAGAGGATATGATTCGATTCATTGAATTTGCTCATGAGACATTTACAAATATTTAACACTATCCTCGTGTTTAATGATTCTCTTTGAAAGTAGTGATTCCCGATTCCATCAACTTGCACAAAAAGAGAAATAAACATCCCAAACCAACAATTTTAGAAAATAATTAGAAAAAGAGGAAAAGGCAATCCAGCCAGCTCCTCTTTTTCTGCGATTAAATTAAAAAGATCGCCACAATGGTCGTCACAACTAATCCGATAAAAACAGGTTTTATGTTTCTTCTAGCAAGTTCAAATGGATCAACTCCGCAGATTGCAGCAGCTGGAATTAACGCCCAAGGGACGAGTGTACCTCCGCCAACCCAGATTGCCGAAATCTGACCAAGTGCTGTTAATGTCGCTGCTCCTGCTCCTATTGCAGTGCCAAATATGTTTGCGACAGATCCTGCCAGTGAAATCCCTGAAAATCCTGAGCCATCGAGACCGGTAATAGCTCCCACAGTTGTTAATGTTATGGCACCTATTTCTTTACTTAACGGAACCACAGACGCAAGTGCTACACCAAGATCGTTAACGATACCATGAGATGTTTTCGGAAGGAACTCACCTATAATCTTAGCAAATCCTGAATCACCTAGATAAAAAAAGGCAGCAATCGGAATGACTGGACCAAACACTTTAAATCCGAACTGAAATCCATCAATCATATAAGAAGTTGTTTTCTCTAACCCCTTATTCTTGTGGCTAACCATCGTAATTAAAAGCAGAATTAATACGGATGTACCGCCAATCAGTGCAGTTGCATCTCCGCCTTGTAGTTGAAAAATGGACATCGCTGCTACATCCAGTGAAAACATAACAGGGATAAAAAGAGCAAAGAACCGTTTTTGCTTACTCGATAACAAATTTAACTCCTGATCACTTGTAGTTTTTACTGGGTTAGCAGTAAGACCTGTACTTGCGTTTAATTTCCCTGATTTCAAGTCTCGCTTTAAAAAGTAGAAAGCCGCTATTGTCGTCACAAGACCCATCACAAACACGAGTGGGATACTCGCATGAATTACTTCACTTACAGGTAAACCTGCGGCATCAGCGGTTAGTTTAGGTGCTGCCTGAATGATGAAATCTCCTGATAGAGCAATACCGTGGCCAAACAGGTTCATAGCCATGGCTACACCAAGTGCAGGAAGACCAACCCGAATGGCAACGGGAAGAAGCACAGCACCCATGAGTGCCACTGCAGGTGAGGGCCAGAAAAACCAAGAAATAATCATCATTAGAATACCTATCGTCCAATAAGCGAGTCCGGGTGTTCTAATGAGTTCTGAAAATGGAGAGATCATCACATCATTGATGCCTGTTGAAGTTAGAACTCTACTCATCGCAACGATTATGGATATTACAAGTATTGTAGGCAGAAGCTCAGTGATCGCATAAATAAAACTATTAAAAATACTGCTGACAGACCCCGTTAATGAACCAGTCGCAGTAATAGAGATTAAGAAGATACCGAGAATACTTATTAATGTAGTATCGCGTCTCTTAACCATGAAACCAATGATTAAACCGATAAAAACAACATAAATCCAATGCAGCGCTGTTAGTTCAACGCCCATCTGTATTCCTCCCCTTGAAATGGGTATTTAGCCCTTTCGTGATGTAATACAGAGTATGATGAGAAAGAAAAGGGTGTGAGGAGAACTTTTTCACTAGTAGTTGTTAGTGACACATAAAGGTAATTAATGTAAAATTATGACGTTGATACAGAAGTAAAGAAAGAGGTAACTACATGTTATCTCTTTTCTTTTTGTTACATACATTCAACAAAGGAGAAGATTAGGGGGCCGTATGATGGACCAGTCCAGATTCATTAAAGATCTAAACGAATTAAGAGAAGGAGGGTATGTAAAAAAGAAGGATTATTTAAAAGTGCTTGATGGCTATTACAGATATAGAGAAGATGTTAGAAATAAAGAAATCAATGAATCGATTTTACATACAGCTGAAGTTACGAATGATGAACCTAAACAAAATCCACAGCCAGTAAAAGCAATAACTCCACCACCAACAAAGCCGAAAGTGGAAATCACACCTGAACAGAGAAGAGAAAGAAATATTACAACTATAATGGCAGCGGGTGTGATTCTGCTTTTATTAGGAGGACTTACTCTAGCTACAAGCAACTGGGATGTGTTCAGTTCGATTACAAAAACAATGTTAGTTGGAGGGATCGCCCTATTATTTGGTGGTCTTGGCGTACTTTCTGAAAAAATACTTCAGATTAGAAAAACGGCGTTTACGTTCTTTGTTCTGTTTGCTTTGTTTATTCCAATTACCGTACTCTCGGCAGGTTATTTTGAATTGTTTGGGAGTTGGCTCAGTTTTTATGGCGAGGGAAGATATATATTAGGCGTTATGACGACTGTCGTCTGTACCCCTATCTATTATTATTTTGGTATGTACTTTAAATCCAAGTTATTCAGCTGGCTTACTTATGTTGCTATCGCAATTGGGTATGCGTATTTAATCCTTTCGTTGGGCTTAACAAAGGAAGCTTTTTATTTCGCTTATGCATTAGGAAATGTAGGATTTATTTCTTTGTATCATTTCAAAAAAGGAAAGCAATCTATATTTCTTCAAATCTTGCCTTTGTTTATACAAGTTAACTTGATTCTATCGACGCTGTTCATATTAATTCTATTTGAAAATCAACTTTATCAAAGCTTCAATATCATCTTAACTGCCGTATTATATTTATCGATGAGAATGGTCAATCAAAGAAAAGAATATGAACTTTTCTTTATCGGTTTTATCACGTACGGTCTTTATCAATTGATTCAAAACTCTCTATTAATAGAATATCGTTTGTTTTTGATCGTACTTATACCCCTCATATTAGTGGTGGTTGCTAATTTTTCAGATACAGTATTAAAAAAATACTACCAGCTTGCTAATGGAGTAATCTCTATATTTGCTTTCTTATATATAACCGTTGAAGGTGTGTTATTGTCTGTAGGAGAAGGCAGTGTGTGGTTGTTATTAGGGTATCTTGTTTTAGCTGGTAACTTTATATTGTTAAGCTACAATTCTACGTTTTCTTTCTTTAAATATTTGGCACCGTTCTACCTTTTCTGTGCGTTTATGGAAGTGTATCATGTGACCGGTGATCGCTTTGAAGATTATTGGACACTTGCAATCGGTATCTCAAGCGCATTAGCTTATTCTACCGGACAGTATCTCAAACCACTAAAGAGAGCAAGTCTATTAGTCGGCGGTGGAGGATTACTTATAAGTTTCCTCGTGTCCTTGGAGCTCGCTCATTATGGCCAAGGAAGTATGATTTCCGTCATTTTAATCATACTTTCTGTTCGTCATTTCTTAATTGAGAATGGAAAAGAAAGAATGTTAGCCACCTGGCTTGTACCGATTTTTACTTTCTTTGCTTTCTGTTTGTTGGGGATGAAGTTCTTGCCATCACCGACATTATCATATTCTTTACTTCTCGGAAGTGTCGTTACTTTAATTATCTATCTTTGGCAAAGAAAGCAGAAACTGCTTGCAACTTCATTTATTTCAATTACAACCATAACGACCACTCTGAATTTTTTGGTCATCTTAGTAGAAGGTGATTTTACGTGGCTAAAAATTTCATCGTCCATTTTCCTAATGATAGTGTTATGGTTTTTCACTAAACATTTTAATTGGTCGATTGGGTTCTCTGGTATACAGATTGCATTATTCTTTGCATTGATTTATTTAGCGGAACTACTTGGATTTACATTAGGTACTGAGGAATCCGTTTATGCGTTCATCCTCATTTCCTTTATGTTATTAATGAGTAGCGAGGTATTCCAAAAACTCGATTCAATCAGTGAGTATCCAACGAAAGCTATATCGCACTTAATCACCTTAAACATAGGTTTTTATGCTTTACTCATAACAACTTCACCCGTTCCGTTCATTTTACTTGCGATCCTTTATGGAATATACGTATACCGTGCTCAAAAAGAATACGAAATTAGGTACAATCTTTATGCTAGTTTGATATTTTTAGCTATTGGTTTTCATTACTTAATTAACGGATGGCTGACAAATGAGGGACCTGTTCTTTATAGCATTCTTCTAGCAGGGTTTTATTTTATTTTAAATAATCAATGGAAAACTCGATTACGATTTTTCCTTGTACCTTTTTCCGTCATTTTCTTAGGAGAGTATATAACGATTAGAGGATCTGATGAGGTATTTCTTATAATTCATGCAGCAGCACTAATCGGGTTTATAGTGTTCTACCAATCGTTAAAACGGTACTGGAAATACGCATCAGTAATCATGTTGATCTATTTAATGATCGATTTAGAAGAATGGCTGTTGATAAATCGAATAGCCGCTGAAATGTATTCAATTGCTTGGTTCATCTCAGGCATACTGATATCACTGGCAGGTATGTATTTCTTTAAAAAGCTATACAGTGATTCTGATTATGTTCAATTTGATTTTTTTGCAGCTTTTGGATTGATTCATGTACTCACAGGATTGGTGCGATCGGAGAATATGTTAACAACGATTGGTCTATTCATACTTGCTATTCTTTTTTACGTTCAAGGAAATAGATTCTTGAATGTTTTGATCGGAAAGAGAATACTCCAAACGTGTTCTAGCATACTTGTCCTGTTTTCTTATTATTCACTTCTTGATCAATTTGATATCCCAGAGATTATTCAGACTGAACTTATTGTACTGCCTTGGATCTTATTAAGTTATGTGATCACAAGAAAAATGTGGGACATTTCGGACCATCTAGCTAATCTGGTTCAATATGTGTTACTTGGTGTAATAGGGATAACATTGATGATCGATGCGATAGAGAGCTATCAAGTCATGGATGCGATCATCCTTGGTTCATTATCATTTGCTAGTATCATTTATGGATTTATCTCAAAACAAAAAAGTTATTTCTTTACTGGATTGATCGTACTACTTCTGAATGTCTTGGTTCAAACTCGCCCATATTGGGGGAACATGCCATGGTGGGTATACTTATTATTAACAGGTATCCTTCTCATAGGTTTTGCTAGTTATAATGAATTTAAGAAACAAAAAGGAATTGATTCTCCGCCATTAAAGGATATAATTTTAAATAAATGGAAACATTGGTTTGGAGAGTGGAAATAACTTCTCTTCGAATAAGGGGGATTAATAAAGTGGAACAAGATCAAAACAAACCCAAGATCACAATGGGTATGCTTTTTCAAAACAAAGTAATTCGTACCATTCTTTTTTCGGTACTCTTTTTACAGATAGGGATATGGGTTCGTAACTATTCGATTCTATTGTACGTGATAGAAAAAACGAACGAAAATCCAATCGCGGTATCTTTAATATCTGTAGCAGAATTCGCTCCAATCTTTTTGTTTTCTTTCATTGGAGGAACATTCGCTGATAGATGGAAACCCAAAAAGACGATGATTTGGTGTGATCTATTAAGCGCTGTATCTATCTTTGTCGTATTATTAACGCTGCTTTTTGGAAGCTGGAAAGTCATATTCTTTGCAACACTCGTTTCATCGATTTTGTCTCAATTTTCTCAGCCATCAGGTATGAAGTTATTTAAGATACATGTACCTGAGGAGATGGTTCAGTTAGGGATGTCAATGTATCAAACACTTTTTGCTGTATTTATGATTCTAGGACCAATTCTAGGTACTTACGTATACCAGCAATTTGGAATTACAGCTGCGATTGCAATCATGGGAATCGCGTTCGTATTGTCTGCCGTAATTCTTCTATTACTTCCTCCTGATGAAGAAGTAGAAAAAACGGAAGAGAAACCATCCATTTGGTTAGAGATGAAAGAAGGTTTCAGCTATGTGCTCAACAGACGTTCTTTAACTTTACTAGGTGCATGTTTCGCCGTAGCCGGATTAGCTCTAGGCTTAACACAGCCGTTAACCGTTTTCTTAGTTACAGAGCAACTTGGTCTTCCAAAAGAGGAACTTCAATGGCTCATGGCCGCTTTCGGTACTGGAATGATACTAGGTGGAGGTTTAACCATCGGTATCGCGAGCAAAGTAAAGCCACAGTTATTATTGGCTCTAGGAATGGGAGCAAGTGCGATTGGATTTATGATTATGGGATTCTCCGAACATTTCTGGTTAACCTTATCTGCCGAGTTCATAAGTGGTCTATTCATGCCATGCGTTCATATTGGTATCAATACACTTATTCTCCAGAATACAGAGGCTAAATTCATCGGCCGTGTGAACGGAATATTAAATCCATTATTTATGGGTGCGATGGTTCTCACGATGTCTATTACCGGTTGGCTAAAAGAAACATTTTCACTTGTATTGATGTTTGAAGGGGCAGCACTTCTATTTGCAATTGGTATATTAACGATGCTACCACTTATTCGGCAAAAGGTTGTTCCAGTGACAGAAGTTGAGAAAGCCTAAATGTAAAGATCCTCAAAAGCTATGCTAAGCTTTTGAGGATCTTTTTTTATGTTTCGTGTTAGTTCAAGCTGAATCGCGTGTGTCGATAAGTGTCGAGGAATGTAAACTCGCGGATAAACAGCAAAAACTCGTGGATTGATGTAAGAAACTTTTGGATTCACACCCGAAACTTGTGGATTGAGTGTCAAAACTTTTGGATTCATTAATTAAATACTTAATTTACAGCCAGAAACAAACCATCTTAAAGTGCTGTTGATGCCATTTCAATCTCAAACCGTTTTTTAAGTCGTTTAAATGGGTATTATAGATATATTTCCATCGTTGAAATGAATATTGAATGTCTAAACATAAGGGGAATCTAACATATGTCTATCTCACCAGATCAACGAATAACATTACATGGGTTCAATAATCTTACTAAATCGCTTAGCTTTAATCTGTATGACGTTTGTTATACGAAAACGAGAGAAGAGCGGGAAGCTTATCTTGAGTATATTGATGAACAATACAACGCGGAAAGGCTAACGAATATTTTGCAAACTGTTTCCGATACGATTGGAGCTCATGTGCTAAATATAGCCAAACAAGATTATGTGCCTCAAGGAGCCAGTGTTACTGTACTTGTCTCGGAAGGTCCTATTGTTGAAGTACCAACTGATACATTTGATGAAAATTCTACAGCAATGCCAGAGTCTGTTGTGATGCAGCTTGATAAAAGTCACTTAACCGTTCATACATATCCTGAGTTTCATCCTGAAGAAGGAATCAGTACGTTTAGAGCTGATATCGATGTTTCTACTTGTGGAGAAATTTCACCGCTTAAAGCACTCAACCATCTGATTAACTCATTTGATATGGATATTGTGACGATGGATTATCGGGTTAGAGGATTTACACGAGATATAAAAGGTCACAAGCTGTTTATTGATCATGACATCAATTCAATACAAAACTATCTTTCTTCAGATATTAAAAATGCGTATACAATGATAGATACAAATATTTATCAGGAGAATATTTTTCATACGAAGTGCAAATTAAAGAATTTTGAACTGAATAACTATCTTTTCGGTTATACCAAGGATGAAATTGATAGTGAAACTCAAGAACACATCACAGGGTTGATAAATGCAGAAATGGACGAGATTTTTTACGGAAGAAATATTAATTCTTCTAGACGTTAATACCTTATAGATGAACGGATCACTAAGATACTTTTAGTGGTCTTTTTTTTGCGTGAACAATATGAACAAAATGCATTTTATGCGGTTAAACTTCCATTTAAAAATGTGAATGGTAGGATAATGAAAAGCAAATGAAAGCGCTATCATTAAAGAGGGGGATTTGAATAATGAAAACGAAGAAATGGAAAAATTGGCTTGTAGCAGGCGTCATACTTTCTTCACTTACAGCTTGTAGTTCCGGAGGCTCAGGTTCAAATGCAGGAGAATCTGATTATCCGAAAAAGCCCATAACTGTAGTTGCTCCATCGGGTGCTGGAGGTGGTTGGGATCTAACCGCACGTTCGTTGACCAAAATTTTAGGTGAAACGAAAACAGTTGACCAAACGATGACTGTTGAAAACAAACCTGGAGGAGGTGGAGCTGTCTATCTTGCAGAATTTGCGACACAGCATAAGAAAGATGATTACAAACTCTATGTAAACTCTCCGCCGATCTTGATCAATAACTTGAAAAAAGAAGGAAATAGTCCGTACGGCTTTAAGGATACAACACCGCTTGCACAATTAACTAAAGACTTTGGAGCAATCGTTGTAAAAGAAGATTCAAAATACAACAATCTAAAAGAATTGATGGAAGCTGTTAAAAAAGATCCAAAGTCTGTCACAGCAGCTGGAGGATCCGCACCAGGATCCATGGACCATCTAGTAGCTGTTCTACCTGCTTACAAATCTGACATTGATCCTAAAACAGTCAAGTATGTTTCATACGATGGCGGTGGTGAAGCAATTGCAGCCCTATTGGGAGGCAATGCAGATTATATCGCAACCGATGCTTCTGCGGTAGGTGAATATTTAAAAGCTGGGAAAGTGAAAGTGCTTGGTATTTCTTCAACGGAACGATTAAAAGGTGACCTGGCAGATGTTCCGACATTTAAGGAAGCTGGAATCGATGCAGACTTCACGATTTGGAGAGGTGTCTTCGGACCGAAAGAGATGTCTGATAGTGCAGTGGCATATTGGGATAAAACATTAAAGAAATTAAATGAAAGTAAAGAGTGGCAGGACGAGCTAGAGCGGAACGGTTGGGAAGCGGAATTTAAAGATGGTAAAGAATTTGAAACCTTCTTAAAAGATCAAGAAAAACAAGTAGAAGACTTGTTGAAATCACTAGGAATGAACAAATAGATATGACATGGAGAAGTATTTATACTTCTCCTTTTTTCAAAAAAGGAGGGAAGTACTTTGCAAACAGGAAAATTTGATCGTTATGCAAGCATCTTATTTGCTTTACTTGGAGCAGCTTTTTTAATAGAAAGCCGCAACATTTCGGAAAGTGCTTATGGAAGTGAAGTCGGACCTAACGTTTTTCCCTTTCTCTTAGGACTTATTCTTATATTACTTAGCGTTAAACTCTTTCTTGAATCGTTTAAAAATATACAAAAAGAAAAAAAGAACAAAGAAAGCTTACAGATTAAAAGGTTTATCATTATCTTAACTGCAAGCCTTCTGTACGCAGGTTTCATCGAAACACTAGGTTATATTTTAAGTACTTTCTTATTTTTGTATGTTTCCTTTCAAGCTATGGAAAGAGGAAGTTGGATAAAGAATGGAATCATTGCTTTGGCATTCTCATTCTTTGTCTATTACTTATTCGTTGTTGTGTTGGAAGGTTCTTTGCCTGGAATGCCAATTTGGTTTAGTTAGGAGGATTTTAGAATGGGAGTTATGGATTTTTTGATGCAAGGATTTCAAACAGCGATACAGCCACATAATCTATTCTTTGCTTTTATCGGAGTATTAATTGGAACGGCAGTAGGCGTTTTACCTGGTATTGGACCGATGAGTGGTGTTGCACTCTTAATTCCTGTAACAGCTACTTTTACTAGCGGAATGGATCCTTCTGCAGCAGCTACAAGTTCTATCATTCTTTTAGCGGGTGTGTACTATGGAGCCATGTATGGTGGATCTACTACATCCATTCTATTAAACACACCTGGTGAATCTTCATCTGTTGTTACAACACTTGATGGTTATCAGATGGCTCGGCAAGGCAGAGCAGGTGCTGCATTATCGATCGCAGCAATCGGTTCTTTCTTTGCCGGAATTGTTTCCATCATCGGATTGGTATTATTAGCAGATCCACTATCAGAGATGGCCTTGAAATTCGGACCTGCAGAATATTTCTCTTTAATGCTGTTAGGCCTTGCCGCAGTTAGTGGCTTGGCGGGAGGATCAATCACGAAGGCATGGATGATGACCGTAACCGGACTTTTGATCGCCACGATCGGAATCGATGCTGTTTCTGGCGTTGCTCGATTCACCTATGATATTCCTGTTCTGTTTGGCGGACTTGAATTTTTAACGGTTGCTGTCGGTCTGTTTGCATTAGGTGAGGTGTTTAAGACGGTTCTGCATAAAGAAGAAGACGCGGAAAAGGTTGCGAAAGTTGGGAGAGTCATCCCTTCTAGAGCAGACCTTAAAGAAAGTGCCGGACCCATTGCCCGAGGTTCTTTTTTAGGATTCTTTATTGGTGTCTTACCAGGCGCAGGCGCAACACTCGCTTCTTTCTTTTCATATATCGCTGAGAAGAAGATAAGTAAAAATCCTGAAAAGTTTGGAAAAGGTGCGATTGCCGGAGTTGCGGCTCCTGAGTCAGCAAACAACGCAGCTTCAGGAGGAGCAATGATTCCATTATTAACACTCGGAATTCCGGGATCTGGAACGACAGCGATTCTTATGGGAGCTCTTATTATGTATAACGTTCAGCCAGGTCCTTTATTGTTTAGTGATCACCCAGACGTGGCATGGGGGCTAATCGCTTCAATGTTTATCGGAAACTTGATGCTTCTTATCCTTAACATGCCGCTTGTTAAGGTTTTTGCAAAAATTATTGAAACACCAGCTAAATACTTGCTGCCTATTATTATTGCTATCTCTGTCTTTGGTGTTTACGCTGTACAAGTAACCACGTTCGATCTGTTTTTATTGATCGGCTTTGGACTTGCTGGATATTTATTAGCACAGAATGATTATCCTATTGCTCCTCTCGTACTCGGCTTAGTTTTAGGGCCAATGATTGAAAACAACATGAGACGTGCTTTAACAACATCAAATGGTGATTTTTTGGTATTTGTTCAACAACCTATATCTGCATTTTTCCTGATTTGCGCCGTTCTATGGATTCTCATACCTTTTATTCTGCGGTTAAAAGGAAAAAATGTTGTTGTAAACGTTGAAGGATAAAAGAAGAGAGGTAGAGAAGACTTTCTATTCTGAGAAAGTCTTTTCTATTTTTACGGAGGGAAACTATGAAACTGCAAACAAAATTAATTCTCATCAGCTGTTCCCTAATCTTTATAGTTATTGCCACATTAGCGGTTATCTTTCAAAATATGTTCGAAGACACGATTAAGAGTCAAATTGGGGAAAGGGCACTAAGTGTTTCTTATGCGGTAAGTAACAACCCGCTTTTTATTGATGCGTTTGAAAGTGATGATCCCTCAAAATCGATTCAGCCTTATGCAGAAAAGGTTAGAAAGAAAACTGGAGCTCATTACATCGTAGTTGGAAACAAAGAAGGTGTTCGTTATTCACACCCCATTAAAGAACGAATTGGAAATAAAATGGTAGGTGGTGACAACCAAAAAGCCTTATCAGGTGAACCGAGTATAACTGAAGCAACAGGTTCTCTTGGTCCAGCAGTGCGAGGAAAATCACCTATTAGAAATAATGATGGCGAAATCATTGGATTAGTTTCAGTGGGTTTTCTTACCGATCAGATCAAAGAGGATATTTGGCCGTATAAATTAAAGATTATCATTATAGGTACCATTACTTTGCTGCTAGGAACACTCGGTTCTGTAATGATTGCAAAAGGAGTAAAAAGAGCCACCCATGGATTAGAACCAAAAGAGATCGGATTGTTATACAAAGAAAAAAGCGCGATCTTAGAAGCGATTAGAGAAGGGGTGATCGCTGTTAATCGGGAAGGTGAAATAACACTCGCAAATCATACTGCTCTTCAGATGCTTGAAACTGGAAGTGAAAATTTAATCGGGAAAAATGTGTTAAGAGCCATTCCGAATACAAGATTACTTGATGTCATTGCTTCTGGTCAAAATGAATTTGACGAACAGATGAAACTCGGAAACACGAAAGTTATCGCAAATCGAATTCCTATATTAGATAATCATGAGCAAGTAATAGGTGCTGTCGCAACATTTAGAAACAGAGATGAGCTTTATCGATTAAATGAGGAACTCGCCCAAGTTAAAAGCTATAGTGAGGGCTTAAGAGCTCAAACTCATGAATTCTCAAATAAACTGTATTTAATTTCAGGTCTGATTCAGTTAGGTTCTTATCAAGAGGCACAAGACATTATTACGAAAGAGTCAAATGTTCATCAATACTTTACACAATTTATCATGGATCATATTTCTGATCCTTATATAGGCGGTTTGTTAATCGGTAAGTTTAATCGTTCGAACGAACTGAGAGTTGCCTTTGCAATTGATTCTGCCAGTCATTTAAAAGATATACCTGACTCGATGGACAGACAATTACTTGTTACCATTATTGGAAATTTAGTAGACAATGCAATGGATGCAGTAATGGAGTCGAGAGCGCATGACCCAATAGTAAAAATCAGTCTTTCTGATTTTGGAGAACAGCTGATCATTGAAGTTGAAGATAATGGAGGAGGAATTCCTGAAAATATCGCTAATATGTTATATAAAAAGGGATTCTCTACAAAAGGACAAGATCGTGGATACGGTTTATTTCTGATCAAACAAGCTGTAGAAGTATTAAACGGTCAAATATTTTATGAGAGAACAAAAGCAGACACAACGCTTTTCACTGTTATAATCCCGAAAGAATAGAGGATAGACATCATGAGCTCATGGGAAGTTTTTATCGTTGAAGACGACATTCGAATTGCTGAGATCAACCGGAAATTTGTTGAAAAAGTAGAAGGCTTTTCTGTATGTGGCATTGCATTAAACGAGGAAGAAGCAAAAGAACAGATTTCCATATTAAAACCTGATTTAGTTATCTTAGATATATATTTTCCAGATATGAATGGACTCGACCTGCTAAGGTGGATTCGAAGTGAATTTCGGGGAATGGAAGTCATCATGGTAACAGCTGCAACCGAGGTGAAAACCTTAAAACACGCTCTAGAGGATGGTATTTTTGATTATATAGTAAAGCCCGTAATCTTTCAGCGGTTTAAAGATACTTTATTGCAATTTAACGATTATAAGCAATCTATCACACAACTGTCAGCGGATAAAGAAATCAATCAAAACATGATCGATTCTTTGTTAAAACGTGAAAAGGCTGAGATTGAACCATTCTTACTTCCAAAAGGGATAGATCCTATTACACTAGAAAAGTTATTGACCATATTGATGCAGCACAAAAAAGGCTTTACTGCAGAAGACCTCGGACAGCGTACCGGAGTTAGCCGAACAACAGCAAGGCGATACCTGGAATATCTCGTCTCAGAACAAAAAGCAAAAGCAGACATCACTTATGGAGGTGTAGGCAGACCAGAGAGAATCTACAAATATGGACAATAGAGAAAAGCGGCCTGTTTACCGGGTTGCTTTTCGTTTTAATTCTTATACTACTAAATATTAGTTAAGTTGATGTATAATGTTCTACATAGATTTATAGTTGAAAGAGAGTGAGCAATATGGGACGTAAATGGAATAATATTAAAGAGAAAAAGGCATCAAAAGACGCAAATACTAGCCGAATTTACGCTAAGTTCGGTCGTGAGATCTATGTGGCTGCAAAACAGGGTGAGCCTGATCCGGAATCTAATCAGTCATTAAAAGTTGTTTTAGAACGAGCAAAAACATATAGCGTACCTAAGAACATCATCGACCGTGCGATTGAAAAAGCAAAAGGTGGTTCAGACGAGAACTACGACGAGCTTCGTTATGAAGGTTTTGGTCCGAACGGATCGATGATTATTGTGGATACCTTAACGAATAATGTAAATCGTACAGTAGCGGAAGTTCGTTCTGCTTTTAATAAAAATAATGGAAACATGGGTGTTTCTGGTGCAGTATCATACATGTTCGATGCAACCGCTGTAATTGGTTTAGAAGGAAAGTCAGCTGATGATGTATTGGAATTGTTGATGGAAGCAGATCTAGATGTTCGTGATGTAATTGAAGAAGATGAATCTGTTATCGTATACGCTGAACCTGATCAGTTTCATGCTGTACAAGAAGCGTTTAAGAATGCAGAGATTACAGAGTTTTCTGTTGCAGAACTTACGATGCTTGCACAAAACGATGTGGAACTCACTGAAGAATCACAGGTTCAGTTTGAGAAATTAATCGATGCTTTAGAAGATTTAGAAGACGTGCAGCAAGTGTATCATAACGTAGATCTAAAATAATTCTATTCCAGTGATGTGCCGGTCCTTTTTATAGGACAGGCTCTTTTTTATAGTCAGAGCAAAAGAAAAAGCAACCGATTAATTCGATTGCTTTCTCATCCATAACATACAGATCGTAATAATCATAAATCCAACGAACGCAAGAAGTGGAATCGTAATGAATCCTAGCCAGTTGATATACTGACCTGAACATGGAACACCTGATGTACATACCTCAAAAGCCTTTAATGCAGGTATTTTTTGAAGAGCATAATGATAGCCAGAAACGATGATGCCCAGAAAGGATAGAGGAAGGACATATCGTGTGACTTTATGATCTTGTTGATAAAAAGCAACACCTAGCACAATTACTAACGGATACATCAATATCCTTTGATACCAGCAAAAATCACATGGCACGAACTTCATGACTTCACTAAAAAACAGACTTCCTACCAAGGAAACGATTGATGTTATCCAAGCGATCAACAAAGGTTTATTACCCACCTTTACTTACTCTCCTTCGCAGCATCATCAACCATTTTCTTTAAATCTTCTAAAGATGTACCTTCAAACTTTTTACCATTAACAAATAATGTAGGTGTGCTAGTTACACCAAGTTCATTTACAAGTGTTTCATCTGTTTTTAATGCTTTTTCATTATCCTTGTTCTTCCATGTTTCGGTTACTTTCTTAACATCTTCATCTGAAGTCACTTCACCAAGCGTTTCTGTTAAGAATTTCTCGGTAAAGATATCTTGACGTTCTAGATTTTGATCGTCAGGCTGCTTTTCGTATAGCGTTTTATGAAACTCCCAAAACGTTTCATTTCCTAATTCTTTATAAACGGTTTCTCCAAAAATAGCAGATCGTTCTGAATCTACATTAATAAACGGATAGTTTAAGAAATAGAATTTTACCTTACCTGTTTGAATCAGTTCTTTGTCAATAAGCGGGAAGAATGACTCATTAAAGTTCTTACATGCAGGACACTTGTAATCTCCAAACTCAATAATATTAACAGCGGCATCTTTCTCACCTAAGTAAGGCTGGTTTTCATAGGAAATATCTGCTGTGGACGTATCATTATTATCAAGTGCACCGCTGAACAGAAAAACAATCAATCCAAGAGTCAGAATACCAATCGTCCAAAAAAGCCAAACAGGAGAAGAGTTGTTCTTTTTCTTTGAGCTGTTTACATAAGCCTTATTCTTTTTTTGTTTACCCATTGTTCACCTCGTAGAATTTTTACTAAATAAAAAGAAGTTACTTTTATCGTAAACAAAGTTGACGGTATTTACAATGAAGAAATCATGAACATTCTATTTTAGTTGGAAACACTAACAATATTAAGGAATTTATAATTGAAAAAATAGATAAAACTAGATTCCCCTATTAAATAAAAAAACTTGTATGCAAAAGAAGATTTTGGCAGTATAATTTTCTAGAAATTATATTAAACAAGTTTTCTGGGGGTCAGGGATGAAAAAGGTTGTAACTTTCTTATTGGCTATTACAATTAGCCTCGGCATTTTGCCGTTGTCAGCGTTCGCGATCAATGCAAACGACAAAGAGTATAAAGCGTTCTTACAAGAGATCGGGTGGAATTCCAAGGATTTTGTAGATTATTTGAACAGTAAAGAGTGGGCTTTAAGAGATTTTGAATCGGTAGATGAATTGGGTACGCCTCTAACAGAAAAAGGTGTTCAATCCGTGTTAAAAGAGTTTGACATCAGCCGCGATAGACTTAATGAACTTCTTGTGGAATATGGATCTATTGAGGAAGGACAAGATGTTCTTGATGGAACTTACATTATTTTTGAAGAGGAATTGTTCGACGAAGTTGATTTTATGATCGGCACACCTATAGACGATAAAAACCTTCAAAAATTATTAAGTGATTATGATTTAAAATCCATTGAAGAACTGGATGCTTTATTAAAAGAAAACGATGATTCACGTGAAAACTATGAATATATCGAACACCTGGAATGGTCGGTTGATTATTATATTAATGGAGATGACTGGGAAGGAACTCCAATTAATGATGAAAACCTTCAACAGCTATTAAAAGATTACAACCTAGCTTCCCTTGCGGAACTGGATGCTTTATTAAAAGAAAATGATGATTCGAGAGAAAACTATGAATACATTGAAGATCTTGAAGGAGCCGTTGATTTTTATATAAATGGCGATGACTATATGGGTGATGATATCGAGGATCTATTTACAGAGATTGATTTAACAGAAACAGAAATAGAAAATCTATTGGCTCATATGGAGACTCTGAATTGGGAAGATCCAGCGTTCCTTGATCAGATGATGACTCTTGCGGAAAGAATGATGGCGTTTGAAGATTTTGAAACAGCAGACGAACTTACTTCCGAACAAGTTGCTGAACTTCTTTCCATCTTTTCTGAGATGAAACAACTATTACAACTTGAGACAAAGTATTATCTAGTTGTTGATGGACAAAAACAACCTGTTTCAATGGATGCATTAATGAAGATGGAAACGACAAATGGAAATGATCTTATCATGGAAGTATACAATTTGAATGGAAAACTATTAGCAGATATCCGCATTACAGCCGAAATGTTTGGATCTGAACTGATACAAGAAACAGGAAAAGATATTCAAGAAGTTGAAAAGATTGTTTCTGCAGCACCGACGAAATCGAGTCCACCTGTAAAAACAGTGAAAGGCGGAAAACTTCCTAAAACCGCTACAAACCATTTAGAGAACTCCTTATATGGATTAGTTGTTTTAGCGGCAGGCATATACCTATTTAGAAGATTTCGCGTCAAAGGAATCTAATGAGAAGTAGAGGTAGCATTCGTAAGATACTTCTGATCTTTTCTTTTGTTTTAATTTTACTCGGTGTTTGGTTTAGTACAACAAATGCTTATACATTTATAAAAGGGTATTTGCTCTTTCAGACTGGTCAGACAAAGATTGTAAAGAGTGTGGAAAAACCCTCAAGACAGCATGAAAACTTAAATCAAGAATCCCTTTATTCGAAAAGACCAAATAAAGGTGAGAATATCGGGAAATTGCTTATACCAAAATTAAATGCTACACTCCCTATTTTTCATGGAACGGATGAAGAGGAGTTAGAAAGGGGTGTAGGTCATTTTGAAAAAAGTGTCTTACCAGGAGAACAGGATAATTCGGTTCTTTCAGGACATCGAGATACTGTTTTCCGCAAGTTAGGTGAAGTAGGAAAGGGTGACAAGTTGATCGTAGAAACGTCAGCAGGTACCTTTACTTATAGAATTAAACATGTGCGCATTGTTGATAAAGATGACAGGACCGTCATCGTACCTAAACCGAGAGCAACATTAACTGTATCCACATGTTATCCTTTTGATTTTATAGGTGCATCACCTGAGCGTTATATTCTTGTAGCTGACTTGATATCACAAAAGTTAACATAATCTACTTAGACAACATGAACTATTTCTGTTGTCTTTTTTTTGACCAGATTTTCAACATGTGTAAACATCTTTTGTTTAAAAGCTAACCAAAACAGGTATGAATACCAATAATGCCTAAGGGTCTAAAGAAATTCCCCCTGATACATACTTAGAATAAACAACTAGAAAGTCGGAGGTAGAACATGAAGAAAATATCATTGATAATGGCAGCGTGTATCATCATTGTGTTAGGCGTTGCTTTTGGAGTATACTCCTTTAATTCCAAAGAAATGGAAGTTACTGCTCTTGGAGATTCACTCGCATACGGATTAGGTGATACAAAAGATAATGGGTATATAGGAGATGTTGAAGATCGGTATGAAGAAGATTTAAACAAACATCTTGTTGTACATGACTTTGGAGTTCCGAATGATACAAGCACAGACTTACGTAAGCGGTTGGAAAATCCTGAGATAGCAAAGACAGCTGAAAGTTCTGATGTGATTTTCATCAATATTGGAACGAATGATTTTCTGAAGAGCACAGATCTATTAACGAAATTCAACAAAGAAGAGCTTGCAGCAAACGAGGAAATCTATAAGGAGAACCTGAATCAGATCATACAACAGGTACAAAATAAAGAAAATCCGAAGACCATCTATATATTAGGGATCTATAACCCTAAAGCTGAATGGAGTGATATGGCTGTTGTCAATGAGGCTGTATCAAATTGGAATCAATCCACGATTGAAGTGACAAAGAAAAATAAAAACACGGCTTTTATACGCACGGATGACCTCTTCATCGACAAGAATAAACGCGATTATTTCTCTGACAAACTTCACCCTAACGAAAAAGGATACGCATTAATCGGCAAAAGAGTTTACGAAACCATCCGGCAGAGTTCAGATTATAAATAATGGATAAACATTGACGCAGAAAGAACAATCTGTTAATCTACAAAACGTTACAATAAATTAATTAAATAAAAGTCCTCACATTAATCTCTGTGAGGTAGAGGTCGCATGAATTATGAGTAGAACTGTTAGAGGCAAGTGGTGCTTTTGACAACAGTTTAAAAGGAATTGATGCCGAAATGGGTTGATATCCACGTAACAACCTATTGGGGCTGCATTGAACAAGTGCAGAACTGTCGCAGAACTTTCTGCGTTGAGCTATGAGAGATTTTAGGAGGATGCTGATTATATTCACGTATGGGCGTTTCCATACGTGTTTTTTTATTGGCTTTTATCAACAGGAGGTACTTACATCATGAAAAGTAATAATTGGAGCGTGTGGCTGCTAACTGCATTTGTCGTTGGAAACATGGTAGGCTCGGGAATCTTCATGTTACCGAACACATTAGCTCAAACAGCTAGTCCAATTGGCGTTACAGCGGCATGGGCAGTTACAGGATTTGGCGTATTGATGATCGCGTTAGTTTTTGGGTCACTAGCCATAAGAAAACCAGAATTAACAGCAGGTCCTCAAAGCTATGCTAGAGCTTTATTCTCCAATCCAAAAGCAGGTAATGTAGCAGGATTTAGCATGGTGTGGGGATACTGGGTCGCGAATTGGATCAGCAACGTTGCTATCATCACGAGTTTTGCTGGATATTTATCAACATTTTTCCCAATGATGAGAAGTTCAAAGGTTATCGGAACAGTACTTAATCAAGATATTCAGTTAGGTAAGTTTATTACGTTTGCAGTGTGCACCATTCTTCTATGGTTCACACATTTTATTTTAATCAAGAGCATGAACGGAGCAGGTAAACTTAATTTTGTTGCAACTGCTTCTAAGGTAATCGGATTTATGTTATTTATTGTGGCTGCACTCTTCGCAGTAGAGTCAACCATCTTTGCTGATGCATACTTCCCAATTGTAGACAATGAAGGGACCTCTCATGGTCTTGGAAGTCAGATCAATATGGCAGCCATTGCTACATTATGGGCCTTTGTTGGGATTGAATCAGCTGTAGTTTTATCCGGAAGAGCTTCTTCACAACGAGATGTAAAAAAAGCAACGATTGTGGGTCTGCTTATAGCATTAAGCATTTATATGATTACAACACTACTTACGATGAATGTTCTTCAACGAGAAGTTCTAATGAGTTCAGACAAACCATTCGTTGATGTATTATCCGTTCTGATTGGGAATACGGGGGCTTCCTTAATGGGTTTGTTAGCTGTTATCTCTTTATTCGGTTCAACGATTGGCTGGATTCTCTTAAGTTCAGAAGTTCCATATCAAGCAGCCAAATCAGGTGTGTTTCCCGCTATCTTTGCTAAAGTGAATAAAAACGGAAGCCCAGTGAACGCATTAGCTGTAACCAACATCATGTCTCAAATTTTTATCTTCTCTACGATATCAGGTACGATTGGTGAAGCTTATACTTTCTTAACTACTTCAGCAACGCTCGCATATTTAATTCCGTACTTGATCTCTTCCATTTACTTTTTAAAGCTTGTCTATAGTGGAGAAACTTATAACGAGATAAAAGGATCACGCGTAAGAGACGGAGTGATTGCCTTATTAGCATTTATCTATTCCAGCTGGGTAATCATCTCGGGAACATCCGATGCGAAGACTTTCACTTTAGGAATCGGATTATTTTTCTTAGGTTTCCTTGTATATCCTGTCTTCAATAGATTTACGCCTAAAAACAGTAAAAATCGTAAAGTCGCTTAAAGTGGTTTTCTTTTTCAGTCCTTTAACGTATAATGTGAGTTAACTTCATACAGCTCGTATAATCGCAGGGATATGGCCTGCAAGTTTCTACCAAACCCCCGTTAAGGGTTTGACTACGAGTGACGCAAACTTTCCATGCATCTTTCTATAGATGTATTGGGCTATTTATGTGTTCCGATTTCATTTAACCGGAGAATTGCTTCACTCGTTCAGAGGGAAGGCGTTCTCCGGTTTTTTTGTGTAAATTAATACAATGGGGTGGAAAAATGAATTTTTTAGAAAAGAAAATTTGTAATGAAGGAATCGTATTGTCACCATCCGTTTTAAAAGTGGACTCGTTTTTGAACCATCAGATCGACCCAGATCTCATGCTGCAAATTGGAACTGAATTTGCCGATCGTTTTAAGAATGAAGGAATAACAAAAATCGTTACGTTAGAATCTTCTGGTATTGCACCTGCCGTTTTCGCAGGACTGAAATTACATGTTCCTGTTGTCTTTGCTCGTAAAAAGAAATCATTAACATTAACTGAGGGTCTTTTAACATCAGGTGTTTATTCTTTCACAAAACAAGAACAAAACGAAATTTCTGTTGCTAAGAAATTCATTCAGCCTGGTGACAATGTGTTGATTATCGATGACTTTTTAGCGCATGGTGAAGCAGCACTTGGTCTAGCGGACCTCGTTGATCAAGCTCATGCTACGATCGCTGGAATTGGGATCGTCATCGAAAAATCATTTCAGGTCGGTCGTGAAAAACTTGAGGAAAAAGGATATCGCGTTGAATCAATCGCAAGAATAAAAGAAATGAACACGAACGGGATATCGTTCATCCAATCTGAGGTGATGTCATCATGAAGAAGGGTAAAGTATTTTCTTTAGGTATTCAACACGTTCTTGCTATGTATGCAGGAGCAGTGATCGTACCTTTGATCGTAGGAAGTGCACTGAAATTATCTCCTGAACAGTTATCTTATTTAGTAGCTATAGACCTTCTTACTTGTGGACTAGCTACACTTATCCAAGTTTGGCAGAATCGCTTTTTCGGAGTGGGTCTTCCCGTTGTTCTAGGCTGTACCTTTACAGCTGTAGGACCGATGATTGCCATAGGTGGACAATATGGAATGAGTGCCATTTACGGTTCCATCATTGCAGCAGGTTTATTCGTTGTTATTTTTGCCGGAGCGTTTGGAAAAATTCTTAAGCTTTTCCCACCCATCGTGACAGGAACTGTTGTAACGATTATAGGAATTACATTAATACCCGTTGCAATCAAAGACATGGCAGGCGGAGCGGGAAGTGAGAACTTTGGTTCAGCACAAAATTTATTGCTCTCTTTTGGTGTGTTAGCATTTATCTTACTTTTATATCGATTTTCTAAAGGTTTCATTCGTTCTGTCTCAATTTTAATCGGTCTCATAACGGGAACTATAGTTTCTGTATTCCTAGGTTTAGTTGACTTCACGCCAGTAATGGAAGCATCATGGGTTCATATGCCAACGCCTTTTTATTTTGGAGTTCCTACCTTTGAACTTGGTGCGATCATTACCATGATCTTAGTGGCTATCGTAAGTTTGATTGAGTCAACAGGTGTATTTATGGCGTTAGGAAAGATATGCGACAGAAACTTAACACCAAAAGACTTAACGAAAGGGTATCGTGGAGAGGGTCTTGCCATTATTCTAGGTGGAATCTTTAACGCTTTTCCTTATACGACATATTCACAAAACGTTGGCCTTGTTCAGTTATCTGGGGTAAAAGCAAAGCAGGTAATTTATGTTGCAGGGGGGATGCTTATTTTCCTTGGCTTAATTCCTAAAGTGGCTGCACTAACGACTTTAATCCCAACAGCTGTAATGGGAGGAGCAATGGTTGCCATGTTTGGAATGGTGTTTGCATCTGGTATCAAAATGTTAAGTGAAGTGAACCTTGCTAAACAAGAAAATCTTCTTATCATTGCTTGCTCAGTAGGAATGGGTTTAGGGGTAACCGTAGAACCTGAACTGTTCAGCAGACTTCCGGAAAGTATTCAAATTCTTACTGAAAACGGAATCGTAGCTGGAAGTTTGATGGCTGTTCTACTGAATCTACTATTTAACACAAAGTCTAAAAAAGTGATCGTTTCTCACGTTCAACAAAGTCAGAAGCAAGCAGTATAAATGAAAGAGCGGCTATGATCCTCATTGTAACCAGTGGATGATAGCCGCTTCTTATGTTTGATGTTGTTAAGTTTTTCTCTTTTCGATTTTGTCGTCTTTGTTGTCATCCAATTATAGATCTCTTGATGAGCAAATGCGCTTCGATCATGAGTAGGATTTCGTTTACCTTCACGAACTATTCTTTCTCTCATTTTTTTTGCTTTTGATTTTGCCATTTTCTTCATTCCTTTCAATTCGTTTAATGGAATTTAATGGGTACTACATAACTACTATACTATATGTAAACGATGAAAATATACATGTTGTGTAAGAAAGCACAGAATCTTGAAAAAACAAGCTAGTATTATCAGAAAAGGAAGACTATAATCTTCCTTGGGACCAAAAAGTCTCAATCATATGAAACAAAGGGGTTATTGTTGTGAATAAAAATGTTAAGAAAGTAGCTTCACTTACTCTAGCTATCAGTCTTTTAAGTTCACCTCTAGCGGGTCAAGCCATCGCTAAAACACCAGCAAAACACAAAAGTAAAGTTAACCTCAGGATCATGGAAACAACAGACATTCATACAAACCTATTAAACTTTGATTATTACAAGAATGCCGCATCAGAAAACGTGGGACTAGCAAAGACAGCTACACTGGTTAAAACAGCTCGAGAAGACTTAAAGTACAGTCAGAACAGTGTGTTAGTCGACAACGGGGATCTGATCCAAGGTACGCCACTTGGTACATACAAAGCAAAGATTGCACCGCTAAAAGATGGAGAAGTTCATCCGGCCATCGCCGCTATGAATCTTATGGATTATGATATGGCAACATTAGGAAACCATGAGTTTAATTACGGACTTGATTTT
Organism: Fictibacillus sp. 18YEL24; assembly: GCF_015903855.1. Classification (GTDB taxonomy): domain Bacteria; phylum Bacillota; class Bacilli; order Bacillales; family Fictibacillaceae; genus Fictibacillus; species Fictibacillus phosphorivorans_C. The sequence goes on from NZ_JACZDT010000001.1 coordinate 337,899, forward strand.
TTAGCAGAAACGTACGATGATGCTAATTTTCCTTTTGTAAACGCTAACGTGTACGTAGATGATCATGATAATAATCCTAAAAATGATGTAAACAAATACTCACCATACAAAATTGTAAAGAAATTCGTTAGAGATGAGTACGGCAGACCAAAGCTTTTAAAGATCGGCTATATTGGTTTCGTACCACCACAAATCAACGAATGGGATAAATCACACCTTGATGGGAAAGTAATTACAAAAAATATTATTGAAAGTGCGGAAAAGTTCATCCCGCAGATGAAGAAAAAAGGTGCAGATATCATCATCGCACAAGCTCACTCAGGCTTTAATGGAAGTGAAACGAACACAGAAGATGTGATTTATGCACTCAGCAAAGTAAAAGGAATTAATGCTCTTACGTTTTCGCACACACATAAGATATTCCCGGCTGCTGATGAGAAATCATTAGATGCATTGTTTAAAGACGCAAAAGGTAATGTTCTTCCTGGCGTTGATAATGCGAAAGGTACGATTAACGGTGTGCCAGCTGTACAAGCAGGCTATGGCGGAGGATCACTTGGTCTGATCGACTTAACCCTTCAACAAGATCGTGGAAGATGGAAAGTCGTTTCTTCTCAGTCTTCAGTTAGAAGTGCAGCTACCGTTAAACCAGACGAAAAAGTGGTGAAGACTGTAAAAAATGTACATGATGCAACGATCAAGTACGTAAACACACCAATCGGTTCAACGACAGACGATATTCATAGCTTCTTTGCACTCGTTCAAGATGACCCATCTGTTCAAGTCGTAACGAATGCTCAGAAATGGTATGTAGAAAAATACATCTCGTTAAACAAGCCAGAGTACAAAGATCTTCCTATCCTATCAGTTGGCGCACCATTTAAAGCAGGAAGAAACGGTGTAGGTGAATTTACTGAGATTCAAAAGGGACCACTTACGATTCGCAGTGCCGGTGACCTCTACCTTTATGACAACACGTTAAAAGCACTTAAAGTAAAAGGTTCAGTTGTAAAAGAATGGCTTGAAATGTCCGCTGGAAAATTTAAGACGATCGATCCAAACAAAACAGAAGCACAGGAACTATTAGATTCAGGCTTTCCTGTTTATAACTTCGATGTAATCGACGGCGTTAATTATCAGGTAGATGTAACAAAAGCTCCTAAATATGACAAAAACGGAACAGTGATCAATGCTGATAGCAACCGTATCGTGAATCTAACTTACGACGGAAAAGCAGTCGATCCTAACCAAGATTTCATCGTAGTAACGAACAATTATAGAGCGGGTGGCGGCGGAAACTTCCCTGGAGTTAAAGGCAGCGAATATGTAGTTGATTCTGCTGATGAGAACCGTCAGATCTTAATGGATTATATTACAGAGATGAAAGAGATCACACCAACTGCGGATAACAACTGGTCCATAGCTCCAATCAGCGGTAACGCTAACGTAACGTTCCTATCTTCACCGAATGGTCAAAAATATACGAGTGAGACAGGTAAGATTCAATATACAAATAAAACTGATGCAAACGGATTTGGAATCTATAGTATTGATCTAAAATAATGAGATAGAAGAGAGCCTAAATGGTTCTCTTTTTTATATGTAAAAGAAGGTGTAGATCTGTTTTAGTAGAAATATAAAAATTGTAGCAATGAAAAATAAAGTCTGATACAATAAAAACGAACAAACGTTCTGTGGTCGAAAAAATTAGACGATGAGGTGCTAAAAATGATTGTAGCAGTGAATCCTTACGTAGTAACTGATGGTAACGGTAAAGAAGCAGTGCAATTTTATGTTGATGCATTTAATGCAGAACTTATTTCACTTCAAACATTCGGAGAGATGCCAGAGGATCCTGATCATCCACTTCCAGAAGAAGCGAAAGACCGCGTAATGAATGCTCAATTTAAAGTAGGCGATACCGTAATGATGCTTTCCGATAATTTTCCAGGGATGCCTTATACAGTCGGAAATCAAGTTACCATAGCCATTCATATCGATTCTGTAGATTCATCAAAACAAGTTTTTGAGAAACTTTCTAAAGAGGGAAAAGTGACAATGCCCCTTCAAGAAACGTTCTGGAGCCCATCGTATGGCCAAGTAACAGATAAATATGGAGTAGAGTGGCAAGTTTCTGCTATTCCGCAAGACTAAAATTACAAATTAAGCAGACCCTTTCTTTTACTTGGAGAGGGTCTTTTTGTTTAGTTCTCTTTCTTATAGGTTATTTTAGTAATGTAACATTATAATGAATGATTAAAGTCAAAATCATTGACTACCTATCATAAACATATTATAGTGATTTCACTAATACATGTTCATAAGTTTAAACACTTAATTTTATGTTGTAGGAGGCGTAAAGCTTGAATCAGCCAAACACGATGAAAGAAAGCACAAAGGAATCGATTGATAAACTTATACAAGCTCAGAGAACTTACTTTCGAAGCGGCGTAACTCGATCATATGATTTCCGTATGAAAGCTTTGAACAATCTTTCAAAGCTTGTTCGAAACAACGAAGCGAAGATTCTTCATGCATTAAAGACAGATTTAAATAAATCAGAAGCAGAAGCCTACACAACGGAGATAGGCTTTTTATTAGAAGAGATTCGTCATACTCAAAAATATCTAAAAAAATGGATGGAACCTAAAAAAGTAAAAACAGCAAAAACCCATATTGGCTCAAAGGGTTATACCATCGCTGAACCTTATGGAGTCACATTAATAATCGCACCATGGAACTATCCGTTTCAACTTCAACTTGCTCCGTTAATCGGTGCAATCGCAGCTGGTAATACGGCCATTTTAAAACCATCTGAACTTACGCCACAAACGTCAAAACTATTGGATGAACTGATCAAAGAATACTATCATCCTGACTTTATCGCAGTCGTAGAAGGCGGAGTTGAAACCAATCAAATATTGCTCGATCAACCATTAGATTATATATTCTTCACAGGCAGCGTTCCTGTAGGTAAAATCGTAATGGAAGCCGCTAGTAAGAGACTTATTCCTATCACATTAGAACTAGGTGGTAAGAGCCCTTGTATTGTAGATGAAACAGCAGACCTTAAGCTTGCTGCGAAACGTATAGCGTTCGGAAAGTTCACGAACGCAGGTCAAACGTGCATTGCACCAGACTATATCTATCTACACAAAAACATACGTCAACCATTCATTGAAACATTTAAAGAAGTCATTAAAGAATTTTACGGTGAAACCCCATTACAAAACGAAGAATTCGGTAAGATCGTAAATGATCGTCATTTTAATCGTTTAAAAAGTTACTTATCAGAAGGAGAAATACTTTTCGGCGGTCGATACGATGAAACAAGTGAAAAGATCGAACCAACTCTAATAGCACCATTCGATACTTCTTCACCAGTTATGAGTGATGAGATCTTTGGACCGATTTTTCCAGTCTTGGAATATGAAAACATCGATGAAGTGATCGAATTTGTTGTAGAACGTCCAAAACCACTTGCACTATACCTGTTTACGACTAACAAAGAGATCGAAGAAAAAGTAGTGAATAACATCTCTTTTGGTGGTGGATCAATCAACGATACTTTAATGCATATCGCAACACCTTATCTGCCGTTTGGTGGAGTAGGAGAGAGCGGGATAGGTAGTTATCACGGTGAGTCCAGTTTTGTTGCTTTTTCTCATAACAAAAGTGTGCTCAACCAGACGAACAAATTCGACTTTAGTTTTCGATATCCGAACGCCAAACATGGTTTGAAAATCATAAAAAAGTTAATGAAATAGAAATTTTTAAGGACGCTGTCATTCAAGATAGCGTCTTTTTATTGTGAAAAGTGCCAAAAACTCGACTAGAGAACAAATGTTCGGTATAATTAAATTAAGTGAACAAAGGAGTTGATTGGTATGCGAAAAAAGAAGTGCACCATGAGTATTCCTACCATTATTGAATGTTTTCAAATGGGAATGACCTCCAATGAGATCGCATTACAGGCAAATGTGACAGCAAGATATATCAATTCTGTTCTGCAGCAACATAACGTTGAAAGACAACCACACAGCAGCTGGTTAAGACGTTATACAGTGAATGAAAATTACTTCAAAACATGGTCAGCATCTATGGCATATGTACTAGGCTTTTTCGCTGCAGATGGTTGCTTGCCAAAAGATTTGCAGTTGGTAAGTTTTTCACAAAAAGATCCTAAAATCCTCGAAGATATTAGAGAAGAACTTCAATCTACACACCCAATCAAAACAAATCCTCGAACAGGCGTACACTTATTAAACATCTCAAGTAAGATTATGAAAGAAGATTTAATGAAATTACACGGGATGAGTCCAAAGAAGTCAACAATATTAGAGTTTCCATATGTTCCAGAGGAGTATTTAAGTCATTTTGTTAGAGGTTTCTTTGATGGTGATGGGAATATTAACTACAAGAAAAGAACAGTTTCTTTTGTTGGTGGCTCACAAACATTTATGGAACATCTTAAGAAAAGATTAGAACGTTACTCATTTGAACCTTTCATAGTAAGTAAGGAAAAGTATCACAGATTATTCCTATCAGGGAGAAAAACCGTTTATCACTTTGGGCAATGGATTTATAAAGATAAAAACTTATATATTGAAAGAAAACATTTAGAATTTAACAGAGAAAAATTGCCTCCAGATCAAATAAAGGATCGTCCGTTTAAGGCCCATAAATCTGCAATAGAAGCAAGGAAATTAAAATTACTGTATTATTATAATTTATATCGAGATTTTCCAGAGGCTTGCAAAAGTGCAAACATAGGAATTAATACTTTTTATCGTTGGATAAGTACCGACGAAGAGTTTCAACTGAAATTCAATTCTATATGTAATGAAAAGAAAATTTAGTTAAGAAAACACATCAATCGCAATTTTTGGATTGGTGTTTGTGTTTTAAAGACACACAATAGACGAATAGACGATACTATTTAAAGTAAGTTAATTATTTATTACTAGTTAACGTAATATCTATTCTCGGAAGCTATGTAAACCATAATGAAACAAGTCTCAAAACCAAAGATTACTTAAGATAGTGAGACGAAATGAAAAAAATGGGTAAATTTATGTAATTGCCACATCTTAAAATTCACATTAAGACGCAGCGAATATTTTTATCTTTTTCGAGAATTTTTTTGACCACCAAATAAACTATTTTTCTTACAATGATGAATACTTGACTCTATACAACAATTTGTTGACGACTCTTCTCTAAATTCTTCAATAGTTGGTGTTGGTGAAATAAACAATGATGCTGTGTTAATTGTAATCGTCCCTGCTGAAATTAACGGAGTAATTGATCGCAAGACTATTGAAACGGATTCACCTGGCATCAATCTTACATTAAGAGCTAACTCTAAATTTGTATTTGCTGAAAATCCTGCTACTGAAGCTGCTGGAAAGAATTGAGTTGCTGTTGAATCAGCAATTACCCTCCCTGTACTCGTAACAAGCTCGAATAACAATGTATTTGCAACCCCAGTGGTTGTAGTAACAGTTGAACTAACAATATACGCAATATCGTAGATTCCACCAGTAGTTGTTTGGAGTCCTGAAGCAACTCCATTTCTCAAAAATTCTATGCCTGTAGTTGTTACAGCATCGTCTAGTGTTATTAAAACTGGGAAAGTTGTAGTTGTTGTAGTTAGCGCTTGGAAAGATGATTCTTTAGCTGCTATTCCAGATCCCAGACCTGCTCTATTCAAATCATCACATGAAAAACAATCATTATGAAATGTATTTCTTCTTTTAGCCATTTTCATTCCCCTTCCCTATCTATTCTTATTATTAAATGAAAAACTTTACTTTTCCGACATGGACAATAGTGGAATAAGTTAAAATAACTTTTCATAATTATGGATTCATAGTATAATGCTATAATTCCGACATAACTCATAGGATTTGGAGGGTTTATAGTTATGGAACAAACAGAATCATATCTTTCTTCAAATAAACAACCTGCGTTTCAGCCCACTACTGTAGTTGCAAAATTACAGCCTATGCAAAGAACTTACGTATTTTTGGGAGGACTTGCAGCAGTAATCTTGTTTTTTTTAATAGTTAAAGTTGCTAACTGGACACAAGGCAGCCTTTTTATCATCGGATTAGCACTTGGTGGAGCTTTACTTTATGCACGCTTTGGCTTTACTTCAGCTTTTCGCAGATTGGTTTCAGTAGGTAATGTTCAAGGACTTCAAGCACATATGCTGATGCTTGCAGTTGCATCCGTATTATTTGCCATTATTTTTAGTACTGGGTTTAGTTTTACTGGTGTTGAACCCACAGGAAATGTATCACCAGTTGGCATTAGTATCTTAGTTGGTGCCTTTCTTTTTGGTATTGGGATGCAGTTCGGAAACGGGTGTGCGTCAGGAACACTTTACTCTTTAGGTGGCGGATCTTCATCAATGATTTTAACCCTTATCTCATTTATTGCAGGATCTGTTCTTGGAGCTTACCACTTCGCATTTTGGATGGGATTGCCTTCTCTTCCGCCACTTTCTTTAAACCAGGTTCCAGGTCTCGGCTTTTTTGGCGCTTTAGTTATTCAATTAGGATTATTTGCACTAATCTACTGGATAACCGTTCAAATAGCTAAAAAGAAAAAGCCGCCTATGATGAAGCCACTTCCTACTACAGTGGGATGGAAAAAAGTACTTCGTGGTTCTTGGCCATTATTCACGGCAGCTATTGTTCTCGCTTTATTAAATGCATTAACGTTAGCTGTTAAAGGAAGTCCATGGGGTATTACATCAGCGTTTGCATTATGGGGCGGTAAAGCTATGATGGCAACAGGTGTTGACGTATCCACTTGGGGTTATTTTGACGGAAAGAATGGCGAAGCTCTTACGAAAAGTGTTCTTACAGATGCAACCAGCGTAATGAACTTTGGTATTATTCTAGGCGCATTTCTTTCAGCTTCTTTCCAAGGAACGTTTAAACCTGGAAAGATCAAACCCGGTATTGCTGGCGCATCCATAATTGGTGGATTATTGATGGGATATGGTGCTCGCTTAGCATTCGGCTGCAACATTGGTGCTTACTTTAGCGGAATAGCTTCATTTAGCCTACACGGCTGGGTATGGGCAGTTATGGCTATGTTAGGTACGTATTTAGCTCTGTTCGTTCGACCAATGTTCGGATTGAAGAATCCTAAATCTACAGATTCAATTTGTTAACATAAAAAAGCTAATGGATGAGAAGCATCCATTAGCTTTTTTACTATCTTGAAACATTAAATAATAATTATCCGATTTCACCCATAATCCGCCTAGGTTCAGTTCGGTGTGGAACGTTTTTACTCAATACAGAAATTGCATATGTATGACCTGGAAAATAGAATAACCCTACATTATGTTCCACCCCTGAAACATCGCCCGTCTTGTGAGCTGCTTCCCAATTCGGAATCATTCCAATAGGACCTTCTACATCTGGAAGTAAACTTGGAAGTAAATCGTTCATCTTCTGTTGTTTTAGAATCTTGATCATCATATCACATGCCTTAATTGATACAACTCTACCTAATGCTAATTGGGTTAAAAACTGATTTATTTCATTCGGTGTTATAACGTTCAATTCACCAGGCTTTCTGTCGGGTGAAATTTGCAGTTTGTGTTTTAGTTGGCTCTTTT